>PAEE01000054.1 GCA_002701145.1 Methanobacteriota archaeon
ACTGGCAACCATTATTTTGAATTGGTTGACAAAGGTAGCGATTCTGTACTAGCATCTATTCGGCTACCTGCAATCGAAAGCTAACCACCGATGAAGGACATTTCGACTTTGTCGACTTCAGTTTCTCCACGGTTTTGTGAATAAGCATCATCTCTTTTGCTCCAAATCGACCTAACCGCTTCCGCAATCTGTTCTTTGGTAGCATCCATTCGAATCATCGCTTTCAGGTCGTTACCTTTTGATGCGAACAAACAAGTGTACATCGAGCCATCTGCTGATATTCTGGCACGATTGCAGTCGCCACAGAATGGATTAGAAACACTCTCAATGAATCCAATCTCCTGGCTACCTCTCTGGTATCGATTAGCCACTTCTCCAACATGATTAGCATCTAAAGGTTTGATATTTTCAAGCATTTGTCGCATCATCTTGCCGGTGATGACCTCATCTAAATTCCAAGCATTGGTTTTACCTACATCCATAAATTCGATGTATCGCACGATAACATCACTACCGATGAACCGGTCAGCAATCATCTTCACAGAGTGCTCATTATATCCTGCTCTAATTACAGTGTTTACCTTGACTGCTAATCCGGCTTTACGAGCAGCCTCGATGCCTAGTAGTACTGTTTCAGGGACTTCTTTAGTATCGCCCATCGCCTGAAATGTTTCCACATCAACAGCGTCTAGAGATACGGTTACCCGTTTTAGACCGGCATCTGCTAGGTCTTGTGCAAAACGTGCTAGTAGTATGCCATTTGTAGTCATTGCAATATCCAATTCTTGAGGTAACATCTCAATGAATTTACATATGTCTCTGCGCAATAATGGTTCACCTCCAGTAAGGCGAATTTTGGAAAGACCAAGGGGGACTAAAGATTCTACAATCATTGTCAATTCTTCATAACTCAAAATCTCTTTTTTAGATAAGAATTCATGGTTATTTCCAAAGTGCTCACTAGGCATACAATACCGGCATCGCATGTTACACCGATCGGTTAGAGATATTCTTAGGTCCCTTAAGGGACGGTTGAGTGAATCTCTGACCATATTGGAGGCTGTAGTAAAGCCGCTCTTCAACATGTGCCTTGGATGACTTCATGATTAGGCACCATCTCGCATAGGTTATGGGGCCTAGTACGTCTAGTGATGCTGGCCCCGATTTTAGTGGGAAAAGTGTTCTCTGTGTTGAGCCTAGTACACTGTCTGGTGGATTGAAGTTACCTCCTTCCAAGAGCCATGCTATGCGTTGGCTTACTCTAGCTAGCATGGATGTTAATCCAACTAAAATCGTAATGTGGGAAATTGGAAAAGATGTACTTGCCATGATAGATTGNTTGGAACAACTTGGGATAAAGTGGGAAANNGACACGATATATGGNGGNGAGTTATCTCNNCCATCNGGAANTCTAGATTGTAAAAANAGCGGTACNGCNCTGAGGTTTTTNATTGGNCAATCGGCAACTTGNGACTTCAAAATATCAATAGATGGAGATGCAAGCCTACGTGCAAGGAGTTCCTTACAACTANTNNANTCACTTTGTATTGAATTCAATTCNAAGCAAAATCAATCAGAACTGCCAATCGATATAACCGGCCCNTTCAATCTTCAAAATATCGAAATAGATGTTTCTAAAACATCNCAATTCNATTCANCANTAATGCTCATNGCNCCAAGAACGAATGGATTCAANATANCCACAAAGGGAGATGCNGTNTCAAGGAACCATTCNGCATTGACTTGGGAATTGTGTCAATTGACAGGTGCNANAAATATCGGAGAGCCGTGGCAAGTAAATTGCCCTGANGTAGNAATNCCTTCTGACGCTTCNATGATGTCATTTGCTAAATTGGCTGGATTGGAAGTAACCAATGCNCCGAGTGAANAAGAATCGATTGGNCATTCCTTAGAAAATAGCGTACTNAGAGACTCTAATGACTTGATTACTCCAATGGCCGCATGGCTGGCTTTGGGGAAAGGTGGATTGATTTCAGGTGCACCGCATGCAGCACATAAGGAGTCTAATCGAATTACTAAAACAGTTGAAATGCTTTCTAGATTCGGAATAAAAGCTTCAGCGAATACTGATGGAATAATGGTTGAGGGTGGACAGGTGCCGTCTCGTCCAGATGGAATAGTCGAAACATATGGCGACCATCGTATGCAGATGACTGCAGTACTGCTAGCAAGGTTTTGTGGAGCAATGATCGAAGGTGTTGACCTTCACGAAGTGGCCTGGCCATCATTCCTTGAGCAATTGAAGTTATGTGGTTTGGATGTAAAAACCATCACGATTTAGCCATGACGACCGAAGTGATGGTCTAATGCATTTAATGGAATTCTCATCGCAGTCGGCCTTCCATGTACACAAGCCCACGGATTAGGGATACGTCTCATGTCGTCTAGTAGCCTTCTCATCTGGGCTAGGTTCAACCTTTCATTTGCCTTTACAGCACCTCTGCATGCATTTAGGAACGCAAGGTGGTCCTTACGTTCTTCAACGGTTTCAAGAGGGGCTCCATCTTCACTCATATCGAGTAATATGTCGTGAATAAATGGTTCCAAATCGTTAGCAGATAGGAGCGCAGGTGCACTTGTTATAGAATATCCTCCTGCACTTTTATTTATCACGAATCCCATGTCATTAAGGTCATCAATNCGAGCATCTAATCTNGCAATTTGNCTTGCATCAAGTTCTAGTGGAACTGAACTTATTCTTTCTTGGGCTTGCCATAGACTTTCATTATGGCGCAATCGTTCGTATCTAACNCTTTCATGCAGAGCATGTTGGTCTATCAGTAACAACTCTTCTTCCGCCTGTACTAAGATGTATGAATCTGCAAATTGTGCTAGNGGCTCCATCGCCGGTAAATCATTGATTACNGGACCTAGTGGTTCAGANTTNTCNGGATCTTCTGCATCAAAACCNGCGTGNCTGTGTANCTCTCTTTCACCAANGGAAAGAGCCGGAGCAATCGCTTCTTGNCCAGTNATTGTTGTTTGAGANGATTCTGCGACTGAGACTGGTCTNGGCTTGTCTTCGTGTTTAACTTCNACCGGTTTTTCTCCNGTCAGTGAAATTTGTGCTGTTTGTGCCCAAGCTGGCTTTTCAATGGTACGNCTTTCTTTTGTTTCAGGTGCAAGCGATGTAATTCCNGTGATGCCACCGCTTGATTCAGGTTCTGTAGGNGTGGATTCNAATGTGTAAGCGATAGCTCTGTCAAGTCGTTCAAGTACTCTCCAAGAGTTCTTGAGTCTGACTTCACGNTTTGTTGGATGNACATTCACATCNACCTCATCNGCTGGAAGATTTAGCATCAAAACAGCAACNGGGTGTCTNCCTTGCATCAATCTAGTTCTGTANCCTCTTCGAATNGATTGTAAAAACGGTTGAGCAGCCACTGGNCTGCCATTTATCAAAATATGAATNTCATCGCCTTTNCCTCTGGTAATGTCTGGAGTTGAAATCCATCCGCTCCAATTNTCNTCNCCTGGTGCNTCATCATCACTAGGNGGNGATGAAATCTCAATCATNCGNCCTGCTTGTCTGCCTAAAATATCGTAAAGTCTGTCTTCCATTTCATCTACAGCNGGAACTTCGAGGATTACTTTGTCATCGCTNNTTAATCTGAATCCGACTTCNGGGTGACTGATNGCGTGTGAAACGACGACATCGACAATTTTACTGGTCTCGGTTGCAGGNCGTCTTTGGAATGCTAATCTAGCGGGNTGATTTGCAAAGATATTGGATACTTCAATACANGTTCCTTCTGCGATACCNGCTGGCTCAATTTTCTCCTTGTCGCCATTGTCCATCACTATTCTACGTCCTTCTGTACCTGCAGGGCGGCTAGAAATGGATAACCTGCTAACCATTCCAATACTGGCTAGNGCTTCGCCTCTGAATCCTAAAGTNCCGATTGATGCTAAGTCTTCTTGNCTACGCAATTTACTGGTAGCATGNCTGTCGAGTGATAGCGGNAAATCCTCTTCGTGNATTCCAGAGCCATCGTCTAATATTCGCATCAGGTCAAAGCCNCCGCGTTCAACGTCAACTATGATCNTTTTAGCGCCTGCATCAATCGAATTCTCGATTAACTCCTTNANGACCTGNGCAGGTCTTTCTACTACTTCGCCTGCCGCAATGTGTCCGATAGTCCTGTCATCGAGTTGAACAATTCTATTTGGTGAGTTCATTTTTCTCCCTCCAATATTTTCTGTAAAGTATAAAGTGCATCATGAGCTTCTCTTGGACTCATAGAATCTGGGTCTATATTGGACAATGCTTGTTTCACAGCCTCNCCCAATGCATCTTTTTCTATTCTAACTTGAGGTTGTCCTACAAATCCTAGCAGTGATGCTTGNCCTGCGCTTCTTGCAGTCGGTGCACCCTTTTCACCGGCTTTTGCNCCNTGTGCTTGACTCTCTAAGAATCCNAGAAGGTCGCCNGANCTCTCTACNACATGTCTTGGTAATCCNGCCAATGCTGCGACTTGTACTCCGTAAGAGTCGTCACAAGGACCATCTGCAACCGTGTGTAAGAACTTCAATTCTCCATCNGATTCAGCAACTTGAACATGCACATTGACCAATCCTGNNGCATCTCCTTCTAAGCCAATCAATTGGTGATAGTGAGTTGCGAATAATGTTCTAGCCCCGATTCGACNACAGATGTCTTCGGTTACTGACCATGCTATCGAAAGTCCGTCGAAAGTNGAGGTNCCTCTTCCGATTTCATCNAGAAGGATAAGTGAGTTTGGNGTTGCTCTTTTCAGAATATGAGCGACTTCCATCATTTCCATCATGAATGTTGAGCGGCCTCTTCTAATGTCATCNGATGCACCAACCCTTGTGAAAATACGGTCNACCATTCCNACTTGAGCGCTACTTGCGGGAACGAATGAACCCGCTTGAGCCAAAACACTCAGTAAAGCAGCACACCTCAAGTGAGTAGATTTACCACCCATGTTTGGTCCTGTAATGAGTAAGAATTTCCTTTTCTTGTCTAGGCGAATATCATTNGGCACGAAACCGGTTTGAATTTCTAATACTGGGTGACGTAATCCTTTAGCGACTAAACGGTCATCGTCGTGAATAGTAGGTCTAGTCCAAGACCTNGTTCTAGCAACNTCTGCAAAGCACTGTAAGACATCTANCTGNGCTACATTAGAACTGACNAATCCTANAGCACGNGAATTATCTCTACACCTATCACGNAGATCTCTAAACATATCATATTCCATTGAGTTAGCCTTGGATGCAGCGGTTAGTAATCGGTCTTCCCATTCTACTAAATCATCAGTAGTGTAACGGTTACCATTNGTCATCTGTTGCTTTCTCTTCCANTCTTCAGGAACTTTAGACAAGTGNGTCTTGGTTACTTCGATAAACCAACCTATCTGACGATTATGTCTNACTTTTAATGATGGGATTTCAAGNCGTGCTCGCTCTTTTATNTCTAAATCCTTGAACCATTTATGGCCAACNGCGGCAGCAGTTCTCAATTCATCCAGCTTCGAGTCTACGCCTTCTCTAATCAATCCACCATCTCTGAGGGATAGTGGTTGTTCATCATTGAGGTTGGCTTGAATGTCGATTCGCATCAATTCTAAGATATCTAATTCAGATGAGATGGTGTTGAGAAGTTCATCATCCATCTCCTGGCACAACAATTTGATTTTGGGCATTCTTTCCAATGCCAATCCTATAGCAACAATATCTCTTCCACCTGAACGGTTGTAGGATAATTGAGTTGCTAGTCTCTCGAGGTCTCTAAGGCCTCTAAGGCTATTTCTGATGTCATCTAATCTTCTTGAAGAGCGCGCTAATGATGCAACAGCATCCTGCCTTGCTTCGATTTTCTCCTTATTTGCTAGGGGCCTAAGTATCCATTGCTTCAGCATGCGTCGGCCCATCGAAGTTCTGCATCTGTCGATTGCTCCTAAGAGTGAACCTTCCTTTTCTCCAGCTAGTGTCTGAGTCAATTCCAGGTTTCGTAAAGTGGTCTGGTCGAGAACCATATTTCCATCTGGTTGCATTATTTCTACTTCTTTTACATCGATTGAATCTACGACATGCATGGTCGCTAAGTAGTCTGCAGCCAAACCGGCAGCATCCATAGCAAGAGGAGAGTCTCCAAGATCGATGTGACCTAAATCAGCCACTTCGAGAACATTTTTTAGTGCGCTTTCTCCCTTTCGTTTGGATGAATTATGCTGTGAAAGAGTAACTCCATCTAATTGGGAAATAACTTTTCGAACTTCTTCTCTCTCAGCGTCTCTTGGAGAGAATATAACTTCGCGTGGACTACTTCGTAACAAGTCATCTAGCAATCTGTCCCATCTTTCATCACCGGTATGCTCCATGGTCCATACATGTCCAGTTGAAGCATCTAGGATTGCGATACCAACACCTTCTGCTTTGACGCAAATCGCAGCAAGTCCTGCAACTTCGTCAGTTCCAATCAGGCTCTCTTCATACAGAGAACCTGGTGTGTAAACTCTAGTAACCACTCTTTCGAGTAACTTTGCACCTTCTCGTAATTGCTCTTCTTGCTCTGCGACACACACTTTGTGACCCGCCTGCAACATCTGCCTCAAGTTGTCTTCGAGGGCGTGCCATGGAAAACCAGCCATTGGAATTGGGTCTTCGGCCTTTTTGTCACGACTAGTCAGTGTGATTCCTAATACTTCTGAAGAGACAACTGCGTCATCATGAAACTGTTCATAGAAGTCTCCCATGCGGAAGAAAAGAACGGAATCTGGGTGTTCCCTTTTGATGTCCATGTATTGGTCCATCATTCCTCTTTTCGACATCGTGACCCATCCATCGCTTGCGCTAGGGTGTTTCCACTTCGGCGGGGGTTCGTAAATGATGCCCTCAAAGATTGGCCTTTTACTTCGGATAGACAGTTAATTTTCAGAATATTTCGCCTTTTCTAATAGCGTCCGTAATATTCCAACCCATCATCCCAATAATCAGAATAGATCCTAGGATAAATCCAAGGTCAATAATTCCTCTAAGGCTNAGGAATGATTTCCTAGCATTGCTGTCTATAGACAAGGCATCAGATTTATCTTCACCATCAATNCCGTGGATTGAAATAAGCCCTTTCTCATCACAGACAACATATGTTGGCATTATGCTGAGGGGCTCAGGTAATTTTTCAATACTAATCTCTTCTTCTGAAATGATAGCGACCGATGTAGAACCTTTGCCGCCAAATAGCCAGACATCCTCATTCAAATCACCTACAGCCGCATAGCTGGCCATCCCCATCGATGTTGCAACTCCGTTTTCTATCCTCAGTGTGTCAGATGTNCCAGTTGCAATGTAGCTATCTCCTGCNGCAAATATTCCATGAATGATTCCTTCATCACCCATGTGGATGATTTCAGTTGATGGNGCATTTATGCCATCCCATGNTACAGATANNACTAATTCAAACATAGGAGGTGATGCTGGATTTGANCCTAACCAATTAGCAGGTGCNTGCCAGGAGCCTCCTACNAGCCACCCTTCTTCAGTAGCAGTNGCAACACTCAGGTGCATATCTCCTTCGTGAGTTATNGATGGTGATGCTCCATCACCCGCTGANATTTCCATAGCAGCAATTGAATTTGATGTTCCATCTTGAGTTATTACAAGCAATTGGTTCAAGTCATTTGGAGACAATAGAGATGCAGTAATGTTACGGCNAAGACTCATTGGAATCCAACCCCATTCTTCAGGATGTTCTTCTTCTGTGAACCAGATCAAACCTTCTTGACCTAGGCAAGCAAATGTAATGTGGCCATGCTGAACTAAGCAAGTGCCATACGGTGCAACTTCTTCCTTGCCATTTAGTGATATGTTAATTCCATTCTCTGTTTCATAGAGAATTGCATTACCTGCTGAATCAACAATTTGGCCATCGACATTCAACTGTCCACCTTCGTGAACTCCNGACAATTCATTGGACCATTCGATTAATACNGCCCCGAATATGATGATTACAGTGAATGCAACAAATGACAACCACTGATGTTCCGATTCCTCTTCTAGGAGCCTTCGCCACGCCGACATTGTAAGGCCCTGAGCGTGCCTAATCCATGACCTTTCCCCTAAGGCGGCAATTTTAGAATTCATCGGCATGGTCAAATAGGGATGGTTGGTCGCAAAATCGCCCGGAGGTATCAAGCATGGCACGCAAGCCCGCAAGTATGTACCGCAGACTCAAAGGTCCTGCATATACCCGACGAAAGTATATCGGTGGGGTTCCTAACAATCGTATCCTAAACTTCTATGCCGGTAATCGCCGTGCTGCGGAGACAGGAGAGTTCCTTATGGAACTAAATCTCATCGCNGATGAGTCTTGTCAAATCAGGCACACAGCTCTAGAAGCAGCCCGTGTTATTTCTAATTCTACAATAAGAAAAGTCGCTGGTGCACAAAATTACGCACTCCGCATCCACACCTACCCTCACCACATTCTACGTGAGAACAAGCAGGCTACAGGTGCAGGTGCAGACCGTGTATCGCAAGGTATGCGCTGTGCTTTCGGTAAGAATGTAGGTACAGCTGCACGTGTAAAGCGCGGACAGCGTGTCATCTCACTACAGTTCACTCCGGCCGACTATCTAGTCGCTAAGGATGCTCTACGTAAGGCTAGCATGAAGTTCCCAACTCCATGTACTACCAAACTAATTCGTGGGCACGAACACGTTAAGGGATTAGTTTGATCCAAACAACTTGCCAATGGCAAGGTGACATGGTGCTGCTTGATTGCTAAACGGCACCGTGCCGTCATAACCACCGGCTGTTTCATGAACAATAATATCAGCCGCGCAATTAGGAGGAGTTCATTATGCGTATTGCTGTTCTAATTGAAGATAGATGCAAGCCGAAGAGCGATGCGTTTGATTATCTCAAAAAGTGGGCCGGTTCATGTGGTGCAGAATGCATCCAGTTCGATGGTGAGAAATTTCGTATTCTCGAAAGTGCATGCCCTCCATGCTTCATCCGTGCTAAGCACTGTCCAGACGACGCAGTGATTGTAATCAACTTGCCAGCTGAACTGAAAACTGATATGATTCACAGATATTCTCTCAATGGTTTCCGATTGTTCCGCCTTCCAACTCCATCCAAAGAATCAGTAGTTGGTATACTAGGGCCTAATGGAATGGGTAAATCAACCGCATTTAACATTCTCAACGGTTCAATTGTTCCTAACCTTGGAGATTTCGAAGCCGATGATGTTTGGTGGGAAGACGCGATTGAAAGCCTACCTCGCGGAGAATTGCGAGATTTCCTCAGCCAGGTGAGCGAATCTAATGTGAAAGTCGCACTGAAACCACAATATGTAGACCACATCCCCAAAGCAGTAAAAGGAAAAGTGGGCAAATTACTTTCTTCAGTTGATGAAAGAGGAATGTTCGCTGAAATGGCCGAAAAACTAGGTTTAAGCCATCTTCTTGAGAGGGATTTGGACCAATTGTCTGGTGGTGAATTACAGAGGGTAGCAATTTGTGCCACATTACTCAAAGACGCAGATGTTTACTTCTTCGATGAGCCATCGTCTTACCTTGATATTTATGAGAGAATGCGAATCGTAAAAATTATTCAAGAATTAGCAGAAACGGCTCGTGTAATTGTCATTGAACACGATTTAGCAGTTCTCGATGTATTAGCGGATTTAATCCACATAGTATATGGCAAAAAAGGTGCTTTCGGTATATTCACACCTGCTCGCACAACTAGGATGGCGATAAATGCNTATTTAGATGGCTTTTTGGTCGAACAAAATGTCAGAATTAGAGACAAGCCTATCAAATTCAAAAAGCATACAGACCGTTCTAACGAGATAGGAAATCCAGTTGTTGAATGGGGGGGGCTGGAAAAGTCTCTCGGCGACTTTAAACTCAAAACTGGTGATGGAAAGGTCCACCAATCCGAAGTTGTGGGCGTAGTTGGCCCTAATGGAAGTGGCAAAACAACGATGATCAAAATCCTTGCAGGAGAGTATGAATATGACGAAGGTTGGGTTACTGCAGATGCATCTATATCCTACAAACCACAACATATTGACCTCGATATGGATTGTAATGTTCAAACCTGGTTAGATGCGGAAGTTGGGCCTAGTTGGAGAAGTGGTGAATACAATGTCAATGTTATTCGCGCTTTAGGAGTTGATGATTTACTTACTAAAGATGTCAATAACCTGTCTGGTGGAGAAGCCCAAGCTGTAGCAATTGCAATTTGTCTTGGAAAAGATGCAGACCTATACCTCCTAGATGAGCCAAGTGCTCATCTTGATGCGAATGCACGCATGGAAGCTGCAAAAGCGATTCGTAGGACCATGGAGTCCAATGAAAAAGCGGCNTTCGTAATAGATCACGATGTATACTTCATCGATATTGTGTCGGATTCTCTTCTAGTCTTTGAGGGAGAGGGCGGTAAACATGGTATGGCTGAAGGCCCATTCAAGTTACGAGCAGGAATGAATCGCTTCCTCAGCGGCGTAGATGTGACATTCAGAAGAGATCACGATTCAAAACGTCCTAGGATAAACAAATCTTCCAGTCGTAAAGATAGAGAGCAGCGTGAGAAAGGCGACTATTATTCATTTGATTCTTGAGGTTAAAATATGCCAGCACAGATACCTCCAGAAGCTCAGTCCATAGGTAGGGCTCGTGGCCGTTTATCAGCCTCGTCCTTAACGACATTTTTACGCTGTGAAAAGCAATGGTTCTTGAATTACAGAATCGGTCTGAGAGGTCCACTTTCCCCCCACCAAGTGATGGGCATTGAAGTGGAAGATGCCCTCTGTTCAATATTGATGCACAGAGCACCAGTTGTCTCTTCTTTTGAAGAATTACAAAGTTGGTTNTTCGGCCTTGTTGAAGAGAATGCCAGAAGTGCAATCGACAAAGGAAAGAGCACTTTTGATGATGCCCTTTGGTCTGAAGGCGACTTTGATGGTTTCTTCAATATTGAATTGGTTTCTGAAATGCTCAGAAACGGAATTTCTCTGCANCTAGAGGAAGTNAAATCCTGTTATGAGGCAGGAGGCGGAGACTTTGAGTTCGATATTCCTGCTCCATGTTGGGACTCTCCTCCCCATTTTACTCAGCCTAGTAAGGCCAACAGTATGGTCTCATGGAAAGATGAGGTACACCAATTCAGTGAAGAAATAACTTGGCAAGATGCCTGGGAAATCGCCAGGCCTTGGGTCAAAGACCCTCGCAATCCTGAGCCTCAAAGAATGTACCATCCNGAAAGATGGGCTGCTGGTGAATGTGACCTAGTATTGCGATGGGACGGTAGGGTACGTATTATCGACATCAAGATGGGTGATGGAGGAGGAAAGTTCGCAAAGAGTTTGGACTCTCAATTAAACTTCTATGCATGGTTATGGGGTGAGACTCATGATTCTAGCTGCGAGGGTCTTGAAGGCTGGTATCTTACAAATGGTATGAGAAAAGTAGTCGATGTCGCTCCACTTTCCACAGAAGAATACAGGGCGGTCCATGACGAAATGAAAGCATGGAATACGGATAATTCACTTCCATTAGAAAATCCATGCGATGGCAAGGCAGGTGGCTGCCACTGGTGCTCTTTAGCAGAGATCCCTTATGATGCTCCAGAGATTACACTTCCCTGTGAGCCTTTATCCTCAATACCTTCTCGTGTAAATGTAAAAGGAAAATTGCAGGGTTCATGGGGCCCACTTCCAAATCATTACGGTGAACCTGTACTAGGTGCTATGATTCAGGCGGGTGAAAAAATGGTGACAATTGAAGAAAGTCAACCAGGAGCATATCCTGAAATGCACGACTCTCCTCAAGATTACGTCTACATTATAGGAGCATTACCTGGAGTCTGGAGGAGGCAACCCCGCCTCTATTTAGATGGGAATAGTTCAATCCTGGAGAAATCTGAAGCCGAATTAACTCGTATGGGAATGCTTCGTACTAAGGCCAATGTTGAAGGGGTTGTATTATGCTGTTCAAAGAGGGATGGTAAGAGAGCNGATGGAAGGCCTTGGTCTATGATGTCATATCACTTATGGGATGGTGAACGTGTAGCCGAAGTAGTCGCATTTGGTTCAGCAATAAATGGAACAATGCTATCGATACGCCCTGGAATGATAGTAAAACTAACCTCTGCAGAATTAGGCTGGAGAGAAGGCTTGGTTCAACTCAGAATAGATTCAAGAAATACTAGAATGCAAATCAAATCGAAGCCTTGAATAGACTTGATGTCACGATAAGAGACATGCCTGTGCGAGTTGCCGATACACAGACCGATGACATCGGTCCTTTCAATCGCCTTTCTGCTTCGCAGGCTAACACTTGGGAAGATTGTCCTAGACTTTGGTGGTATCAAAATAAGATGCGACTTAAATTTCCGCAGACACCTCCGCTTTTTTTGGGAAGGGCTGTCGAAGAATGTGTTTGTAGAGTTCTGATGGAATCACCTGGAATTGTATTCAATTCAGCTCCTTCTAATGTACTGTCTAATGGAGCAGACCTTTTACTGCCTCTATTCGATGATGAATTACCATCAGATTTCATGAAATGGTGTGAAGATAGGGTAGATGCCCACTGGCCAAGCATAAGGGATGAAATGCATGAAGAGTGGAGTAAGAACGCACGTAAGGGCGGTAATTGGCATGAATACTCAATGGANGCTTATCGNGATATGTGCGTATCTGCACTNCGAATGCACATGGATGAAGTAGAATCTTGTAAGGATTCAGTTACAGAATCAGAATTGACAGATTGGCGAAATGGTGTAAGGCCAGATATCCCAGCCCCAGATGGAAGGGAAAAACAAGGTCCAAATCCATTAGCAAGAACTGGTGAATGTACATTGGTCGAGGCTTGGGAAATCGCTAGGCCTTGGTTCGTAGACCCCAATGCCCCTCCATTCTCTCTAAACGTAATACACCCAGAACATTGGTTCCAAGGTGAATACGACCTAGTCTACAGGCATGGCGGTAAAATCCGGATTATGGATTTGAAAGCTAGCCGGGGTGGCGGTGACCGTAGTGGCAATTATGTTGAGCAGTTACGNATCTATGCTATGCTGTGGTCAATTACTCATGATGGCGTTATACCCGATGAACTAGAGATTTGGTATGCAGGAGTGGGTGTGCGTAAATCGGTTGAACCACCTACTGCCGAAGAGATTTCAAATTTGGAATCTGAATTGAATGACTTATGGCAAGAGATCAAAGGAACTGAAGTGACAATAGANGATTGTCCACCAATTCCAAGGCCANTACGTGGTTTTTCTGAAGGNGGAGTCAAGATTGACGACCCGGATGAGTTACGTTGCGATACATGTGACTGGGCAGGACTCTGCCCAAATGGTAGTGGAGATGATGACCTACCGGATGGAGGGCAACATCAACCATCTGGTGACATCAAGGTGTATGAACTGACCCCCTTCGCCGAACTAAAACCTCGTGTCAATATTTTTTGTGAGGCTTTTAGTGTNACAAATGTACCTGAAAAAGCACCGAATATCACAATCGAAAAAGATGGAGGGTTCGCTTTCGTTCGCATAATGGTCGAAGAGAGTCAAGGGGTGCTTACTTACCCTGCTGATGTGGCTAAAGGGGATAGTCTCCGTTTAATNGGAGTTGTTCCTTCAACCAATTGGAAAGGTGAATTACAACTCAAAGTAGACCCGCATGCAAGAATCGAAAAAGCATCGGAAGCCGAAGAAGGAGATGTTGGTCTATTCGACTTCCAAGCTAGGTGGAATGTAGTTGGTAGAGTTGCATATACTACTTACAAATCAGGTGTTAGCAAGAATGGCAAACCATGGGCTCGCAAAGGAATTGTTCTAATTGACAATGGTGGGAGAATTGCCGTAGAAGGATGGGATAATGCCTGGCCAAGCCTCTTCAANACTCTAAAACAGGGAGATGAAATTGCAGTTCTAAACGTGTCATTAGATGCTTGGGCAATAGATGTNAAGGCTAANCTNGAGAAGGGTAGCACAATGCATGTAATCTCTAGGGCAGATGATAATTAAGTTAATTCCGGGCCACAACTTATTAACAATAATTTTTATTCATTATCATGGTTAAAGACGATAAAGAATCTATGACAGTTCCCCAACTCAAGGAATTGCTCAAATCAAAAGGTCTTCCAACCAGCGGTAAAAAGTCAGAACTAATTTTGCGGCTATATGCAAATAAAAAACCTAAACAAATTAAAAGCAAATCTGGAAATCTCAAAAAAGCCAGACTAGCAAATAGCGAAGATACTCCCTACTTATCCGCCTTATTGAAAGGGGGTTTAGGTGCAGTTGATATCGATGGCTGGAAGGCTGCCAAGTTTGGGATGGCAACGATCATGGTATTCCTTATTTTCAGTTCATTAGGTTCATATTCCTGGTATAATCTCGAACATGAAGAAAGTGATGATGATTATACGCAATCGATTAGTATTAACTATGGGTTAANCGACTTCGAGGTAAAGACAACTACCTCATATTTTATGTCGCAATCTCAAACTGAGAAATATGANTATTCTGAGTTCGAGGAAGTAACCAGTGAAGAGACTGCTAAACTGGTTGGAGTTAATGAAATGTCTACATCAGGGGTGATATTGCAGCTTTGTTTGTATCTCTCTTTATTTGTAATTATTACTTTGCTAGTTCTTGAAATTTTGAGGGGAAGCGGATTCATAAATTCCGGTAGTCTAGAAGAACAATACCAAAGGCTNGGTTCTGCAGTTTGGGGTTTTTCAGTAATCATAATCATTTCCAGCTTGTTAATTCATGCGATAATTACCTCTTCAATCGACCACGGCGATCTATTTGNTGGCGAATACTCTGCAGGATTAGGCTCAACTTGGTGGCTGATGTTAATCTTCACATCGTTATTTGCAACTACTGTATTCAATACCCAAACCAAGCAAATTATAGGTTTGATAAAGAGTAAATTAAACGATTAATAGCAGGCCAAATTCTGCAATTCTATTGTTTATGTAGGCAAAAAGGCAATTAAATGTATCATTTGAACCCGAAGTATGAGAACCGTCCAAGAATACTATATTGGTGCTTTCAGCGCAGATAATCTCTTCGGTTTCCGTATGATTATTTCTTTCAGTTCAATAGTGATACTGCTATACTGCATAGGTTTGGCGGCTCTGGTATGGCGTGCTAAATCAAAAGGATTTGAAAACAAATTCATGTCTGTCCTTTTAGTGTGTGAAGGCATAAAAGCGTCATTCATAATAGCACAGGTGACACCCTATATTCGAAGTTATGAATGGCTTCAAGATATCCTATGGCATTGGACTATTGATGTGTTTTTCACCGCCCATATTACAGCCATAATTATGTATCTCTGTATACCTATTTACTACCGATTAAATCGTCTTAGTTTCATGCACAGGCCTTCATTCAAAAAGCATGCCTGGTATATTGCTCCCGCTCTGGGAATTACAATCTGGTTACTGATTAGAACAGTACCTGCATTCTATGTTTCAGACGCAACATGGGTAGTTTGTGAAGAGGGCGAAGAGCCAACAACAGATCGTTGGTTTGGTGA
>PAEE01000055.1 GCA_002701145.1 Methanobacteriota archaeon
ACTCGTTGGCGGGGTTTTTCAGATGTTTTTTGAATCTGATTTAGGTCATTAGTCACTCTAGTACTTCGATACTTGAACATCTGGCGCATCCGAGGAAGTACTGTTATTCCAGCGGACCAACCAGTTAGGAAGTGAACAGGAAGTTTGTATTCAACATCATCTAAAATTTTAGTGACATTCTCACTGACTGATTCGAATTTGTGAACGTGATTCCATGCGCCAAATGGTCCACGCATCATTCTGTCTGCAAATTGTTCTCCAGGAATAACACTGTGATGTTTTGCTACCCATTTTTGTTTAATTGGGCCTAGACTAACTTTGAAAATTGTTTCATCATCATTCTCTAGCGCACCTGCATTCAATGGAATAATCCCCTCCCATTCAGGCATTATTCTGCGGAAGGCACCTTTACTATCATACCAATTCCAAATCTCTTCTTTGCTGGCAGTATGCTCTGCCTCATGAGTGAATTTTGCCATCTCAAGTTCTCCGTTGGTAGTCCGTATTGGTGGATTCAGCAGCGGTATTTGGGAACAACTTCTGCTGCGTTGAAGGGGAAACAGAATATGCTTCAAGGTAGCCTTTAGTCTTGAATTTACGTTTAGTAGAATCAGTAGTCATGCACCTGATTTTACCATAGACAGCTCTCTCTGTCCATCCACGGTCAAACTTACCAAGCACCCAACCAATTCCAGTGTAGGTATTAGGATCTCTTCCGTCCAATGCCCACTTATCATTCAAAGCGACCATGTATTCCATTGCTGTTTCAGCATTCGGAGTCCATTCTAAGATTTTCTTACCCCACAACATACGCAGGTAATTGTGAATAATTCCATCTGAACGTAACTGGCGTTGGGCAGCATTCCACAACTCATCATGGGTATCTGCATTCTCAAATTGCTCGAAGGTGTAGAGATAAGGCCGAGGGTCTTGTTCATGTTCTTTCAATGTCTTTTGTGCCCATTCAGGAATCGATTCGAATCGGTCGTGATTTTCAACATTTGCACAGTGAATGAAGCCTAAGTCTCTCCAAGTGATTATTTGGTCAAGGAATGATTCAACATCGGATGGCAATCCCCACCATCCTGCACGACGACCATTGTGTGGTAGGTTAATCTTTGAGATATCCCAGTCATGGTTGGTGAAGATATCACTCAGGATTTGATGTGAACTGATATGACCAAAGTGGAGGTATGAAGATAACCCGCTAGAACCATTGAGTTCTGGCTGATTTCTATTTTCTGCGTAATTGCTTAATCTTGTGTTCAAGAAATTTTTCCACTTAATCTGGGCTTCTGCAGAACCCCCTGGTACATGCTGAACAGGAGGGACTGTATGGTCAATCATCAGCTTTGATAACGCATTGATACCAATATCCTTGACCTCACAAATTCTCCAAATAAATTCGTATGGAGTGATTGGAGTGTCGCTTTCAGTAAAGATTTGTTTTACTAAAGACTCGTCTATTCTCTTTAGGTTAGTAGCGAGAGATATCGGATTAGGATGGGGGAATTCGGACATGTGAGTCAGTATAGTTTTGTGGAGGTGACGTCTCAATGAGTATGCTGTGGTGAATGAACGGTTCTGGCCTCTGAGAGATATGAAGCCGTTTGAATCAACCGAATGCACTTCGCACTTCCCTATTGAAATTGCAATTTCCATAACTCTGCGAGGGTGATACACTGGGAAATCATCTATCACCAAGACATCAGCATGTTCCATCCACTTTTCCAATAGTCCTCTTGCTTCGCGGGGCTTGGTTTCGACATAAGGAATGTAAGTGATAGGTGAGTCTTCGAACGCTCTTTTGTTATCCATCATACCTTGGATGACGAATGTGTGGGAACGGTCATTTGCCCAACGATGAGCAATTGCAAGCGGTTCGACTACCACTAAGGGAAGTTCCCTTTCTATCGATAACTCAATTGCATGCTCGAGACTATGATTCCATTCAGATCTACGAGCTGAAATCATCCAGTAAACTACACAGCTGCCCGGAGGTGCATCCGAGTTGAAAGTTCGTAGTCTGGATTTTGGAATCATGATATCACCTATGAAACATAACCTGAATGTTTGTTAACGCTGTATACGAAGTAAGATTCTTCTGATTTAGAGAGCGGACAAGAGGGTTGCAACGACATACGCGAGCCGCTCAACGCTTCTATCGCAAGATTGTGCATGGTGTCAGAAACCCATTTCAGACTTTTCAATTCCTCCAATTTAAACCAACCACTATCACTGATTTCATCGGTGACAAGTTCTTCAGCAGGAGTTTCTAAATGTACATCAAAACAAAGGAAAACTGCAGGTTTGTCCTTGAACATAGTCGAACGGACTGCAGCCAATCCGATAATCGAGCCGCCTGCACCGGTTTCTTCGTGAAGTTCTCTAAGAACAGCAGATTCAGGATTTTCCCCTGGATCTACTCTACCTTTTGGCAATCCCCATTGATTGACGTAACTCCCTTTACCCTCCTTTACCAGGAGTATTGATTCATTTTGGACAGCTCTAGCAGCGACTCCCAAATCACAAACTGTTCCGCCCATAAGCAAATTAGCCCCTTAGTTAGTATTTATAGCACCGTTTTTGGCCAACATCAAAATTAGTTCAGGCTAATGAACGAGTCATTATAACTGAGAAGGATAACTTCACTGTATGCTTAGCACAGAGCCTAGTACCAAGATAGTACCATCAGATGCATCACTGCCCACCAAATTCGGAGATTTTAGAATAAGGGCATTCAGAGATACGGACATGTCGAAAGAGCATGCGCTACTGTACGTCGGAAGCGATTTGAGTTCCACCCCTTTAGTTAGAATTCATTCAGAGTGTTTGACAGGAGATGCATTCGGTAGTTTGCGATGTGACTGTGGACCACAGTTGGAAGCATCGATGAAAGAGATCCAAGAACATGGCCGTGGAGCTATAGTTTACCTCAGGCAAGAAGGACGAGGAATTGGCCTATATTCAAAAATGCAGGCTTACGCTCTTCAAGACGAAGGCCTAGACACACTTGATGCTAATCTAGAACTAGGATTACCTGGTGATGCTAGAGTGTATGATTTCGCGGCTAAGATGCTTGCATCCATAGGATTTGATGATATTGATTTAATGACGAATAACCCTGACAAGAGGCAGCAATTAATCGACAATGGAATCTCGATTAAATCAAGAGTACCAATCATTGTAGGCACATGTGAACAAAACCGTTCATATCTAAGGACCAAGGCATCACGCATGGGCCACCTCCTAACTGTGTGACCGGCGATTAACATGAGCAACAGTATTATTGGGCAAAATGCCCCAGATTTCGTATTACAAGCCGATGATGGAAAAATGTTCGACAGTCGCTCGCTGCACGGTGAATGGCGAATAATTTTCTTCTATTCTAAGCATAACTCTCCGACCTGTAAGCGTGGTTGCTTGACGTTCAAAGAACAGTATGAATTGTTCAAATCTTCTGGCTGTTCTGTGGTCGGAGTCGGGCCTGGCGCATTTGAGAAATTAAAAGAGTTCAAATCCTCTATCGGTGATCTTCCATTCCCTCTTCTTGCAGATGTAGAAAGGGCAGTAGGAATTTCTTACAATATTCCTTTGCACTTGGGACAATTTCCAACCAAATCATCTTTCGTTATTGGTCCGGACAACAAGGTACACTATGTCTATGATTGGCTATTCAGACCAAGAAGACATGTTGCAAAGATTCTAGCAGATATTTCGAGTGTTACTGGAGGAGAGTGAATGTGGCAAGAATTACTCTTAGATTCAGGATTAAATGAGCGCGAAGTAAATTCTATTATGATTCTAGGTTCTAACCCTAGAATGAAAGCATCTGAACTTGCTAAAGAACTGAATACAACACGACTAGATGCCTACAACAGTCTATCTAGGCTTCAAGAAATGGGAATCGTAACAGTAACTGCAGACCGTCCAATGCTGTTTTCCAGCCTTAATCTCCACCAGGCAATCGAACACATAATCGATATGCGTAAGCAACAACTATCACACCTCGTGGAAGGTTTTGACAATCTCTCTAAGAACGTCAAAGAAGAACCTGCAGCTAACAAATCACAAGTCAGAAACCTAGACGACCCTCGATTCGCAGTTCTAAAAGAGAGAACCCACATTTACAGTCGTCTGAAGAAAATGGCTGAGGATGCTGAAGAACGACTAATCTTATTGGTTGGACAATATGGAATTCTTCACCTTTGTAGAAACCCAACTGCATTGGAAGCAGTAAATACTGCTGCACTAAGAGGAGTAGTAATCCAAATAATTACTCATTTAGACAGCAGAACAATTCGGTTCTTCAATGANTTACACGAATCTATCGAAGTTCGACATTCTGATGAATTAGAATCNCTAGGTTTCGTGAGAGATATGTCTGAGGTTGTTCAATACCTCAATATCGAAGATAATCCAGTTGGAAGAGGAAAAGACGATGCTGCACTGATTATTGAGTCGCGAGCATTCGCAGAATCTCATCTTAATTTGATAGACACCATATGGGAAAATGCAGTTATGTTTGATACTGCAGTTGCGAGGTATACGGATAACCGAATTAACGACCCTCTGAGATTGACCATCGGTGAAGGCTCTTTCTTGAAGAACATCACTTCGGCTTTAGGAATAACTGAAGATTTACCAGATGAAGATACACCATTTGACCCTGAAGCATTCTTTGCAGCAGGTAATGAAGTCAACGAAGCAAGGCAAAAGTTGACTGAAGGTAAACTGTCAAATCTGAAAATACTCGGAATCGATATCGCTTTGATGCTCAGACAAATTGGTAACCGAATAGGCCAAGAAATTGCCTTCTCAATGCGTGGCATAGAGCACGATATTGAATTCCTCGATGAAATGATGGANTGGTGGGAACATGCTGGATTGGGCAGTCTAGAATATGACGTCGACCCAACTTTCCATGTCAGAGTTGGATTGCACCATCCACCTCAAGATGATCCAGATGCTCTACCGATGTGGGAAATGGATGATGGAATTATTGAAGGNGCATTGACAAATCGTTTTGCAAAAGATTCACAAATTGCCATAAAACGTGTTGAAGGNTCTGGTGAAGCAAATGACCTTTGGCACTACTTAATTCACCATCANGCTAGTGAAGAAGTGTGACATTGAATTGATGAACTCAAACGGGTCTTAATATACTGAATCCTGATACTTGATTCATGCGTCTGTTGACATTCTTGAGGTTCGCAAGAGAACTCAAGGGTAAGAAACCAGTAGACATTGACAGAATTCAATCGATGGGATTGCTTGCAGTAAAGTTGGGACAGATTTGTGCTTTGAGACCTGATTTGCTCGAACCAGAAAGATGTATTGCACTACAGGAGTTGTACAGCAGAGCACCAACAATCCCTGAAGAAAATTTTGAAAAACTCCTGAACAAATTTACTCCAGCAGATTTCAGGTCTAATTTCAAGCATATAGAATCCAAACCATTCGCAGCAGCTAGTATCGGACAAATTCATCGGGCAGAGTTGTTAGATGGTACCAAAGTGATAATCAAAATAGTCAANGGTGATTTCGAAAAATCTTTCAGAAAAGATGTTCGNAGAATGAAAAGATGGATGAAGCTTGGACTCTTCTTCAATCCACGTCTGAAAAAAGTTGGTAACCCAGTAGGTCTACTTGCACACATTGAAGACTATACTATCAGAGAACTTAATCTGTTAAATGAAATCAAAGGTAAACAAAAACTACAAGATCTGGCATTCGAATACAAAGACAAATTCCCCATGCCTAAACTCAAATTCCCAAAAATATGGGAGGATCTGTCGAATGAACATGTCCTTGTTGTAGAAGAAATAACCTCACCTACTTTGGAATCACATCTTAATTCTGAAAGTCTTGAATGGGATGACTTGCTACAACTGTTTAGAATCCATGGAGCATTCATGTTTGGCCTAGGAGTATTCCACGGTGATTTGCATCCAGGAAACGCCATGATGGACGAAGATAAGAACTTCATATTCATTGACACTGGAGCGATTTGTGAAGCACCTAATCACGTTCGTAAAGCGCTATTTGGCTTCTTTTATTATCTAGCAAAAGGCGAATTGAAAAATGCNTTTGACGCAATGCTAACCATGGCAGATGTTACTCCGAGTGGAGACACTTTGGAAACTTATTACAACTCGATGAATGAACTCTATGATGGATTTGTTGGAACATCGGTTAGCGAAGTATCTCTAACTGAACAAATGATGAAAACAGTGCGGGCAGCAGTATTAGCTGGTTGCTCTTTTGGAGAGGATGCATTTCCAATCATTCGCTCATTGATGTACATGGATGGCATGGTCCTAAAGGGACACCCGGAAGTAGATCTAATTTCTTCAATGGGCCCGTATCTAGACGAATTTGCTACTTTAATCGACCCAAATACGCTCCTTCAGCGAGTTCCAAATGANCAATGGGACTTGATGGATTCAAACCGTAGTTTAAAGCCTAAAACCTCAGCGTGATATTATGTCCAATTCAAGTCAGCCGTCTGTCGCTATTATCGGAGCCGGTCCTGGAGGCTTAGCATCAGCACTGCTGCTTGCAAAATCTGGAGTCAAAGTTACAGTTTTTGAGCGCTCGAAAGAAGTAGGCGGACGCAACAAAGTCTTCGAAAGAGATGGCTTCAAGTTCGACTTGGGACCAACCTTTTTCCACTACCCAGAAGTGATTGAAGATATTTTCAAAGCGATTGGACTCGATGCTCATGAGGAACTGAAACTCAAGCGCCTAGACCTCAATTATCGCCTAATCTTCGGACAAGGTGGTGTATTGGATTGTACAAGTAATGTCGAAGAGATGTGTGAACGTATTGAAAAACTATCAGGACCAAAAAATGCTCTCGCCTTCCGTAAGTACCTAGAAGATAACCGAAACAAACTCAACCGCTCTAAACAATGCCTACAGGAACCATGGTTCGGATTCAGTGACCTATTTTCCGAAAGAGCCATGCGTGTATCAAAAGTTCTCAGACCACACAGGTCTGTTGCTAAGGATTTGATGAAATTATTCGATGATGAAAGATTGATGCTCGCAATGTCTTTCCAAACCAAATATCTAGGAATGTCTCCATTCAACTGCCCTAGCCTATTCACAATGCTTGCATTCCTAGAATACGAGTATGGAATATTCCACCCAATGGGTGGACTCGGAAGTGTATCCGCAAGAATGGGCGAAATTGCCAAAGACTTGGGTGTGGAATTCCGAATGGAAGAAGCTGTTACCGAAGTGATTATGGAGAAAAAGACGATCAAGGGTGTTGTTACCAGTAACGGACCATTCTATGCAGATAAGGTTGTCATGAACGCAGACTTCGCTCAAGGAATGACCTCATTATTCCCAGANAAAGTTCGCAAGAAATGGTCGAACAAGAAAATCGATAAGAAGAAATAT
The DNA here is from genome assembly GCA_002701145.1 of Methanobacteriota archaeon. Classification (GTDB taxonomy): domain Archaea; phylum Thermoplasmatota; class Poseidoniia; order Poseidoniales; family Poseidoniaceae; genus MGIIa-K1. The sequence goes on from PAEE01000055.1 coordinate 7,411, forward strand.
TCCTGTTCAACCTTCATGTTGTATCTAGGTGTTGACAAAACNTTTGATGATTTGCCACANCACCAAATCTATGCTTCAGAAAANTATGTTGAAAACCTAGAGGANATCGANAAGCACCACAGGNTAACNTGGGATGATCCTTCTGTCTANGTTCANAATGCATGCGTNACNGANCCNCAAATGGCNCCNGANGGNTGTTCGACNGTNTATGCCCTAGTTCCTGTATCACANATTCATGAAAACATAAATTGGGATGATGAAAAGGACCCATTCCGCAACAGGATTATCGAACAAATTGAAACNAAATTAGGCTTTGAAGGNCTGAGTGACCACATAATTTCAGAGNTGNTAATNACNCCAGANGGATGGGGNGAGCATTGNTANCGTGGTGCTGTNTTCAACTTGGCACACGGACTTGACCAAATGCTTTGGAAGAGACCTAAGAACGAATTTGATGANATAAACAANCTGTANTTGGTCGGAGGNGGNACNCACCCNGGTAGTGGACTTCCAGTAATTTATGAGTCCGCTAGNATAAGTTCGAAATTATTNCTTGACAGTTTGGGGATAAGACCNGACTGGAANGGAGTCGACACNTGGTTCAGCAGTCGNAAAAGACGTAGCAAACCANGTAAGNCAGGCAGAACTTCACAGGGTGANGTTGNAATGACAAGCCCAAATCACAATTGAGGGATTTAGATGAATGAGAAGACATTGGAAGGTGCGTACGCGCATTGTCAACAGATATGTCGAGATTCATCGACTACCTTCTTTAGTTCATTCTCAGCTCTAGAAAATGAAAGACGTAGTGCTGTTCATGCAGTTTATGCNCTATGTAGATTGGTTGANGACATCGTCGATGGAGATAAAGAGCCAATAGTAAATGCTACTGAAGAATTGATCCAGCAAACACACGAGAGAAATGCTTTGCTGGGGGAAATTCATTCTGGCTTAGAAACTGCAAATCCACCTGAAGTCCATCTAAAGCGCCTCATGGCACTTGTCTCAATACGTAATGATTTGAAAAGGGCAAGNTTGGGTGAAATNACAGNTAAGGACCAACCAATTTTCATTGCACTACAAGATGTGTTCAAAAGGTACCCAATCAGGCTACATGAGTTTGAAACCGTNATTGAAGGNATGGAAGATGACTTGTATCCNGTACAGAGCAATACTTGGGACGGATTGCGTTCTTANTGCTACAAGGTAGCCTCGGCNGTGGGATTAATCCTGATTGANATATATGGCTATGAAGACCGTGCNGCACGNCTGCACGCTATTGATTTGGGNATACAGATGCAGATGATCAATGTNTTGAGAGANGTTGCGGAAGATTACGAACGAGGACGCGTATATTTGCCGAANGATGTNTTGGCTGCACACAACATTGAGATTGAAGATTTNTCNCAACCAAATCTNGCNCAAAANCCATCATGGCACTCTTTTATCANAGAGTANTCGGAAGTTGTTAATCGACATAGAGAATCTGCAATGCATCTATTCGATTATCTCGACCCTCGCTCGAGAGTACAGCCGAAGATTATGCTTGATGCCTACTCTGAAATCTTCCATGAGATAGTTGTNAGACGGTCTGGAGACGTGTTCACAGNACCACTCAAACTGACATTGCGCTCNAAGATTTCACTTTGGGTCAAAATTAATTATATGAAACTGAGACTCAAACTGGCTACAAATTGATTGAAAATTAAGGTGATAATATGCAGTGTAACATTGGAGCTAAAGGTAAAGCAGCCAGACTACGAATAGGAATTATGGCAATGGTAGGTGCTGCAATGTTGGGTGGATTAATCCTTGGAGGAGTGCTTTCCTCAGATTATTGGTGGTATCTATTTGCGGCCACAACTTTTGGTGGAGCATTCTCTATCTTTGAAGCCAGAGCTGGTTGGTGTGTAGTCAGAGCAATGGGATTCAAAACCCCACTCTGAACAAATCATTCCCACTCNATNGTNCCAGGTGGTTTGTGAGTTATATCGTAAACCACACGGTTCACTGCACCCTTGACTGTGTTAGTNATGCGTGTACTAATCTTAGCAAGNATATCATGTGGNATCTCNGANTANCTAGCNGACATNCCNTCTAANGATTGNACTGCNCNNACNACTACTGTTTCACCGTAGGCNCGAACATCGCCATGAACTCCAACTGAGCGAACTGGNAAAAGTGCAGCGAANTATTGCCATGGAATNTCCATCTTTCCTTCTTCAGCNGCTTTTTCGAATTCTTCCTCNACAATNGCACANGCTTCNCGAACAACNTGNACACGCTCAAGGGTAAGAGGGCCAAGACAGCGTACAGCCAAACCAGGACCAGGGAATGGTTGGCGATCTGCTACTCTGATTTCGAGAGTTCTTGCCAAATCTCTAACTTCATCCTTATACAAATCACGTAGTGGTTCTACAACCTCTAACGTCATGTCATCAGGAAGGCCTCCAACATTGTGGTGGCTCTTGATAGTGTCACGAACGCCACCTCCCGATTCTATCCAGTCAGGCGCAATCGTTCCCTGCACCAGATACTTGGCGCCAACTTTTGCTTGTTCCTCTTCAAAAATCCTGATGAATAATTCGCCGATAACTTTGCGCTTGTGTTCTGGCTCAGTGACATCGGCTAAGGCTTTGAAATAACGTTCTTCTGCAAATACAGTAGTCAGATTTAGACCATGTGCCGCAAGCATTTCCTGAATTTCTTCAGTTTCATTCTTCCGCATCAATCCTGTATCGACATAAACGCAGTGTAATTTGTCACCAATTGCTTGGTTTGCGATAACTGCTGCAACTGTCGAGTCAACGCCGCCGCTGCATGCGATAATCGCTATTTCATCAATTTCATCTTTCATCTTTTGAGCCGCTTCTTCAATGAATGAAGATGTATCAAACATCAGACATCCCTTCCATTGACCTCTGCATCCATCTGCTTAACTTTAGCAACTTGGTCTAACTTATTCTGCTTTAATGCTGCAGCATATTTCTCATTGCCAAGCGCAAGTATCTGAGTTGCAAGGTATCCAGCGTTGTCACCACGGTCAACACCTACTGTTGCTGCAGGAACACCCGGAGGGAGTTGAACGATTGAAAGCAAACTGTCGAAAGGAACTCTTCCACCACATGGAACTCCAATAACCGGTTTGGTTGTGAGGGNANNTATCNGTANANNNGGTAGTGCTGCTGCTAATCCAGCCATTGCGATGAAAACTGTACATCCGTCTGCTTCTGCATCGTGAATAATTTGCTCAACAAAGGCAGGTGATCTATGCGCACTAGCAACACGTAGCTGGTAGGATACATCGAAATGTTCGAGTATCTTAGTACACTTTTCTGCAACCGGCATGTCTGACTTTGAACCTAATAGGATTGTAACGTCCATGATGTTGTGCCATGGACGGTGGTTCATCAACGTACCGCGAATANTGAAGGAAGAAATCTAATCAAAATTCGTTGAAATATCCGTAATNGAGTATGTTTTTACCCGTNTAGGTTTGTGAGATTTCGCATCGAAATCCCACATCCAATTCCCTGATGCTAAGAGATGCCCACCCGAAATTATGGAGACTGAACGGCTGTTCACCAGTTTCCTAAATCTCCTGATGAATGCAGGTATTATCCAAGCAGGTGTGTCCTGTAAATTCCAAATGTCTTGAGGCCATTCTCTATTGCGATTCAATAAACGTCGTATCTTCCTTTTTTCATCGTTCAGTAAATTTAGTGCTCTCGCCTCTAATGGAGCGTCTGGTCTAACATCAAGAATGTGGGCCGATAGCAAATTCTGCGCTAGAGTTATTCTTCCCTGTCTTGCTGCNATTCCTGCTGCTCTAGGAATGATTCTACCCATTCCTGAACTGTCAACATCCAACAGGACTTGGTATCTCATCAAGACTTTTTCATCATCAACATGTGTTCTTAGATCAAGAGTGTCATTCCACAAAAATGGAGCAACCCAACGGTACTCATGACCGGGTAGTATATTCCGGAGTATTAGGCCTCTAATGTCCAATGGATATTCATGCATAAATCAAGTGAGACTTGAATTGGTTGGCAATCTTTTTCCTCACTCTTCACTGAATGTGAAAGTAATCGGTGAATCGGACTCCAACATTATTTTGTTATCAAGCCTAACGCCTCTAACAATGTTGGAACCGATACGAATCAATGGCCTAGCAGCCCATTTCCTATGCATGTAAGTCGCACCTTCCACTTCGGGTAAAGGAGTCCTAGGNTCCCATTCANAGCGATAAGCAACTCCTGAAAGTGCGGAAAGTGAAGAGGCTGTTCGATAGTTTATTGTCCAAGCTATCAGGGATAAAAGGGCTTGAATTATATTGGGAGGTTGGAAGAACAGAGAGAAGGCAACGAACGGTGAGATTAGCAGTACTAGCATGTCTACACGGCCAGGAACCATAGTAGTGCCAATCCATACCGCTGCGAGTGATAGCATCAAGCCCAGTGCTAGGAATGAGGTTGCTAGTAAGCCACCTCCTTTGAGGAGAATAAGAAGAAGACCACCGGTGAGTGGTAGTAGTGACCAAGCCATAGGCCACAACATTCTCGGCCCAGGGCCGGGAATCGACACTTCCTCCCAGTTCACACCAGATGCTGGTGCGCACTAGACTTGAAGCATTTGCAAAATAACCCTCAAAGCGAAGATTATTCTTCATCAAATGGATATGACAAAACCAAATTACGAGCAGCGTAAACTTCGTCAACACGCCTTACCTTAGTGGTAATTGGTGCAGCATGAAGGACATCAGGGTCTTCTTGTAAGACTTCTACAAATTTAATCGCAAACTCGTCTAATACATCTTTGGATTCTGTTTCAGTTGGCTCAAACATCATGCACTCAGGTACAATCAGTGGGAAGTAAACAGTAGGCGCCATGTATCCTCTGTCGAGCAGTCCCTTGGCAATATCCATAGCCCCGATTCCCATTTCCTCTTTCATAGGTGCGAAAGATAACGTGAATTCATGTTTCACGACATCAATAGGTGCACCATCACAGAATAGGTGTCCGACACCTTTTGCCTCAGCTTCTTGCATTATTTTGTAGCGTAGGTAATTAGCGTTTAGAACTGCATGTTGTGACATAGTTTTCAGATCTCGGCCATAACGGCGATAAAATGCCCATGAACGTATAACTGCACCACTATTACCATGCCACTGCTGAACCTTACCGATGCTATTCTCTGGCTCTTGCCAGTGGTACCACCATTCTTTGTTGACTGAGGTTAAGCGGTCACCTGACAGTACTGGACGGCGTTTTACAACAGGACCGGGTAAGAATTCTGCAAGGTGAGACTTCACACCAATTGGGCCAGAACCAGGACCTCCGCCTCCGTGTGGCTGGCTGAATGTTTTGTGAAGGTTGTAATGTACTGCATCGAATCCCATGATTCCAGGNGAAGTTAGACCAAGAATGGCATTGAAGTTAGCACCATCGTAGTACATCTGCCCACCTGCGGCATGAACTATTTCTGCGGCTTCCGCTATTTCGGGCTCGAATACTCCAAGTGTGCTAGGATTGGTAATCATCATTGCAGCAGTATCATCTCCAACAACAGCCCTCAGTGCATTCAAATCTATGCGACCATCTTCTTGGCTTGGTATCTCAATAATCTCAAACCCGGCCATTGAAGCACTTGCAGGGTTGGTACCGTGCGCTGAATCTGGAACGATAACTTTCGTTCGTTGTAACTCGCCACGCTTTCTGAAGTACTCTTGGAAGCATCGTATCGCAGTGAATTCACCTTGAGCTCCTGCGACTGGCTGAAGAGTCACTGCATCCATACCTGCACAAATTCCTAGCATTTCTTGCATCTCATGGAAAATGGCCAATGTGCCCTGAATCTGGTGCTCAGGTTGCAATGGATGTAAATCTGCTATTCCCGGTAATTGCGCAATTACTTCGTTGACACGAGGGTTATGCTTCATNGTACACGANCCTAATGGATAAAATCCAGTGTCGATTCCNAAGTTACGGGTTGAAAGCCATGTGTAATGCCTNACCATTTCTGGCTCGGACAAACGTGGCCACTTNGGCAAGTCCTTGCGCATAAGTGAGGACGGTATCTGTAAATTGTCTGTNGGCATTATCGATTCAGGTTGAGAATATCCTTTCCCACCNGCTCCTTTGTGTTCGAATAAATGGCTCATGCGCTCACCCCCGGTGAAACCGATGCAGACCAAACTGCAAGATGAGCCGTTAATAATTCAATTTCAGTCGCNTTGGTCTGATCGCTAAATGATACGAGCAACCAATTACGCCGTTGAGGATACCAATTAGACAAATCATAACCGCCAATCAGNCCTTGAGTGTCTAGGTATGCAATACAATCTGATGCCGAACCCGGNAATTCAACNACAAATTCNTTGAAGTGACAATTCATTGCATGCGGAATTGCTATTGTCGGAATTTCTGACAATTTCTTCTTTGCCAATTGGCAAGCAGCCATATTTCGCTGTGCTAATTTTTGTAATCCTTCAGGACCAAGCAGTGACATGTGCATTGCACCCATCAAGGCAATCAGAGTTTCATTCGTACAAATGTTGGAAGTTGCACGATGACGTCGAATATGTTGTTCTCTTGTTGAAAGGGTCAGACAAAATGCTTCTTTGCCATCAACATCTATCGATCGCCCTACAATACGACCAGGCATTTGCCTTAGGTAGGCCTTAGTGCAAGCAAATATTCCATACAGCGGTCCACCATAAGTGATTGGAGAGCCCAATGCTTGGCCTTCTCCCACAACGATGTCAGCACCATAATTACCTGGAGCTTCAATCAGGCCGAGACTTACAGGTGAGACTCCTACAATGAATGCAGTACCTTCTCCAATTATCTCCTTAACTCTTGTAAGTCCTCCATCGAGTACGCCCAGTGGATTAGGCTGCTCAACATAAATTCCACATGAACCCGCTGCTTCAGAAAGCGATTCGAGATTGAGAGTGCCATCTGAATTGTGACGCAGAGTCTTGATTATGACCCCGCCTCCTTGAGTATAGTTTTCAATTACTGATATTCGAGCAGGTGGTAGTAATTCACTAATGTAAATGGTATCCTTTTGTGTCGCTTTACGGTTGTGGACTCTAACAGCACAGGTGATTGCTTCTGCAGCAGCAGTTGAGCCATCATACACCGATAAATTAGCCACTTCAAGGCATACAAGTTCACTGATTAGAGTTTGGAATTCCCACATAGCCTGTAGCATACCTTGGCTTACCTCTGGTTGATATGGTGTGTATGATGTCAAAAACTCTCCACGAGTAATCAGTTGGAATACACTGGCAGGCACATAATTACGATTTAGGCCAGCGCCGAGGAAATTGACTCTGTCGCCTAATGCTACATTTGCACCGAGTATTCTACGAGCATCTGCGATTATTTCTTCTTCTGATTGTGGCCCCCTCAAAGGAAGTTCACCGTTCATTCTTACTGCTTCAGGAATATCTGCAAACAGGTCATCCATGGATGACATTCCCATTGCTTCTAACATCTCTTTTTCTCGTCCGAGATTGGGTAGTTGATCGACCATGTGTATCGGCCTCCAGTATACTCGCAGCGCGGACCCAACATGAATGTTGGTTTACTAGCAAAGGTCATTGAAGGTGACTTCATCGGCTAATTTATGGCGCGTATTGCGATGGTGGTTACCAATGCATGCGCACCAGACCCAAGAGTAGAAAGGCATGCTCGATGGTTGGTTGATGAAGGACATTCGGTAGAAATTTACGCGTGGGACAGAGGGCACAAACACCCTCTGAATGAATCACTGAACGGCTACGAAATCCAAAGAACTCGAATCGGAAGTTCCCCCTCCGTTGGTAGTTTTGCATCTTGGAAAAACAAAAAGAAGTTCATTTCAAAATTAAATATTTCAGCAGATTTACTAATTTTAAATGACACAGATACTGCAAATGTAAATTTTAGTGGTAAAATAATATTGGACATCCATGACATGGCGCATACGTGGCCATTGATGCGAGGGAATTCCATCTTGCACCGATATGCGTCAAGGAAAATGCTGAAAGATGCAAAGGCAATAATGAAAAAATCCAGTATGATTATCACTTCTGCTCCAGGATTTCAGGATTGGATTAAATCTGAGGGTCATCATTCAAAAGTAGTGATGAATCGCAGGAATGCATCACATTTGGAGCGAATTGATGAGAAAGTGATTGGTTATTTTGGGAGAATAAGAGACTTTGAATCAATGAAAATAATGATTGAGGCATCTAAAATTGCTGGATTTCGGGTAATTACAGCCGGAGACGGGTTAGCGGCTGAAAGAATGGTTGAGGAATATCCAGAAATCGATTACAGAGGGCCATTCACCGAAGAACAATTACCCGCTTTGATTGGAGAAATAAGCGTAATGTTTGCCATGTATTCAACTGAACGAGGTAATATTATGCAAGGAGCGATACCAACAAAAATGCTTGATGCTGCAGCTTTTGGGAGACCAAGTATCGTGAATAGCGATACACCGATGGGCATTCTTTGCAGTAATGAAAAACTAGGTGTGACAGCACCATTCAATAATCTAGAAGAAATTGCTAAAGGAATGGTTAAAGCTCATTCAATGGAAATCAATAATGTCAAAGGAGATGACAGAGAAGTATTGGTTCAAGTGGTTACCAATCTTCTCGATTAATCGTTCCACTTGGTCCAAGTTTCATCAGAATTCTGATACCAGCTAGTGCCATCATTGGCTCGGAACCAAACCGTTCCGTTTTCATCAGGATCTAAATAATCGCCAGCAGGAAGGTCTTCCCATGAATCAAGAGTTTCTTCATCGGCTGGAGTCTCATCAATTTCAGTGGTATCTTCAGAATCGCTTTGAGATAAATCAGGTGATTCAGGCTCAGGCAAATCAGTCAGTGGCTTAGGACCTGAACGGCCCTTCTTTGATTGGGGTTTCTTGGTAAGCATCATTACAACAACACCCACAAGTCCCAGTACTACCACTCCACCAACAATTGCGATTATGGTAATTGTACTCATAGATTCATCATCGCTAGATACGTCATCCTCTACTTCGGTTATCCCGCCATCACTAGGTTCTGATAACAGACAGCCTGGATAATTTACTTCATCATCAAATCTGCCATCTGGAACAACTAATGGACACATGTCAGCTGAAGTTGCACCATCTACGAAGACACCAGGCCATTCCGAATCTCGAGATTCATTCCATTCAGGGTTACCCCAGTTATCTCCAAATCCATCCTCATCGCTATCTCTCCACTGAGTTGGATCGAGATAGAACATGTCTGGACCGTATCCTAACGATTCCCATTTATTGTAGCCCCAAAATGCATCAGGGTCTGAATATCCATCTCCATCTAGGTCAGGACATCCGAATCTATCGAGTGTAGATGTTCCTTCCTCGTCGGTACAGAAATCAACCATTACCCCTTCGAAGTTATCGCCAAATCCATCGCCATCAGAGTCTGCCCATTGAGACGGTTCATCCTTGAAAGCATCAGCACCTTGTGCGATGGTCCAAGAAATCTCAGGGTCTGAATATCCATCACCGTCAGAATCAACACAGCCAATTCTATCTTGGCTGGAGTTTCCAAAGAAGAATGGACAATCGTCTGGATTATTGCCAGTTGGATTATCGCCAAACCCGTCACCGTCACCATCATTCCATTGCGTTTCATCTTGGAAGAATGCGTCGACAGCATCCGCCCAACCATCATCATCGAAATCGGGACAACCTTTCATTCCACCAAGGGATGCTGTACCTTCTTGCAAAGGACAGAAGTCGACCAAATCTGAAAAGCCATCGTTGTCATCATCATTATCTTCCCTATCGTCAAGACATCCATCTCCGTCGTTATCATTGGTAGAATTCTTTCTCCAATTTGCGATACCATTAGTACAAATATCAACTTCATTTATTACGCTGTCATTGTCATTGTCGTTATCTTCATTGTCATTGCGACAGCCATCACCATCACGGTCATTGGATTGGCTTGAGTTCCATCCAACTTCACCGCGCGGGCATTCGTCATCAGTATCCAAGACCCCGTCATTATCATCATCGAGGTCTTCATTTGAACCTTCATCTTCACAACCGTCGTTATCCTTGTCGGTTTGTACTGCAGATGTCCAATTTAGGGCTCCTTGCGCACAGTCATCTAATGGATCATCGATTCCGTCTCC
>PAEE01000011.1 GCA_002701145.1 Methanobacteriota archaeon
TAGATTCTGCAGGGCAAATGACGCCAGCATACATGGGATTCGTGTTTAGTGGATACATGGCAATCTCGATTGTAGTAACCTTTTGGAATAGTGCAATAGTCGCAAATTCTCACATCCGGCTTACTGGTGGAGACCCTAAATTCATGGACGGATTCTCTGCTGCAATGGGTAAAATTCACATCATCATAATTTGGGGGATTATTGCTGGAACTGTCGGACTTTTGTTGAAGACTCTTAACCAAGCTGCAAGAGATCAAAAGGGAGGAGCAGCCATATTTTCAATAATTCTAACTGCTATAGGTGCTGCTATTTGGTGGATGATGACTTTCTTCATGATACCACACATGGTCATCGAAGGAAAAGGTCTTGGTGAAAGTTTGAAATCGAGCAAACAGATGTTCTTCAAATCCTGGGGTGAAAACATCACATCGGGAATGGGTATCGGATTAGTTACTGGATTCTTCGTCGTCGTAGTTGCATTACTCTCATTTGCAATTACAGTAGCATTAGGCCAACTATGGATTGTTGGAGTAATTATTGGAGCGGTTGGAATTTCACTAGTAATCGCTTGTGGTAATGCGGCTGAGCAAGTAGCAGTCACTGCGCTATACCTATATTCGAAGAACGGGCAAATGCCACAACTTTACCAAGAGTTAGGAATGACACAATTCCATATGGGTCCAGTAAACGCTTGAAATCAGTACTAGGATATGAGTGGCATATTGTAAGTCACTCTACATCTTCTAGACGTAATTTCTCGACGTTACCTTCTGCTTCAGTCAACTCATTCTTACATTCTTTGAGTAGCTTCGAGCCCTCTTCGAATAACTTGAGAGTTTCATCAAGTTCGGTCCCGCCTGCTTCTAAAGCAGCAACAATTTCTTCTAATCTCTTCATAGATTCTGCATAACTCATTCCTTCACCTCAGTTTGTACTCTTCCATCCTTCAATACCACAGTTAGAGAGTCTCCTGACTTCAATCCCACTACACTTGTAACAGGTACTCCTTCCTCGTTAATGGCCATTGAATAGCCACGGTCTAGGACTCTGGTTGGATTGGTAGATGTTAGAATTGAATCAAATGCGGTCAGGCGATTTTTTTGTTGCATGAACATTTTGTCGATTGCAGAATTAATTCTGTTTCCAATCTGTGTCTGTTTCAATCTAGCATTCGAAATACCGCGCATTGGTGCAGCACTCAGCCTGATTACAAGATTCGACATACGTTCATTTTGTCTTGCAAATATTCGGTCGATGGCGAAATCAACTCTATCTCCTGCTTGTGAAATCAATGCTAGTAATTCTTGTTTTATCGGAATGACTCTCTCGATTGCATTTGATGGAGTTGATGCTCTAATGTCAGCGATCATGTCACTCACCAGGAAATCTGACTCATGGCCTACTGCACTTACAACTGGAACTGGACAATCGATAATCGCTTTACAGACCGATTCAAGATTAAACGACCAAAGGTCTTCNGGAGAGCCTCCTCCTCTTCCTAAAATAATCAAATCCGCCGCCTTCCCTGCGGCTTTTAGTGCACGAACAATTTGTCCAGGAGCTTGANTTCCCTGAACTAGAACTGGAATGACTGTGTATGAAAAATTAGGCCACCTATCAGCAATTAAACGCTCCATGTCGGCAAGAGCAGCACTTCCGTCTCCAGTAATTATGTGCAAACGTTTGGGGATGAGGGGTGCTTCGAGGCGAACTCTATCCATCGTTCCATCCTCTCTCCATTTCACGATAAGTTCCTGCCGAATTCTCTCCATTTCCCCAATGCTTTTCACCGGCTGAACACGACTTGCTTTGAACTGCATCCTGCCTGTTTTCACATATACATCAATGCCGCCGAGAGCTACTAATTTGGAGCCTTCTTTTATCTCTTGAGAGGTGAAGGAATTGTTTCCTCCAAAGAACACGCAATCAATCGAACCATTGCTATCTGTAAGTGTGAAATAAGCATGCCCTGAACGAGCTAATGTCAGTTTGGTAAGTTCGCCAATTATGGCCGCATTAGCCAGATATGGGTCATTGACAAGTGCTTTGCGAGCGAGGGATACATACTGCCCCACCTCAACAGGTTCACCCGCCATAAGGATGAATCAGCGTCGGTGGTTCTTGAATAATCGCATTTGCAAGGAAGAGGTTTTGAGGGGGTGGCCGGTCCCCGAAGCGTTCCAGTTCGGGGTTGGCCCCATCTTGGAATGGTGATATTATGTCAGATAAGGATGCTTCAAAGGATAGTCCTGAGGAAGACGAGGATTGGATGTCNTATGCCAATGCAGGCTTTGGGTCTACTGATTACTCTCTTTGGGATGAAGGCGGAAATGAACCCGAATTGACTGCTGAACCAAGTTGGGAAGATGAAGAATTACAACTNGATACAGGAGAAGAAGAGATACCCGCCGCTCCTAGGCCAGCCGGATTGAAGCATTTGGTTAGAATTGGAACCTGTAACCATTGTCTTGGCCGTGTTGGTGGAAAGAAAAGGTTCGGGCAATCCGACCTTGAATCTGGAATTGAAATCCGNAATTCGGTTATCGAAGGCGACTCTACTATGGCTCAGGCTCGAGAGGTTGAACCTCTGTGCCCATTCTGTGAGAANTTATTCGAAGAGGCTCCACTATTGGCGCAATTGATCAAAGAAGCAGTNGGTGAAAGAGAATGCTTCCGNCTACAATTAGGCGCTAGAATTCCGAAAGACCAAACCGAAGCAGAAGACCANCTTCGTAAGCGATTTGGTGCCGGCGGCTCAGCCCCTCTGAAATCAAGTTTGGTNGAAGAGGTTGCTCGCCAACTAAAAGAAATTGATTTTGNTGTAAAGCTAGTCATCGANAAACCGGAGATNCTTNCATTAATCGATGTTTTAACACTCACAGTTGAACTTGATATTCGCTCGCATTATGTCTATGGNNGNTATCGAAAACTGGCTCGTGGNATNCCTCAGACAAAGTGGCCATGNCGCTCATGTAAAGGNAGAGGATGTCNNAAATGTNACCAAACAGGTCTGCAATACCAATCCTCGGTCCAGGGCTTAATCGGAGACCCATTATTGGAAATATTTGGCAGTAAGGAACATGCCTTCCACGGCATGGGAAGAGAGGATATCGATGTTAGGTGTCTAGGCAGAGGCCGTCCATTCGTAATCGAAATGAAGCGTCCAATGAAGAGAGAAGTCGATAGTGAGATGATTATGAAACTAATCAACGAAGCAGCAGGTGGCCAACTCGAAGTAAGCGACATGCGTCCTTCCAACCGCAGTGAAGTAGTTCGTGTCAAAGACACACCTGCAGAGAAATCCTATACGATTCTGTATCGAATTGAGCCATTGACTCAAACAGAGTTGGATGTTCTGACTCAGGTTTTGGAAGTACCAAAGAATAACCAAGACCGGAATCGTCGTCGNCGAGACCATCATCGAGGAAAGAAGAGAGAACTCAAGTCAGAACCAGAACCTGAAATTGACTATTCTACACTAAAGAAAGCGGAATTAACTGCTCTNTGTGAAGAGAGAGGTCTAGCAAAAAGTGGTACTAAGGATGTTCTAGTGGAAAGATTAGTCAACAACCAAGAGGAAAAACTACCTCTGCCTGACCAAGATTATGTTCTCGAAATAATGGAAAAGTTGCAAGGATGTACTCTTGCGCAGAGGACTCCGGAGCGTGTTGCTCACCGCCGTGCAGATAAAATTCGCAAAAGAAAGGTGATAGAAACTTCGAACCCATCTGTGACCATCGATTCAGACGGTGTAATGCATGCTGAATTTAGCTTAAGGTGCGAATCTGGCACATACGTCAAGGAAACAGTACATGGTGATGGCGGGCGAACTCAGCCCTCAATTGCATCTCTGATCAAGGCGAAATGCACAGTCGAATGGCTCGATGTAGCCGATATTCATGCAGATTAAGCGCGTCGCGGTGCTTATATGGGTCGGGTAGGTCGGCAGGTTGCTTCTAATGGTCTTATGACACGTGAAGCGGGAATGTGAATCACATGCAGCGATCCAAGGGGCAACGCCAAGGTACCCGAAGAATTCTACGAAAAGGACGTCACCAAAGGGGACGTATAAGCATCGCACGCATCATGCACGAGTACGCTGAAGGCGACCGTGTTGCTATCATTTTAGATGGTGGTCAGCAAATGGGAATGCCTCATCGCAGATTCCAAGGAAGAACTGGTTTTATCCAGGGACGCCAAGGTAAAGCATGGGTTGTTGCTGTCAAAGACGGTAACATGCAGAAGACAGTAGTTGCTCGNCCAGAGCACCTCAAACCACTGGAGTGATATCAATGACTGATGAAGGCACATTTACAGATTTTTCATCCGTACGCGACATGCTTCATGACGCTCAAGAGCGCCGTGGCTTTCTGACCTATGAACAGAAAGCGGCACTACAGCACGCAGAATGGGCAGCTAGCGACAACAGAAATGGATACGCTACAGACCCAAAGGTCTTCACAGATATGTTCAATGCTATCATGGAGATTGAAATATTCCAGAAGTACCCAGAATTGGCTGCTAAATTGGCAGAGATTATGCCAATGCACTCTGATGATGTACGCGCAGTTATTGCTAGCCGCCGTATNTCCATCGAGGGCGATGATGTTGAGAAGGTTCTCGACATTATCCGCCAACATGTCAAATGAAATGCTACGGTCGGTGAGCAAACATGCGTAACGATAGTAGAGGCGGACAGCGTAGAAATAATTCTCGCAATGAAAAGCCTGATCCTTTGTTGAAGGTNGAATGGTGTCGAGTTATCGAACACCCTGAAGCAGGTGGAGTCATAGTAGTGGTGACAGAGCCAGCACTTCACGTAATCCGCCTTCGTCCTAAGCCGAATTCAGGATTACAAGCAGTAGGCGCTCGAATTTTCATGGGGATAGACCACTCCAAGAGAGAAGTCGTCCAGGACATACTTGGTTTTGCACGTATTCGTGACCTTTCCAACGGAGCATCTATCGAATTGCCTATCGTAATTCAACAGATAATCGAAGATTCACCTGAAGTGTTTGTTCAACAATTCTTCAATCGTGCGGGTAATNTGTCTCTGAAGATGCATGCCTTCGAATTATTATCGGGAGTAGGTAGCAAAAANGCATTGGAAATGGTTGCAAGCCGTGGACGAGTNGGTTGGGAAAGTTTTGCTCAACTANACGAAGACTGTGGNATNAACGCCGCTGAACTNCTTGCTAAGCGCTTCGTATCAGAAATTGAAGACAGAAGCCTCGAGCCTCGTNTAATCGATTTGCTTCTTCGCCAGGAGGAGTGATTACCATGGGCCATGGTGCCCGTGTTTTGATAGAACGCCTGCGTATGCGTCAGGATAATATCAAATCTCTAGGACAGCATTTTCTGAATAATGAAGAAGTGTTAGATGAGACAATGAAGTTAGCAGATGTCAGTTCACAAGACACCGTTATAGAAGTCGGACCNGGTCCNGGNGTGCTAACAGAAAGGTTGTTAGAAACTGGATGTGANCTAACAACTATCGAAATAGACGAAGGGGCATGTGAGTTCCTTCGTGATAATTTCCCTAAGNTGAATCTGATTGAAGGTGACGCACTGAAAGTTAAGTGGCCTGAGGCAAACAAAGTAGTTGCCAACATCCCCTATCAGATNTCTTCACCACTAATCGATGTCATAACNCGAACTCCCTCCATCGAACAAGTCGTTATTTTGGTTCAGGAAGAGTTTGCNGAACGNCTTGTNGTAGAATGGGAAAGTGACCGNGGAAGTCTTGGAATGTGTACAATGCTNGATTGGGATTGCACATTTGAAATGCGCGTNGGCCCNCANTGNTTTACTCCATCNCCANAGATTCATTCGCGTTTGGTGACNATGACNAGAATAGAATCGCCNGAGAATTCCAAGCTCACAAAAATGTTGATTCGGCAAGCATTTTCTCAAAGACGCAAAAAAATAAGAAATACTCTCTCAAAAGCTCCAAAAAGAATTGCTAGAGTTAATGGATGGCATGCAAAATTGTATCGCGATGCAATCCAGTCTATCGATTGTGATTTTATTGATGAACGCCCAGAGGATTTGGATATTGAAGATTGGCTCGAATTAGCAGGACTTCTTGAAGATGCTCGAAAAGCGATGGGTTGACATCTAACCGCCCGCTCGGCCAATCTCGTCGGAGGGGTGCACATGGCAAAGAAGGACACATATCTAGCCTTATTACGTCGAGGAATTGATGAGACCACCGCCATGCAATTGGCCGACGCAGGTATCAAGATTGGAGACCTCAAAAAGATCGACAAATCACAGTTGGTTGAAAATTACGGATTGAAGCCAGATATTGCAGATGGTGTATTGGATATTATCACTGCAGGACCTCAATCACACGGTAAAGAGCGTTTCCTTTCCAAGGTTTTAGCACCAGAACGTAAGCCTGAAAACAAGATTGAAGAACTCAAATTCAAGCGTAAGCAAAAGGACGTATTAACCGAACTTGCTGAGCAAAAAGAGCGTCTTAAACTCGCTAAGGTCGAAGCATTCCGTGCAAAGAAACTTGTTATGAACCGTCTTGGTAAGACTGTAGAATTAATTGTGAAGTTAGAAAATAACCTTCATGATGAAGGCAAGGATGACCAGAAAGTCAAGATTCGTGACCAGTTNGAAACCCGNGGTCTAGAAGCAGCTCGTGACCACGAGATGTTGGAGTTAGAAGGCACACCTCAAGACATTGTGGATTTCCGTAGACTTATTGTTCCAAAACTGATTCTTCATGCATGCCCAAGTTGTGGCGAAGAAATGGACCCGCGAACTAGNCGTAATCCAGATGATTCAGAAAACTGGTCATTNATTTGCTGGGATTGTGAAACACCATTCNCNCCAGGNCTCTCTCTNNCNGTAGATACNATCATGGAAAATGGCGGTAGAATNGAGATTGACCCNGATGCAAGGCCAAGAAACCCAGTTCCACCAAAGCCTGCTTCACAGGACTTTGCAACGATCAATGAATTGGTTAAGGCAGAACTTGTGCAAACAGGTGCAGATGCAGACAATATGACACAAGCAGCAGAAGAATCCGCATTGACTAGCGGATTGATGAGCATCAATGACTGGATAGACCAGACTCTTGCTGCTAAGGGCTACATCCAAGCTCAAGAAGACCGTGAAGACTTCATTCTGCGCACAGGTGCAGGTGCAACCAAGTTCAACAAGTGGATGAAGAAGGCAGGACTTTACTTCAACAAACAAACTGGACGCTGGTCTCGCTGGGAAGATAGGTGAGGTGTGTCCCATGGGGCTTATCCGATTCCTTCGCGGCTCCAAACTATTAGGTCAGACCAAAGAGATTGAAGGTAAATCACTGGTTGAGCATGCGTATGCTGCTAATGTCGACATTCCAACCAATTGCACTAGTGGCAATTGTGGCTCTTGTATGGTTACTCTAATTTCAGGTGATGTAACAATTCCTGAACCTCTTACGCCAGGCTTAGATGAAGAGATAGTCGAGGAAGGCGCAAGGCTAGGATGTATTGGAATACCATCTGGAGATGTTGACATCGATATCTTACCNCCACTTTGAGGTGAAACAATGGCAATACCAATCTGGGTTTGGGCTCTGAATATTATTGGCGTTATCACCGCAGTGTGGTTTTTGTCATGGCGATTAAAGTCTAAACTTGCTGAGGTTGAAGACCGACATGTGATGAGCGGTATCCGTCATAGAAACCGCTTAGAAGAATCCGAATAGTTGGATTCAATCATTCTTCTTGAGTCGACTTAGGCTTGGGTTCAATCAATCCAAGAGCGGCGGTTGTGATAACCATTGAAGCGATTAGTGATAGCATTATCATCATTGCAGAGAATAGACCGAATGTATTGAACAGCCCCATCGAAGAAGTTGCAATAATCGAGAATCCGGCGATGTCTGAGACTGCGGAACCTACCAATGCTAGAGCGCATGCTCCACCAACGCCATGTAATGCTTGGCGATGGTTTTCTCCTTTTTCCCGACCTTCGCGATACCGTTCGGTAACGTGTATACAATAATCAATACCCACTCCAAGAGATATCGTGGCAATAGTCACCGTGACGATATTCAGAGAATATCCGAGTGCGAATATCAGTCCATACAACCAAACTACGACCAGTAGAATCGGCGCAAGAGAGATCATCGCTTGCTTAACCGAGCGGAACCCGATTGAAAGGGTAATCAAAACGAATAATGAACCTAAGAATAACGATGACTGCATTTCAGATTGCATCTTGTCACTGGCGATAAATCTTGTAATTGGCTTTCCAGTTAACATTACCCAAGTGAGTGGTTTGTCTTCTTCACTATCTCCTGACTCTTCCCAAGTTCCTGAAGATAGATTTAGCAGAGGTGAGAGGTCTCTCTTCATCTCTTCCAATCCGGGACCCATGGANGGGAAATCCTCGGGTGAAGTTATTCCAAACCTGATAATCATCAAATCATATGTTATCGGGTCACCATCCATAGACAACCAAACCCTTGACGGGTCTGGCTCTTCACTAGGTGCGATATACAAATCCATCAATGAGGAAGGGACTTCTGTTCCTGGTATTCCGTCAAGTGTTAGAACTCCGTAGAAGAATACAATACAATCTCTATCGCTTAGATTTGCACTTCCCAATACCCCTTTGGTGGAACATCCAGATTCATTGAAACCATGGTCCCAGAATACCTGTGGTTCTGAAATCATGGATGCTACAGCAGCTTTTACGAATTCATCAATCGCTAAAATGCCAACCTTGCCATCTGGCTGGCGAGTCATTTTGTCCTTGACTCCTTCAGTACGTTCATCTGCATTCATCCTGAAATCATCTAATGCAGCAAAAACATCAGGGTCTGCTACATCTCCTTCAAGGAGCAACATCGCAGGCTCTCCTTCATCCGAAAATCTCTCGTTGACCACACTTACTCCAAAGGCGAAATCAGAATCTTCGTCCAAGAAATCATCCACAGCGAAGTCTCCTTCCAGTTGCATCATTCCCCAGGCTGCTGGCAATGTTAGCAGGAGACATAGCGAGGCGATAATAATCGGACGCTTACCGGTTCCTGAACTAACAGCAATCCTTTGCAGGAGTTGCTTTCTTGCTTTNTTTTCATTAGCGGGAGGAACGGTATCCTTNCCTCTTTTATGCATCCATTCATCGAATGAAACACGAACTAGAGGTGCCCATAATCCGGTGAGTAGGAATGCCGCCAATACACCCAAGGCGGCTTCAATTCCAAATGACCTAAGAGCAGCAACATCGCTGAATAGATTTGCTGCAAATGCTGCCATTGTGGTAAGAGTGGTCAGCATAATTGCTCTTCCAACTCTTCTGACAGTAATCTCTCCAGAAGTAATCGACGAGCGACCTAGAGTTCTCTCTTCCTTGTAACGGTGAAGAGCGTGAAGGGAATCATCAATTCCTAACGCTAAGACCAGTATTGGAAGGAGATTAGAGAATTGGGAGCGTGAAATAATGTCAATGCCAATCCATCCAAACAATGAGGATGCATGACCGATAAAGCCCTGCATCCACAGCAGCGCTCCACCCAAAGCCATCGAAACAATTGCAACATCTGACCATCTTCTAAGGGAGGCATATAGGAGAATTAAGATCACAAAGCCCATGCCGAAAACCAAACCACCGGAGTTCTGTAACTCTCGATTTACTTCTACATTGACCGCTTGACCTACTAGCAAAGTCAAGGAATTATTGTCATAACTTCGGATTTGACCTTCAAGGTGCATTACGGACCATTCAATGGAACACGGAGACTCTAGGCTCAAGCAGTATTCAGATGTGTAATTTGGAGGGTTCAGAATCAATTCAGTTCCGCTTAATCGGAACCCTCCAATCTTGAAACCTTCATCATCATAGGAGATTTTCTTTTCTGAATGTGCATCTTTCCAAACATTTGTCCAACCCGCTTCTATCAGTGCTGCTCTGTCGAGTTGTACCAGTAGCCAAGATGCCGAGGCGGACCAACGTCCCGGGCCAGGTCTCGCATTCTTCCATGACCCATCCTCTTGTAATTCTCCACCAATTGGTCCTCCAACAATTCCAGCGTTTTCATCTGCTGCGACAAATCCTCTGTCAAGAGATAACCATCTTAGGAATGCAGAACCATTAGCGGAAGCCATTCTTACCGCTGCTAAATCTATGTGCGCTTGTGAAACGTTTTCATCATCGAATTCCAGACAATCTAGTAACCCACAATCATACCAATTTGTTTGAGGTGGCTCACTCCCCGATAGTGTCAACTTTGGTTTTGTAAGGACAGATTCATTCGCCATGAATCCTCGAAAAATGTCTGCTAGACTCATTACACCTGCAGTTTGAAGGCCGGTCACATCATTGATGAATGGCTTCATGTAATTACCCAATTCATGATTGTAAATGATGTCGTGCTTAGCATCTATTTCACGTAAAATAGTGAGATTTAGTATTCCTCCATCAGTCGCAGTAATCCCAACCCATTCTTCTCCAGCATCAATCGCTTCACTGGCTTTTGCAAAGCCCGACCAATCAGGTGTTCCATCATCCAAAGTAGGAACTGGAACTGGATTAGAGCCAACCATTGCAGGGTCTCTAACATTCACAATAAATCCAAGAATAATTTCAGTTGTAGTGAATTCCTCGTTAATCATCCGTTCAGCAGTAAGTTCGGGTGACTCCATGTCATAGGATTCCATGTCGATAGGCTCAAGCGCTTTCAAAGCACCAGGAATCATGAANATAGTCAAAATAAATACNGCGATGTGAACCTTTCTACGNTTTGAGACCAAGACCTTTGAGAACGCGTCAAAGTCAGCCATTGATTGCGGGCTAATCTTCTCGTTATTGAACAGTTGTATTCATGTGGGAGATATGCGACGCAGGTTTGGGCGGGGGTCGCCCAGCTTGGTCAACGGCGGTGGGTTTAGGTCCCATTTCTTATTGATTCGCAGGTTCGAATCCTGCCCCCCGCATCTAACTAAACGCATCACTACGCTAGTTTATTCTAAATCGGCGCAAGGTCTAGAGTNCCTGACCAGATGTCTAATCCTCTGAGTCTACATTCAAACCTCTGGCCTAATTCGAGCACTGAACTTCCGTCCTCTCTTTCGACTTTTAGTCCGAATAAGTCCACCATTAGGCGTTCTTTACCACCCAGCTGACTAATGTGCATTCTACCTTCAAATGAACCATCATCTTCGAGGTCGAGATAAATCCACGGACTTCTAAGACCTACAACTCTGGCCTTCCAAGTTGAGGATTCTTCAGAATTTGCTAGGTGCATATTGCATACGCTTGCGACCAATTCCCATTCTAATTTCTTAGCCTGTGTTGAACGCTTAGAGCAATGGGCAGATATTTCTTCGACCTGCTCAAGAGTATGCATCCAGTCTTGATTTCTCAAATGAGACTTCAGTTGACGATGAACTACCAGGTCTGGATATCTTCGAATCGGTGATGTAAAGTGAACATATGCATCTAGATCTAGTCCAAAATGACCGAGATTTTCTTCACTGTATATTGCTCTCTGCATGAGTTGGAACAAACCTTGGTCGACTACTCTTCTCTTTACATCTGAAAGATTAGATGCCGATGCCTGTGCATCTCTGAGAGCTTGTAACATCTCACCTCTCGCCTCGGAATCAACAACGCTCGAAAGATAATTTCCATCTTCCTCTTCCTCCTCAACTTCATTATCGAAAGATAAACCTGCATCAGCCCAAGCAGAAAGTAGATTCATCGTTTCATCACTAGCAGACTCTCCAGTTTTCCTGTGTGAGGGCATTGGCAATTCAATTTCTATGCCCAAGGTCTCTAATTTTGCATTCAACGACTCTACTTCCGGACTGTCAGGAGGGGAATGACATCTCCATGGCAGTGCCGCATCTAGTGAGCCGAGTAAGTGACCTACTGCTTCATTTGTTGCCACCATGAAAGCCTCAATCATTTCTGTAGCATCATTTGGCCATTTGACTTCTAGACTTATTTCATCACCATTTATTCTGGGGCGTCTTTCAGCACCAGCGATATCTAAACCGATTCTTTTGGCACGCATTCGCTTGGATAAATCCATCATTTCGGGAAATAGTTCGCCTTCTATTACGTCATTATAGGATAGATTTTCTTTGACCCTAATTAGAGCCTGATGTGCTTTTGAAGATACCACTTTATCCCCTTCAATTTTCATTTCCATCACCATTGCAAATCTATCTGCATCNTCTCTTAGCGAGCAAAGGTCATCTGCTAGTTTAGGAGGCAACATAGGNAATACGCAATGTGGAAGATAAACGCTTGTTGCTCTCTCTTTCGCATATCTGTCGAGCGCAGTATCTGGTTTGACGTAGTGCGCAACATCTGCAATCGCCACCCATAATGTATCATCGATTAGACAAACAGCATCGTCGAAATCTCTTGCATCAGGGGGGTCTATTGTCACAAAAGGAATGTGGCGTAAATCGACCCTATCTTCACTAAGTTCCGGGTTAGGTAATTTTTCTGCAAATTGAATCAAATCTTCTCTGTATTCTCTTGGGAATGGATTAATCCCCATCTTTCTTCGATATGCTAATCTCGCATCTAGCAATTCTTCAGGAGTGAAATGTTCACGCATCAACCAGGCCATAGATACCAAAGGGTCGGGGAATCGTAATTCTGATTCTCTTTTAGCGTTCTTTTCCAGTTGTTTGACCATCTCAAAACCTAGGAAGGTTCGCAGAACTTCCCCTTCCAATAATGTGAATTCGTCAGGTAAATTCTCACCCTTGAGAATGGCAAGCATAGCTTTCTCATCGACTTCATTTTGTGCTTTACGAACCGCTTGTTCNATNCNCAATCGTTCTTCTTTCGAACGTAAATTGAAATTATCTGTATCTCCAATAAACAATTCACCCTTTCTACAGGCGTGAACTATCGTTTCTTGGATTTGCGACCTTAGTTGTTTTTCATTCAACTTCAGATTGGATTCCTTCGCTTGAATCGTTTCCAATACCANNTCCAAGGNTAGGCCTTTTTCGAGCCCATGTGATAGAAGTCTTCTGTAAAGACGTTCTTCNGGTGGNCTCTCTCTTCCTTTTCTCCGTTTCAAAGACCCACGTCCTTCAATGCTTCAAGAGCATCTTTTTGAGAATCATCTAGGTTTTCAATTTCCATCAAAATAAATTCAATNTCCAAGTCTTTGACTCTTTGACGGTCTCCTACTTGCGATAGCGGAGGAATTGTGATTTTTCCCTTAACTCCCGAGGGTAGGGTAACTGTGACCTTTCCTCCAAGAACTAAAGTTGAGTATTCAACCTCAACCTCTTTNACTACTCGATTTCCGTCCCACCTGCATCCTTCTCCTGGATCGATTCGGATATTTACGATCAAATCTCCGTTGACTCCTTGAGGATGGCCATGGCCTTGGCCCTTGACGCGAATTTCCTTTCCATGGTTTGTTCCTGCTGTGACTTTGACACTCAATGTTCGACGTTTTTTATCGATGCTACCNTGAGTACCNGGGATTAGTTGAGTGTATGTGAGATTGAAAGANCCCCCTTTTGCCGCTTCCTCGCGAGTAAGGTCGAGCCAAGAGCTCGCATTCTGGCCCCTTTCTTGAGGGGGTCGAGGGCCCGGCTGCCTTCTTTGTCCGCCACCCATACTTTTGCCAAACATCTGCGATAGGACATCTTCCATGCCACCCATGCCGCCCATGCCACCCATGCCGCCGAATGGATTTCTTCCTCCGGCTCCGAACATTTGCTCTTGTTCGTGCTTGCGGCGGGCCTCGGCTGTACCGATGGAATCGTATGCGGCTTGAACTTCTTTGAAACGGGTCTCTGCGGCGGGTGAACCCTCATTTCGGTCAGGATGATATTGGCGAGCAAGTTTGCGAAAAGCCTTCTTAATTTCAGCATCACTGGCTCCCCGTGATACACCGAGAACCTGATATGGGTCTCGCTCCGCCATGGTACCATCGAGACACGGGTCTGCTTTGAATCAGTCGATAAACGGGGCTTGTTCGCGCCGTTGAGGTTAAATGAGGGCCATAAGTCGCCTTGACACCACTGAGGTGAAACCATGTCAGATGANAATGACCANACCCGNTCTTTTGANGATAAGGTACAGGACAAGCAAGACGCTATNGAAGCGCAATTCCGCAAGATTTCTCGCGGTAGTTGGGCTCGTATTATTCGTATGGCTCGNAAACCGACGCCTCAGGAATTCAAACAAACCTCGATTATTTGTGGAATCGGACTATTCGTTCTCGGTTTCATTGGATTCGTAATGTTGGTTGTCATGGACAACTTCATCCCGTGGCTCATCCACGATGTATTCGGAATTTGATATTGGAGGAATTAATATGACTGACGCATTTATCGCATTTGTTCGCCATGAAGAGGAATTACTACTTCTTCGCCGCTCTAAGTCTGATTCTGACTCTCCTGGCCTTTGGGACGGAGTTTATGGAATTGGAGATAGTGAAGAAGATGTTCTCAACCGTGTTGCAGAATGTACAGGTATTCCTTTGGAAGACCTAGAATATGTTCGTGCCGGACCAGCTCTNGGAATTGATATCGGTGGCCGTTTACAGGACATCGCACCTTGTTTGGTTGTTTCTACAAGTAAGGAAGTAACCCCTTCAGGACGATACACAGAATCAACTTGGGTTGACCCAGGAAACATTGGATGGGAAGACAGAGAAGCAAACAAGCCTCGCTGGTGTGTATTCTCTGATCTAGATATGGAAAACAGTGAGAAACTATTCCGTGACATGTACGGCTCTGTTGGAGCATACCTATTCATCGTTAAGACCGCTATCGGTTCAGAAAAGAGAGTTGCTGATGAGATGCAAGCTCGCTTAATGGGTTCAGGTTCTTTGTCAGCAATTTTAGATGAGATCTATGGAATTCTTCACCCTACTGGGATGAGAGGATACGTTATGGTTGAATCCAGTGCTCTCCACCATGTAGAGAAGTTGATTGGCCGCTCTGGTGGCCGTGACCCTAAGGCTCGCCGTGGTCTAAATCAAACACCACTAAAGAACGCTAAAACCGTTCTTCCAGGTGAAGCACCTCTTGCAGATATCCTTCCATACCTAGAACCAAAGGCAGTGACCAGCGGAATCGAAGTCGGATGTATCGTAGAGATAGTTACTGGCGCATTCAAGGGCGAAAAGGCACGTGTTACTAGTGTCGCAGAAACCAAGGAAGAAGTCAGCATGGAGTTGTACGAGCAACCTATTCCAATGACACTCAAGATGCGCGGAGACCACGTCCGTGTTGTCGAAAGAGTCGAATGATGATTTTCGCCTCATAATGGCATTTTGACAGCATACTATGTATGGAATCTTAATAACGAGTGTTTAAGGGCGCCTAAGCATGGAGATAAAGGAAATTTTAGACCCAAAGAAGCTTTTACTTGCAATTGGAACAATGGTAATCGTCATTTCTGTACTTGGAATGGCAAACAGCGAAGACTGGGCTGAATGGGCTTGGGATGACGAACCAGTAGGTGACCACGATGCTGCATATGAACAAATGTGGGCATTACANATGATGCCTATCGGTGTAATGGCTATTGGAACTGGATTATTCGTAACAGGTAAACCTCTTGCTCAGATGTCTATGGTTTCTTCTGCAGCTGTCGTCTTAATCATCGGCGGTGGAATGGGATACATGACTGGAGAGCATGGCTATGATGGCACTCCACCAACTATCTGGATGATTATACCAATTCTTACACTATTACTTACTTTACTTCTTGGAATTGCAGGATATATGCAGTACAAGGACCTTGAAGAAACAAAGGAGGCCTAAACATGAGTGATAAAAATTTAACACCCTACTTCTTAGCAATCGGACCCCTTCTACTAGTCGGGGCATACATGAATTGGCCTGCATCAGATTTAATCGGTATGCGTGGAACAGACTCTTTAATCGGTGAAGCAGATAGTCTAATGCCACTACTAATTATGGCAACTCTTGGTACCCTAATGGTTCTTGGAGGACTATATCTCTTAATTTCAGATATGATGTCTAGTGCTACTGGAATGAACAAGCAATTGTTGAGTATTGCGAGTGTTCTAGTAGTACTAACTATGGCATTCTTCGTTACTGGAATGGGAAGCAATGTTTCAGTAATAAATTTCGAAGAGGCAGAAATCGATGATGATGAGGATGAAGCGTATACCTTTGACTCAGCGGAGGACCAAGATGCTTCTCAGCGCATGGCATTCGAAACAGGTAACACAGTATGGCAAATGTCTCCTGTAACATGGGGACTATCTCTAATTTTGGTCGGACTAGTAGCATTCATGACTAAGCGTCCAGAATCTGCTATGGACTACATTTTACCGGCACTTATGCCAGTTGGAACCCTTTTCCTTAGCGTGCCAATCATAAACGATCCTGGCATGTTTGGAATGGTTTTCCCGGTTGTTCTACTAGTGCACGTGATAATCGGCGGATTGATGCTAGCAGGTAAAGTTTCATTGCCAGAGGCTTCTGAGGAAGGTGCTTGAAATGGATCAATTAAAGAAAATCCTTAACCCGAAAATCTGGCTAATCATTATGGCTTTACTCCATGCTCTAGTTGGAACTATTTTGCAGACTGATTGGAATGATGACCCTCAAGTCTTGATAAGTGGATTCATGCTATTGACATCTGTAACAATGTTGTATGTCGCTTTCTTCACTGAAGGAGAAGACCAAGCAAGATTGACTGCAGTAATCGCAGGACCTGCATGGGTTTGGTTTGTTGTTGCATGTGCAATGGGACTCACTTGGCAAATAGGCGCTGGTGATCCAATGGAGATGACATTTGCAGAAAATATTCCACCTATGGCTATTTGGGGATTGACTGCTCTTAGTGGTGTTCTACACGGCAATTTCCAAAATTTGTTGAATGACAATAGCGAATAAATCCANCAGTGACCTGAAATTAACCGACACGGCGCGGTTAAATAGGGGAGTCAAGTCGGCAACTTGCTCACGTCCGTGTGAGTAACAGAGGTGTACAAACATGCCAAAGCCTTGGACAAGCCATCTTATCATCAAAGCATTAGGTGTAAAGAAGTGCAATGGAAGTTTGGAAGCAGCTGTCGAGGACTTGAGCCTCGAGAAGGCGATGGACGTCGCACGCCAAAAGCAAAACGACGGCCACTTGACCGGAGCAGACCTGAAAGCGCAGACCCGTGAGGTCATCGGCACATGTGTGTCAATGCGTGTAAAGATCGATGGACTCTGGGCCAAGGACGCTTTAAGAACAATCGAAAGGGGAGAATGGGACGAACGTTTTGCTTGAACTGAACACGGACCGCGGTAGAGGGGGTAATTCCCTTCGCAGACCGAAGTGGTGAACAGAAATGGAAGAAAAATTATCAGAAGCAATCAAGAACGCCATCGAAGGCGCTCCAGAACGTAAATTTGTTGAAGCGATGGATATATCGTTTACAATCAAAGACGTTGACTTGAAAAATCCTAACAACCGTATCCAGGAAGAAATCCGTCTTCCATCTGGCCGTGGTAAAGCAATCAAGGTTGCAATGTTTGCAGCATCCGATGCTGCAAAGAAAGCAAGGGATGCTGGAATAGAAGTAATCGACCCATCCGAAATTGAAGAACTAGGAAAGAACAAGGGTAAGGCTAAGAAACTAGCAAACTCATACGATTTCTTCCTATCTGAAGTTCCACACATGGGATTGATTGGTCGCTACCTCGGTGTAGTTCTGGGACCTCGTGGCAAAATGCCTCGTCCAGTACCTCCAGTAGTTGACCCTGCAGTTATTGCAGCAGGTCTTCAATCTACTACAGTAATCAAATCCCGTGACAAGGTAACCTTCCAAGCATCATTTGGTACCCTTGCTCAATCTCACGAAGAACTTCTGAAGAATGCTCTGGAAGTTTACAACCGTGTAACATCTAAGCTAGAACGTGGAATTGGTAACATCCGCTCACTTTACATCAAGACCTCTATGGGTCCTGCAAACAAGATAGAGGTGATTAATTGATTCCTAAGGTCTCTCCATGGAAGAAAAACACAGTCGCTACAATGACTGAAATGCTCAACAATGGCGGAACATTCGCTGTTATCGACATTCACGGTGTTCCAGCAGGAGCAATGCTGGGAATGCGTGCTGGCCTTCGTGGCAAGATGGCGGTTCAAGTTGCTAAGAAGCGTTTGATGAAGATCGCTTGGGAAGCAACAGGTAACGACTTTGCAGACCTTGAAGAATTATATTCATCTGCAATCCAACCNGCTCTAGTTCAATCTGACATGAATTCTTTCGAGGTATTCACCGAGTTAAAGAAGACAGAAGCAGGAAGAGCAGCAAAGCCAGGAGATATTGCACCTCACGATATAATCGTAGAGAAGATGGATACTGGAATGCCTCCNGGTCCAATTGTCGGAGACCTGAACTCTGTAGGAATCCCTGCTAAGATTGTCAAAGGGTCCGTTCAAATCCAAAAGCAAGTTACCATCTTGAAAGAAGGTGAAGTGTTTGAGGGAGAACTTGGAATGATGCTTTCTAAGATTGGTATAGAACCAATCGTTACAGGATTGAGACTTTGTGGTACTATCGAAGATGGAACCAGTTTCAAGCCAGAAACACTTGATATCGATTACGAGAAGTTCGAGTCTGACCTCATCAGCTTTGGTGCTGGTGGATTCAACTTGGCTTGTAATATCCGCTGGTTTACCAGCCAAACAATACCAACACTCCTGTCCAAGGCGAGCGGAGAAGCGCTCGCAGTGGCACTGGAGGCGGCAATTGTCACAGCAGACACNTTGCCGCATCTAATCGGACGAGCAAACCGTGGCGCTATGGGCGTTGCAGGTTCTCTGTCTGCTGACGCACTCGACGAAGAACTGAGCCAACTTCTTGGCGCAGCCGCTTCTGCTGCAGAAACTGCAGCNGCAGCACCGAGCTCCGAAGACGCCCCCACCGAGGCGGAAGAGGAAGATGAAGAAGAAGAGGAAGAGGGCGGTTTCGACGGCCTTGGGTCCTTATTCGGTTGAAAAATTTGAGGTGAAAAAATATGGAGTACGTATACGCTGCAATGCTTCTGCATTCTGCTGAAACTGAGATCGACGAAAAAGCTGTCACTGCTGTCCTAAAGGCTGCTGGTGTAACTGCTGACTCTGCCCGTGTGAAGGCACTAGTTGCTTCACTGAGCGGAGTTGACATTGCTGAAGCTATGGCAACCGCTGTTGCCGCCCCTGCTGCTGCTGCACCTGCTGCTGCGGCTGCTGGTGGTTCTTCNGAAGCTGCACCTGCTGCAGAAGAAGAAGAAGAGGACGAAGACGACGGCGGAGGCTTCGAAGGTCTTGGCTCGTTGTTTGGCTGAAGTCAGACGGAATCGAAACTGATCCAATAGAACACATGAGACTCTTTGGAGTCCTAGTGTAAGCGAGGTCCAGTTACGGTTACCCAAGCGGTCCACAGTCCGTGGTCAACCTCGCCCATTTTTGGGCTGGGGATTGCGGGATAGGCCGTGAATGGACCATCCACATTCTCCTCCTTCCATTCGGAGGGAGGAGAAATGTGGTCTTTACAGCATTCGATTGAGGAATGCACCCCCTATCTTCTTGATATCTTACTAGTTGGGTTAGTTAATGCTCAAACGAAAGGAGTTGGTTCTCGAGGTTTCTACCTCGCCAGTAGAGAACATCAAATCGTTTAGGCGAATCGCTGAATCNAATGAATGGGAAATTACTAGCCANGAAGGAAGTCGACTAGTAGACCGTTTTGCAATCATTATGCCAATGGCACANAGTGCNAGNACNCTNGGNATCGAGGTCTTAGATGGACCACTNCGCGGTCTTGAGATCCATACTTGGGCTGAAACNAAAGGNAGNGCNGGTGCAATCAATATGGCGGCTTGGACAATACCTGGCGGNGAGGGCAATGAAGAGGCGAGAGAGATTATTCGTGAATGGGCAACNTCCTTGCCGNGGTGNCCATGGAAGTGGTCTTTTGGAGAGCGNAGTAAAATCGGCTATCTATTGCCTGTTTTCCGTCGCTCNCGCAAGACGTTTGCTAAGCTCGGGCTAACTAAGTGGGACAAACAGTAGACCAAAACACTTGGAAACCAAAACNNATTACACTTNANTACCGGAGGGCGNAATATGTCATTTATGGAAGATATCAAAACNGACCAAAGAACNCAGATNCTTGTNGCAGGCATGGTCGTTTTNGCCNTAATNTTCCCNGCATATTTTTACTATGCAGCGGGTCAAGCAGATTCAGACTTCAGTGTTAGTGGCCCCGTAGGAACTTACGAACTAAACGGAACTTACTCTTACCATGANNTCGGCTCCGGAACCGCTCAAGACATCGCCGACCAATCTGCAGCAGAAATTGCGGCAAATTCAGATGCGGGCGATGTTGATGATTTGAACATTGTAGGTTTCAGAGTTACAACAACACATACTGATGATGAAGGAGGAGGAGGTCCTCAATGCACAGGAGTTGCAANCGAAGACGATGAAATTACTGTGGCNGGNGGCATTGGAGAAAACTCCACTCTNNTTTCAGGAACCGAATCACCAATGGAGACNACTCATTTCTTCATACCTCCAGATTTGCTAGGCGCAACATTCGATGAAGTAACTCCTGGAGAAATNGAGCAANTATTGAATGGCGGGACAATTGGTTTCGGAGAGTATTCATTTGAAATCAGCGTATCTGTGAACAANGGCCAAAGGNCGGGATGCAACAAGCAGGATGATGGAGAAACCGTTGATTGGAAAATTGAATTAATATCATTAGATGATTATACAATCGAAATGGTTGAAGTAGAANCNGAAGAATNATCACAGCAATTTGCTGATNTCGATTATTGGTGAAACTCTTTGTTCGATCANCTTTAGAATTTCATCNAGAGTTTCNTGGTCGTTNGCTTCAACTCTCATAACAAGAATCGCTTCAGTGTTTGATTTGCGAGCCAAGTACCAACCAGACTGTTGGCCATCCTTTTCGAAGCGNACTCTNACTCCNTCAATAGTCGAAGATTCATGGTCATCAAAAGCACTGGTAATGGCTGCAACAGTTGCTAACTTATCCTCTTCAGCACACGGCACTTTCACTTCACCAGTAGTTGGTAAATTAGGTGCTAAGCGATTTAGTTCAGCACTGAANAATGCNTCTCTTCTGGACCAGAGTTCGAGAATTCTAGCAGCGTTGTAAAGTGAACAATCAAAACCATACCATCCACGGTCTGACATGAATATGTGACCACTCATTTCTCCAGCCATCAANGAATTGGAGTGCTGTGCAAGNACTCTCTTCATGAAAGAGTGACCAGTTTTNGCCATCATNGGCTTNCCACCTGCTTCAATAATCGCCTTCTCAACATTCATTGAACACTTCACNTCATAAATNAGNAAATCNTTNCCNTCTTCAGTTCCAACAACATCATCCGCCATCAAAGCAATCAAGCGGTCAGGATAAACGAAATCACCNTTCTCATCAACAGCNCCAATTCTGTCTCCATCNCCATCAGCNCCCAATCCNANTTCACAACCGTTGTCGACAACAGCCTTGGCCAAGTCTACCATGTTGTATTCACGAGTTGGGTCCGCTCCGTGATTTGGCTCAGTATTGTCCCAATCGCAGTATAGGTCGATATGGTCAGCGCCAATCATGTCCAGTAGTCTAGTCATAGCAGGTCCTGGAACTGCGTTACCACAGTCTACTGCAACCTTGACAGGTCTAGCAAGTTTACCGGTTGAAGCAACGATTGCTTCGAGATAATTATCTTCGTGCGGATGGTCAATATGTTCTCCAGTGCCTTCCTTGAATTCTCCAGTTAGGAATACTTCCTTCAATTCTTGAATCTCTTCACCAGCGAGCGGTAAAGTTCCTCTGCACATCTTGAATCCATTNTGCGTNGGCATNGGAAGGTGTGATGCTGTTACCATTACTCCTCCATCAACTGGTAATGTCCAGCATGCGTGGTACAAGCATCCGGTTGAAACGATTCCCAAATCTAGGACTTTAACACCAGAATCAACCATTCCCTGAATTAGGTTTGAAGCATAACCAGGGCTAGATTCCCGAATATCCCTTCCAACTGCGAAAGATGAGCAGTCGAGGTATGTTGCCATAGCACGCCCTAAGCGATAAGCGAACTCATCAGACAATTCTTCGCCTGACAATCCTCGGATGTCATAGGCCTTGAAACAGTGAGTTGGCCATTCTCCCATATTGTAGGCGTGCAAGTCTTCTCGTATGTATTTCATCGCCTGATGAGAAAGGAAATTGTCAATCCNATAGTGAGGAATATGCCCCACTCAAGAATTACGTCATTCCACCATGCTACAAGACTCAAGGCTGAAATCGAAGGAACTCCAATCATCAATATTTTNGGCCANGTAACAAGCCCACTGGGTGGCTCCTCAAGGTAAGGGGAACCTGGCATTTGAATCACTCATTATTGGAGTCAATCGCTTGAACGACAATCTCAACTTTTGCTCCTGCNGGAAGAGCGCCNGCTTCAAAAGCAGCTCGAGCAGGTTTGATTGTCATGTCTTCGACCCATGCTCCATACACTTCATTCATTGCAGCGAAGTCNTTTATGTCATCTAGCAAAACTTGTGCGAAGCAAACCGCTTCACGATTAACACCCGCTGCTTCTAGCAATNCGTCTATTTTTGCAAGAGCGCCTGCGGTTTGACTCATTACATCATCACCATTGTCAACGTCTATTTGGCCGGAGAGCCAAATCACTCCGCCCGCCTTTACCCCAGGGGTATAGGGGCCGTACAATTTACCGCCATCCACACTAATCGCTTTCTTCTGCATATTGAGGGGCACCACATGGTGGCACATCAAAATAGCCCGTCATTATCGTCTAAACATGGCGACTGGCTGGGTAATCGATCATCCCGCTCATGCACGCCTGTTAGCACCCCTCATGCGAGAGTTATCTTCAACCGACGATGTCATCATCGCTTGTGACAGATTTGAAGTCAGAGCCATGATAGAAAATTGTGATGGATTCATGCCTAGAAGGAGAACGGTGTGGGTTCCTCGTCCAGTTGGTAAAGGCCGTTGGCGAAAGGCTTGGAAGCGTACAAGAATTTCAGGTAAAGCCCTCAAAGAGGTATCCAAAGTTATCAGTATAGGTGCTCCTATTGAGTTGAGAGCAGCTCCTCGCAAGGCAAAAAGAATCTACATCACAGACACAGAAATCAATCGTCTGGCTCACGGTTTAGCAAGACCTACCGATATCATTATTCCAACACATTTTATTGAATCATTATCGGGTTCNTTGATGAAAAAGAAAGCNAANTTNCACCGCATAGACGGCTTACATGGCCACATTCATCTCCAGCCTCGATTAAGGCCACAAGAAGTATCCAANCCACCAAAAGTGTTGGTTAGAAGATTGATTGGCAATGGAGTCCATGATGAAAATGAAATCCTTCCAATTCCAGATAGTTGGTTNGATGGTTTGTCTATTCATTGTGCGGACGAAAATTCAGTAGAAGGAAATCCTTGGGACTTGGATAAAACGATTGCAAGTATGGATGGAGTGATTACTCAATCAGTAACCTTAGCCAGTGAAGCAGTACTTCTAGGAGTGCCAACTCTTCTGGTTACCAAGGCAATACGAGGATTCATTGAGAGATTGGCTGAAGATGGATATCCAATATTTGTGGCCCGAGATTATGATGAATCAATACTGGCTTCATGGCTAGCAGGGCTACATTTGACGGATGCGCTAGAGATTCCAGANTGGCCGAACACCAAATCAGAAATGCTTGATCTTCTCAAGGATTGACATGTGGTCGCCAGCCATTTCCTCGACTTCAGAAATACGATGCCAAGCAGCACTTGCAGCATCATCTCCTGCAGTAGGCTCATCGAAAGCAGCCACTAGATATGCTATCGAGACTACATGCCCTCTAGGGTCTCTATCAGGGTCGCCTTTGACACAGAGTAATCTAACGACCTTTCCATCAATCCCACATTCTTCTTTCAGTTCACGCAGAACTGCAACTTCAGGGTCTTCTCCTGAATCAACAAACCCNCCAGGTAGGGCAAGCATACCTTTCCACGGCTCTTTNGCCCGTCTAATCAATAGGATTTCATTACCTCTAATCGCTACTGCATCTACNGCNAANGNNGGNTNNTCCCATTNGCCACATTCNTCGCATGCAGGCAATTCATTCACCAAACCTACGCTTTCGTGCTTGGTATGTTTGAATAGCTTTGAGCAACTCTTTCTTAGAGAATGATGGCCAGAATACATCGGTGAAATATAATTCTGAATAAGCCATTTGCCATAGTAGGAAGTTAGAGATTCTTTCTTCNCCNGATGTGCGGATTACCAAATCGGGGTCTGGCATTTCAGCAGTGTATAGNCTGCGACTAACCTCGCCTTCATCGATTGANTCTAGTTCTANTTCACCNGAACTGTGGTCTGCAGCAATGCTTTTTATCGCATCAAGCATTTCTTCACGGCTTCCATATGCNAGGCAAACAGTAAATGTGAAATCATCATAATTTGCAGTCTTTTCTTCNGCATATCTAATCGCTTCATTAACCGAATCCGGAAGTAATTCCCTTCTTCCAATAATTTGTACTTTCACTTTATTCTCATGGATTCTAGGGTCGTCTGCAATATCNTTCAATCCTTCAANATAGAGTTTGAAAAGCCCGTCTAATTCACCATCAGGGCGATTTAGATTCTCGGTAGATAATGCATAGACTGTAAAATAGTGAATTTCTAATTCCAANACCCAGTCAAGAACCTGTTCTAATTTCATCTTGCCCATTTTGTGNCCAATCTCAGTTTCTAGNGCTTTGGACCAAGNGAATCTTCNATTGCCATCCATGATGATGGCGAGGTGGTTTATCTTGTCAGGGTGCTTTTTCACTTGGCGTAGCAGTTTTGCTTCGACTGCACTACCAAGAACATCACCAAGGCGATTACTGATACCCATAACATCGCCCCCTCATCCCCACCCATTCGCTTCAACCGTTTGAGTTAATCCCCACCGACCCTTCGGCCTCTTCATGGAGGAGAGACCATGGTGGCCAAAAGGCATCGCCAAAAGTCATGATGAGTCCTCGATNTCGACATCTTGGGGAACACGTCCTCTGCACGTTCCTGAGATAACTCTTGNCTGGTGGAATNGNCANGAGAAAACATGGGGNGATTGGCCAGAGGTNGAAGCGTTCGAACAGGTNGATGAAGACCGTAGTGGAATTTGGTTTGATATTGGTGAATACAAAGCATTGGTAATTCCGATCCCAACCGGAAAGCATGCCTCAAGACTTAGTCGAAATCCTCAATTGAAATCTGCTTTGAAAGAGCACCTTCAATTGCCGGTTGCAGGCAGTGATAAAGATGGAGACCATGTCCTGATTTATCCCAAAGAAAACCCTGGAAAAGTTACTGCAAAATCCCTTTCAGGACTGCATTTAGCACTGATAGATGGGGGCTGGAGCACCCCTAATGATGAATATGGTTGGAATGCTCGACTGAAGAAGGTTGAAGACACTCTCAAAACGAGTACATTGTGGAGAGCGCCTCACAGTTACAATACCATTGGAATCCCTCGTATCGAGTTAAGTGGAATGCGGCCGATACCTCTTCCATTATGTGATTCACTACTTTGGAAAGATGATACCAACCTCCCAATGTTAAGACAGGCGATTAAGCACAATGTCATGTTGAAATGGAGAGAGTTCGTTCCATCAAAATATTGGGGTGACGATGTTATGAGGATAGCTACTGGAGGAGTTGCACACATGATATATGACATCAATATCCTTTCCAAAGCCGAAGCGGTTGCCTATGGAGTCCCTGACCCAGAAATAGATGAATATCTCAATAGCGTAGATCGCATTCAGGCCAAATTGGGCATAATGCGATTAATGAAAATGGGGGTGCCACTCGCCATATTCGGTCTCATCGGGACCTTTTGGTTAGACAGAGCGGGCGAATTTGATGAACCTTCAATTGGGTACTTTACCTTCGGGCTAATCTGGATAATTTCATCATTCTTGTATTCTTACAATGAACCAGATTGGCGTCAAGCGCTGTGACGCCTTCTGTTATCGTGGAACTTCAAATCGTGAGTTTTTGCTATTTCCATGACTTCTATTAGGAAACCGTCTCTAGCCTCACGCTCTACCTTTCCACTTGCAATGTCCCAGTAAATATTGCAACCCACATCGATAGCATCTGGACCTAGAGATGACACTCTTGCGAATGAATTATCCTCTTTCATTGTCTTTTCATGACCAGCGATTAGGTTAGCAACTCCGTCACAGAATTCAGAAACTTTGGTAGGATCAGAATTGATATCTAATTTGAAAATTGGTTGCCATCGACGGAATCTTCGCTTGCCCCAATTCTCCACTGGTGTATTCGACAAGTTTGCATTTGGCATTGTCACTACGGTGTCAAGGCTGGTACGAATTAGTGTTGTTCGCAGACCTATTTGCATTACCTCTCCTTCGACAGAACCTATGACGACCCAATCTCCGACTTGGAACGGGCGGTCTAGTAGTACAGTGGTTGCTCCAAATATATTGGAAATNGTATCTTGNGCGGCGAGCGCTAATGCAAGCCCGGTAATTCCTAATCCAGCCACCATTGTTGTAAGGTCGAANCCTAANGCNTCTGCGATGAAAACCATTCCAAAAATGACAATCAAAAANCGCATGATACTTTCTGCAGCTGAAACCACAGTCTTCTGGGANCCATCCAATTCTCCNTCATCATCCGTCCATAAGACAAATGCNTGAATTATACCGACAAATCTGAATGCGGTTACAACCAATGCTACTACCATAACCAGCGTCAATATTGATGCTAGCCAGTCCATTTCCTCGAACAAGTACATACTTGCCCAGCATCCACCCGCTACTCCGAGTGCTTTACCAGAGCCGTTTAGTGCATCACGAGCAACCTCGCTGACCAATCTCAAATTACCAAAAATACGCGGGATAACGTATCCGCTAATTTCCCGTATGATAAGGATGAAAATCATAAGTAATGTTACTGTTAAAACGCTTTCAACACTCACCCCGTAAATCTCTTTGTCATGGCCA
Organism: Methanobacteriota archaeon; assembly: GCA_002701145.1. Classification (GTDB taxonomy): domain Archaea; phylum Thermoplasmatota; class Poseidoniia; order Poseidoniales; family Poseidoniaceae; genus MGIIa-K1. The sequence goes on from PAEE01000011.1 coordinate 27,023, forward strand.
GGAATTGCATCTACTACTATCTGCATGATAATTGGCAAACCTCTAGNGATGATGTTGTTTTCCCTCTGTTTTTTGCCTACAGCCCCCTAAGGGGGGCTAATTCATAGACACGACGCTTTGAAGAGGGGGTAGGCTTTGGCCAAGATGATAGCCATGCGTTTCGAATCCAGAAAGACATCTCTTACGATTCTTCTTCTACCCTTTTTGCTATCATTACTTTCTCCCGTTGTGATTTCATCTGCAGCCCAAGATGAAGAGCCAAGCGCTGTAGAACCTTGGGAGATATGGGATGAAGATGGCGACTATATTTCCTGTGAAGTCAATGGAGAAGGAGACGCTGAGTGCGAATATGTATTCCCTTGGGGCGGAGACGAGGTCATGCAATTCAAAGAGTACCACTCCTACGAGACTATGAAAGCAAGAATGATGGTCTTAGCCCAAGAAAACCCCGAAATTTTCGAATTCCATGAAGGCCTTAACGGTGGAATAAATGCAAGAGGCGAAGAGACCACTGCGGATACATACGAAGGATGGCATTACGGTTATTCCTCACCTTGGTTGAAGATTACTGGTGACGTTCAAGGCGGAGATTACAATGCGTTTAACGGCGATAATGGAAATTATCCAGACCGTCCAGATGTCATGATTGTAGGGAACCACCATGCAAGAGAGTGGATGAGTTTCCAAGTTCCTATCCTCTTTATGGAAACCGTTGCTCACTACTATGGTGGCGGCCCTGTTGATAATGATGGAGATGGCCTAATCGATGAAGACCCATGGGGCGATGCTGATGGTGATGGCCAAGTTGATGACGATGGCGATTGTCTAGCTCTTGAGCCTGAATGGCAAGATAGCAATGGCGATGGTAAGCCATGTAACCCTGGAGACTTTGGAGTCGACGAAGATTTTAGTGAAGTAGAATTGACAAACCTTGTCGATAATCGAGAAATTTATCTAATTCCATTATTGAATGTTGATGGACAAAAATACGACAGAGAAGAGTTCTGTCCAATGCCTTCTTGGGAATCTTGTCCTAGTGGCGGATGGAGAAAGAATCTGCGCAATAATGGGATTGAGCCACTGCCTGACCCTAACGAGCAGGTCGACGAAGATTGTGACGGAGTCGATTTGAATCGTAACTATCAGTTCGAATGGGGATGGCCATTGGGTGCAACAGTTCCACTTATTCCAGGAACCTGTACTCCTGCTGAAGATGAACAAGCAGGCATTACCAATAATGACGTTTACACCGGACCTTATGACACAACAGATAACGATGGAGACGGTTTCGTCAATGAAGACAATGTTGACGGTGAAGATGATGATAATGATGGCCAAACCGATGAAGATTGGGCTGGCGGTAACTCCGAGCCTGAAACTAAGTTCATTCAGGATATGACCGAAATGAATGATGATAACAACGACGGAGCTTCAGAGTTCAAGGCTACCTTGACCTACCATTCCTACTCCGAATTAGTGCTGTATCCATGGGGTCACTGCACAGGATGTGAGACAACAGACCACGACCAACTCGTCTATCACGGCGACCAAATGGCAGAGATGACAGATTACACTAACATGCAATCTTCAGACCTGTATCCAACAACTGGCGACTTCTGTGATTGGCACTATGGTGTTCACGGTTCTTACTGTTACACAATGGAAATTGGAACAGCATTCCATCAACATGAAGATGATGTTGACCATATTGCAGTAAGGAATAACGGTATTGCATTTTACATGATTAAGATTGCAGATAACCCAAGAGAAAGAGCGGATTTAGAAATGAATAACATCGTTAGAAATCAACTCATCATCGAACCAGTAATCCCAGAGTCAGGTGACATACCGGTAGAGATGTGTCTAGACAATGCATTTGCAATTGATTTGAACAAACAAAATTCCCACATGATGTACCGCATGGTAAAGCCAAGTAGGCAACAATCAGATTACGGGCCTAAAGAATGGTTCACAGAGAGTTGGTCACATACAGAATTCTCTGTTGTGAAAGGAGAAACTTGTGATTTACTCAACGATTCAGGACAAGGCTACAAGGTAGTTGCAAACCTCCCAGTAGGCGATGATGAAAATGGAGTCTTGCATGTGAAAGCTATGATCTCTACAC
>PAEE01000012.1 GCA_002701145.1 Methanobacteriota archaeon
AGACCCCCGTAACGACATAGACTCGACTGACGAACGCGTATATCTGCCTACAGAATCTAGTGGAACAATACTTGGTTCTCTTTCTGTTGATGACGGGCAAGGTGGGATTGTAAATCAACAATTCAGTATCGAAGTCCAACCCCGCCGCTACAAGGTAGCGTGGGTCGAGAATACACTCGAATGGGATTATGACGACTATCTTGCACAAGGAGAAACTTGGAGCGATAATATGACTCCGGGAATGGGTGCTAGAATAATTGCGTATGAAGCCCTGTTAGAACTGGACCAGGACATACTACTGCCTCCTGATAACTTCACACTGTCGCTAAACGTAGTCGATGACGGACACCGCAGGTCTGCACAAACCAGTCCTGGGAATCTGACCCAGAATGAATCCACAAAGGCCGAGATAAACGCTAGCGAATTGAATCCAATGGGTCCAGAGGGGGTTTTTGATGCAGATAGTGAAGAACAGTTGCTGGAAGGATTACTCAACGAACCCGGCGCTCGTTTCGGTCAAGGCGAATGGATTTGGACGATATATGCTCAGAACTCAGACCCAGATTCGATTCTACCTGGCCAGCCTGACCCTGACGGTGGAAATGATTGGACTCTAACCATCATCATCACAGTTCTAACTCCGGTACTTACCGAAGTGGCTTACGATTGATTCAGTTAAACTGGATCGGTTGAACAGTTTTCCAATTTGAATTTGCAAGTTTCTTTGCTTTACCATCTGCAATAATTGGGTGAATGTGGTTCAGGCGGCCATGCATACCATGAACTCCAAACTTTACACGAAGTTCCACTTGGCGGTCACGCTCAGCAGCTTCTAGTTGCTCATCATCTAGTTCCACACTAGCCATCTCTTTTCCAGTGGTGGCAGACGTAATTGAAAACGTGTTTCCATTTACTTGCGTTCGTGGTCTGAAGTCCATATCATCAGGACCATTCATCCAAGCCTCTATGTCGATAGAGAGGTAATCTCGAATGTTGACTCGCTTGATTGCGATAGAATCTACCATGATGACCAAACACTCCGAGAGGCCGGTTATTCAAAATCTCTCGCATTGAGTGGGGCCGGTGGGGTTCCACCCTAGTGTTTGATATGGGTTGATGCCGATTTCCAAATTATGTCACCACCAACAATAGGTATAGGCACTCAGAAAAAAGCTAGATTACAACGATTGAAGGATGAAGTTAAGCGCTTCGTTTTTGCAAACCCAGGCTGCAGTGCTCAAACCATTGTGGCCCATTTATCCCACGACAAAAAGTTACGAAACCACGGCCTTACTCCAAGGAAGATTGGATTCTTTATTCCTAGGCATTTGAAATCTCAATTGGTATGGTGGCAAGACCACGTAGCGGGAAGAAGAGTTTACGGCCCTGATGAATACGATGANTCGACAGCCTGAAAGGGCCCCTTCACTACCATCTTACCATGGGTGGAGTTACAGCATACTTCGATCTTGACGGCACCCTGCTCGACGCATCAAGCGAAAAGAGCCTGACTGCACTACTTTCTCGTCGCAGACCTTGGAGAATACCTCTCGGTGCAACTATGTGGTCACTAGGATTCATTGGCAATCTTCTACGGGCTCGTTCATTTTACGATTCAGCCCGCAATCGAGGTCATCTTGCNCTTTGCAATTGGGAAACACTCCGTAAATTATCAAAGGAATTGGTTGAAACTAAATTGTCTAAACAGGTTTCTCAAGAAGCGAGGGATAGATTGGATTGGCACAGAGAACAAGGCCACCGCCTAGTCTTAGTTACTGCCACTGTAATGCCGATGGCCCAAGCGATGGCCGATGAACTTGGCATGGATGCAGTGTATGGATGTGGCCCAGAAAATATGACTGGGATAATGAGCGGGTCAGAAAAAGGATGGAGCGTCCCCCGCCGTAAAGGAAAGGTGCCTGTAGTCCAAGCGGATGCAGAATCCCTAGGACACGATTTAGCAGATTGTTGGGGCTATGGTAATACTCATGCAGACTCTTTCTTCATGTCAATCACTGGAAATCCTGTCGCAGTCAACGCCGAGGGTGGATTGAAATCTCTTGCTAAACAGAAAGAGTGGACTCAATTTGAATGGCGCGTATAGTCTGCCCGTCGCGCTTAAATGGAGAAGGCAGGTCGCCGAGACTGCACTGGCCCCATAGTGTAGCCTGGATATCACAGTGGCTTGCGGAGCCACGAACCCGTGTTCGAATCGCGGTGGGGCCGCTCCTACTCCTCTTCAGTGACAAGAGTCACCTTCTGGTCTAATGCGGCTCTAGCCGATGAGTTGAACAAAGGTAGTATGGCAAGACTTCCACAAATCACCATACAAAAACCACAAAGATATCCAAGTATTTTGTTTGCTAGAATTAGACTTGGTGGCAGCATTTCCTTCGAGAGTGAATGGATTTCTAGGTTAGCATAACCGCCACCCAATGCTGCGATAATGCTTCCTGCAATCACGAGTTTAGGACCCATAGACTTCAATCTGAACAACATTATTCCTCCGACTAAGATGAGTATTGCTCCCACCATTACAGAACCTCCCCTAATCGTATATGCTCCACTATCTCTGACTTCATCATGGTAATCTTGGTATTCTGCATCTGTAATGTTTTCACCATTACTAGTTCGAACATTGGTTAGCAATCTGTCGAGTTCTTCTTGCGGTAAGTCGTCTGCTTGAGATGATTGGAAATCTCCTANAGCNGTNGCACCCATAAGCAGAGAGCCGATAATCAATAAAATAGCGATTGTTTTTGGCCCTTTTTTGTCAGGCCTTGGGGCAAATAGTGAGGCAGGCGGAGCTAAACCATCCTCCTCCTTCATTCGAATAGAGAACTCTTCACTCATCAGTACAACCCTCCAATCCCTTTCGCAAAGNATCAGGTATTACCACAGATGACATATCGGTCATGCTTACGCAAACAGTAATCTGTTCACTAGACCAAAGAAGTTCTCCATTTTGATTACTAAATCTGTATTGCCAAGTGCATGACTTGCTACCAATTTTAGAAATCCAGATTTTAGCGGTTACAGTATCGCCATATCTGAATGGGGCATGAAATTCAGATTTGATGTCAACTACTGGAAAACCGATCTTCATTTCACCGATAATGTGGGGATAATCAACCCCGCACATTTCCATCCATGAATCTTCAAAGAAACGATGTGCAAGGTCATAGATACGCGGATAGAAACCAATCCCAGCCATGTCAAGCATAGGGAAGTCGACCCGGCGACTTAGTTGCACAGCCATGTTAATGCGTGAGGGGCTGGCTTTTTCAAGCATCCTCGGGCTTAGGCCATTTTTTGGCTAACACCTTAGCCAACTCATCATCCAATTTTGCGTTCCACCAATCACTGCCCTGCCAAATAGCATACCTTCCACGAATGCCTCTAATGTCTGCACCTTCAAACGAACAATTTTTGAAATTAGAAATATTTAATCTCGCTTTCCTAAGGTCTGCTCCGCGGAAATCACAATTATCAAATGCAGATTTCATCAAGTCAGCTTCTACCATAGACGCACGCCTAAAATCAGAGTCAACAAAGTTACCCTCGGTCATATCTACATTGTCTAATATCGAGCGTCTAAAATTAGAACGTGGGTGGTTGCCTCTTCGCAGCAACTCATTAGCATGGTTTTGAAAAGACCAATCTAAAGGCTCTTCTTCCTTGTCGGTAGCACTTCCCGACATGACCATGAAATCACCTTAGAATCGACTTCTTTTGTCGAGATGTGCTCTTCCTTCAGGAGTCAGAATAGCATAGCGGTTTTTCTCTTTTGCAGAAGGAGGTGTCACTAGGAACCCGCGCTCCTTCAAGCGATTTAGATAAAGCGACAAATTGCCAGGAGGCTCTAATCCAGCGTCCTCAAACAATTGGTCTATGACCCTTGGAGGGCTATCGTTTACTCCTTCAACGTCTCTAAGATATTGAATCGCTCCTAGAACTTGGTCAGGTTTACGAATTAGACTACAGTTATCGATCAATGATTTGAATGCAGAACCGCGCTCAGGCAGGCCAGCTTCACGAGCAGCATCAACCGCAGCTTCTATTGCTCTCTCACGAGCATTTCTAATTCTAGAGAGTGCGATGGACCATGTATCGTCTTCCCTCACTTTTGTTAGACGCTCATCGACACTTGTCTGAGCGCCAGAGAGGTCAATTTCTACATCACCGGCTCGTATTAGAATTCTTGCTTCATCATCCATTTTGCCACTCTCTGCATGCGCCGAACTGCCTCCTATTCATAACCATTTCATAGTTCTAATTAGTAGCCCGAATACATCACTAGCCAAACTAAACGGGGTATTAAAGGGATGTTTATCCCAATAATTACTGTTATTAGTTACTTCGAGTAAATAACATCCCGACACTATATTTTACCTATCTAAATCCAGAGTATTTCAGCCTCTCAAGGATAAGGCACTTGAAGGGGGGTCTGCTTCATTCACATCCCCGGGTGTATACATGAAGCGCGTCTCCCCCATTTTGATTATGCTATTATTGCTGGGCTCATGTATCCCAATAGGTATTGTTTCCGCTTCAGGAGAATCATCTACAATATCGACATTTACTGGTGGTTTTGCATCCAAAAGTGTCACTTTGCAAGGCGGTGTTACCAATAATAATTCCACGATAGAAATACCTCGTAATGTTACATTTAATGCAGCAAGTTTCGACATCGAAATCGACCAAAGCGATGCAAGTCCGGGCCAGGTTTGGATCGATGTGAATGAAGATGGAGTTTTCGAATGGGAATTCACCGGTACAGGCTATGGAAACATTGGTCATCAAAACCAATTCTGGGATGGCAATGATTGGGCCTCATTTACCAGCAATGCTGGAACGACCTCTATGCCCGGGATATTACTGCCTTCAAGCTCAACTCTACAATCTTCAAATCTGAATATTAGCTTCTCTCCTAGAGCGAGTGGAGGGTTTTATTCAATTGGAGAGCCTCAGGCAGTAACAGAATCAGATATTGATGGGGATGGTTTACCTGAGCCAGTATTCTTGTCATCCATAAATTCAACAAATGAAACAAGTTTCCAATGGGCAGATTGGGCCTCTAACGGGGGCATCACGATGTCAAATTCGGTTGCAACATGTGATAATGCAACCTCGTTAACTACCGGGGATGTAAATGGCGATGGAGTTGAAGACGTGGTTACTTTCTCCACTATTGCTAGTCAAGCGTGTGTTCATATTATGAATTCAACAGGGTTTGACCCAGTGCTCAATATTAGCATGGCAGGTGGACTATTAGCTGCTGAATTAGGCGATTTAAACGATGATGGCCGAGATGATATTGTGACAATTCATTCGATGGGCATTCTATCAATGCGTATGTGGGACAACAGTTCGTGGGGCCTCACTACTGCAATTACCGAGACATTAAGTCCAAATGGTTCTCAAGGAATCCCAGCGAATTTAGTTTCAGTTTATGTTGAGGACTTTTCCTCTAATGGGTCTGTATCTGTGTTGGTGAAGGACATATTGGGCCACTGGACGAATTGGAATATTACTAACAATTATTGGGCGGGGCCATTGACTGCTTTCGACAATATCCAACAAAATGAAATCCTTTCAGACTTGGATGGCGATGGCGACTTAGATTTGGTCGGATTGAATGACCAAGGGTATGCTTTACAGATTAACAATGGCACACAGTGGAATGCTTCACTTTTCCAAACCCAAGTCGACATGTTAAATTCAACAATAGTTGATTTTGATAATGATGGAGTACTAGATTTGCTAACCCCATACCCTGGCTATTCTGATGGTTCAGCTACTACTTTGGAAGGAAATATCACTTATCGTTCAATCAATTCTTCTAGTTTAGGAAGTTTGTCAGTTGCAGTTCTGGAACCTTGGTCTATACCAACCTCAATCACGACTATGGATATGGATGGAGATGGAGTAGTAGAACAAATCGTCTCTGCCGGAGAAGGTACGATGGGGGTATTCATCAGCGGCTGGCACAATGTCGAATTAGATGCTGATGGAGATGGAAATGTGGAGATGAGCCGCATTGGATATGCTGGCGATTCATCCAATGGATTAGGCCCACTAACGCTGTTCGATGATGCTGATGGACTGAGAGACGATATCGTCCCACTCATTGGTGCAATGCCATTTACTACAGATGCTTATGGCATTTCGATGATTAATTACTCAATGGATATTGATAGTACTGGAATTGGGGAGTTTAACTTAACCAGTCTGGACTTCGGTTACGATTGTACGTTCTTTGTCGAAGGAAACCCACACGCCTCTGCAAATCTAACAAATGTGATCAACCAAGGAATGACTGGTGGCGTTGGAACCTATTCTTTGGCGATTCCAGTAAACTCCTCCAACCCTGGTCAATTAACTTTGACAAATATTGTTGCAATCCACGTTCCAGGAGCGCCTAATCTAGCATTACCTACAACTCCAACCCTTGTCGAAATGTCTGTTTCTTCCGAGAGGGTTGAATTGGGCTGGAATGATTTAATCGACTTCGGCGCCGATTTAATCAGATTCGAAGTATTCCGATTAGATTCTGCTAATGACACAATTTCTCTAACGGATGTTTATTCTGAGTCTATGGCTAATATTACAATGGATACCAACATTACAGTAGGCTCCACATATTGGTATGCGGTTCGCTCAGTTCATATCTATGGAATCACATCAAATCTATCCAATATAGTCGAAGTTACGATTCCTTACCCTGCGCCACCTGGACTTGTAAGCGGAGTTATTCTAACGGATGTTGATGCAGATAGTGGCGGAGTATTGNCGGTATCTTGGAGTCACACAACAGAAACNGCAGACCATTACGAAGTATATCTTGAAACGAGTGATTTCACTACTATTACGGGATTAACTTCTGTGGCAACAGTAACTCTCTCACAAAATTCTACAATCATTACTGGCTTGACAGACGGTCAAGCATATTGGGCCACAGTAGTTGCGGTTGACCAGTATGGAAATACNACAAACACAGTNACAGCAGTNGGNCCTGCCTANCCNCGNAATGANATTCCTAACGCAGTGAANATGCAAATNACAGTNAGTNCTGAAATTTCACTNGGCTCTCCGTTCNTNCTCGAAATTGATGCTCTTGTCGACCAATTACCNGCAACACCTGCAGGTACTATCTTGGTTACTATGGACACCAATACGGGAGCCCACTTNATTGGAACAAGCTGGGATTCAATCAACCTAACCGATTTTGCTGAACTTGGAGCCTTCACNTCCGATGTTCGTGGTGAAGTAACCTTCTGGGCAAACTACAGNGGACATGTTGGAGACGAGCAAAACCNACCGATNGCGTCTGCCTTTACTTCAACAACATCCACAGTAAAAGTCGGGGCAATATTCTCTGCTGAACAATCAACATACGAATTAGATTGGGATGGAGAAACAGACGTAAGAGTGAATCTAACTGCGATATATCCTGCACAATCTTCACTTCTTGAAGGAGCTACAATAGTTTGGACTGNGCACAATAGTACATCCAATGCCACTTCATCAGACACTGCACAAATCAGTAATGGTTTCAGNCAATTTTTGGTTAACTTCCCAGGTGGTGGATTACTGTTTGTCAATTTGAGTGAGNCATCTTGGATCGATGTGGAAAGTAATAGCCTCGAGATTTCATTAATCACTTATGGCAGCATTGTNGAAGATAATGANACAGANGACAATGAAACCAATGAAACANTTTGGACTCCANAANTTATGGAAGATGTGGTGGTNGATTGTGGAGTTGTAGTAATCGACCCTGCTGAAGACCAAGAGGTAGATTGTACCATTACAAANCCTAATAATTACACAATAGATGTGTCACTGGAAGCAGACGGTTGGTCTAATTGGGCAGAATACATCGAGTTCAATCCTTCACCAGGTCAGAGTGAATTTAGTTTAGAACAATTTGCAAGTANCTCTGTTGANATTAGAGTNGACATACTCCAGAATCTATCAGAGGCTGGATTAACAAATGGTAAAATGGAAATCGATTTACGNCANGGNCCTAGTGATTTCATGACCCCTGGCGATAAACCTTTGACAATTGAAGTACANTGGAATTTGAAGGGTCAAGAAATTNTTGTAGAGCCNGAACCTGNAGAAAATANTACTGGTGAAACTTCGACAACTCCAGAAGATACTTCTAGCAACACAATGCTCTACATTGGNGGATTTGGTGCCTTTGCAGTTATCGGATTGNTTGTTTTCATAGTNTTGAGAATTAGAANTAATGATCTAGANGATTGGGGNGAAGAAGACTTGGATTTNGAGCCNGAAGTTGATAGTGACAGAATCTCCAAACCGTTACCAGTTGGCTTAGCACTCGACGAGATTGAAGATAAGACAATCATAGACGAAACCCCNGACAAACCCGATTTCATAANNGACTTTGATACNNNAGACGACTACATCGAAGAGTTCGAAGAAGAAGTNGAAGAAGAATATGAAGAAGCTGCNGAGGACGATTCAGGAATCACNGTAGATGAGAATGGNACTGAATGGTATGAAGACGAAGTTGGCGTTTGGTGGTACCGTGACGAAGGCCAAGAAGATTGGTCTGAATTCGTTGAGTGATTTTCGTAATACCTTTGAATGAGGGGCGCAGAGGATTTCACATGGCGGACCAAGCATCGTATGACCTTGTATTGCACAAGGACGCCGACCCTAGTACCGGAGGAGTCGCAATTTGCGGTTTCTCCACAGTAGGAATGGTCGGTGTAATCGCTGCCTCTCATGTGATAAGTCAACTTAATCTAAACCAATTAGGAACCGTCCTTAACCCTGAGTTCCCAGCTATGGCTTTGGTTCATCATGAGGTTCCAAAACACCCAGTTCGAGTCTANCAAGGTAAAGANGTGGGCGTGTTTACTGCAGAGGTAAGATTTGGNCCTGAACGNGATGTCCTGTTTGCTAACACTGTATTNGGTTGGTTTACCAAAGGCGGATTTGACCAATTGATTGTAATCGATGGAGTTGCTCGAGAGAACCTTGATGATAGAGAAGACTCACTTTACGGAGTAAGTTCATCTAAGGTTGGAAGAGACCGATTAAAGAAAGCAGGAATAGAACCGGTTCGGCAAGGAGTAGTTGCAGGAATTGCAGGNTACTTAATNGCCGAAGGAGACCGNTTAGGTCTCGANATAACTGCCATNTTAGCTGATTGTAATCCTATGTATCCAGATGCTAGAGCGGCNGCATTAGCCGTAGAAACCGTNAGNGACTTAACAGGAATNGACATTCCTCTTTCCTCNTTGTTAGAAGATGCTAGAAGAATAGANGATAGCGTCAGAGAAGTATTCGAAAATTCCCAAACAATGTTACCTGCACCGGATGAAGAATTAGANCCTTCATTCGGCTGATTTTGCAACATTGAGNACCGTCTCCCAATCTGCATCGGTTGCGAACATNGCCTCTGGCATGTGGCATCTAGCCATACGGAAGCCGGCCTTTTCGAGTCCCGCCTTCATCTTCTTCATCGAAGGGATTTGGCCCACTCCGGCAGCAACACCCAGATTGTCAACAGCAACCAACAAGTGTTCTCCAGAAAGTAATTCAGCGGATTGTGAAATATATCTAAGCGACCTTTCAATTTCTCTTTGCGAATGGTCGATATCAATATCGTTCCATTCCTCAGGTAAGTCCTCTGGCCTTCCAGCNCACAACTCTATTCCNCTTTCAACAGTCATTCGACCTGCNATTTCACTATCAAAAATAGGTCCNGTCCACATAGGTCCTGAGTAATCTCCTTCCGGTTGTTTAGCGAAATGATACGGCTGTGACCTAATGCGATANCCAATATTNTCTTGCCAATCAGTCGCTTCTTCTTTCGAACGCTTCAGAAGAACNGTTACGCGAACATGNTGNCCATCAAACAGAGAGAGAATCGGGTGAATTGATTTGTCATGCATTGCAGCAATACGNGCAATTGTGCCAAGAAGAATTCTAGTNGCATCATCATGCATGTAAGAATCGGTAATTCCAACAGAGCCATATCTTCGTAATGCACTTGTTNTTGCNGAGCCACATAATGCTGCTGTATCGGTCGCAGTAACCTCGAGAACCCCAATTCGAGAAATNGATTGGATAGCCGAATCTAGGAAATTAACCGGAGATCCAAANGGGTCCAAGTCAATCCACTGGTAAGGTGCTTGCACCATCAATCGAATCGCATCACCCTCTATCCAATGNATCCCATCTTCTACTACTCCCTCTTGGTCACGAGCGAATCTGCTTGGNTCNGGAGTCCATTCTAATTGGTCCCCTACAGGGTGAATACGATGTGATTCTCTNGCCCACTGCAATGCTTCAGAGTCCAAATCATTNGCAGTGATTCTCAATCTTTCTTGCGATGGAATTTCTTTTCTCCATCTTCTCGGGCGGACTCCAGTNGCACAAAGAGCATCCAAGGCTCGGATNGTTTTTCCTTCCGGAACTAGCCAGTTATTTTCTATGGCATCTGCNAAAAGCATCACTGAACGAGTTCGAGCTGGNGCCATCGCCGGGTTTAGAAAACCTTCACCCGTCTTTGCNGCAGGNCCTCTTGGCATGTGNGAAGGNCTAGGTTGGTGGNTGCGGAGATGGACAGATGTNCTTCCTTCTAACCAGANATGACCTGGCCAGCCTTTTGGTTCCATATTCAGGCCTCAATAATGTTCGAATACCACATCAGGGTTAGAATGAGTTACTTTGTGCCCATTATCGACTACTTGACCAATAATTGCGCACCCTTCCATTCTTTGTGCTAACCATGAACATACTTCATCAGCAACACTTGAATCAACAGCGATAATCATTCCACATCCCATGTTGAATGTCCTGTGCATCTCTCTGTCTGTGACATTTCCTTCTTGTTGAATCCAATTGAATTCAGGAAGTATAGGGAGAGGTGAATCGATATGCCANCCTAAGGAGTCATGTAGCCTTAGAAGGTTGGAAAGTCCACCGCCTGTNACGTGACAAATACCGTGAATAAGACTTGAATCACAAGGGCCGTCTTGAATTAAATCAACTACTGGGTCGCAATATATTCGNGTTGGATTTAGGAAAACTTCNCCCAAGGTAANACTCCCTTCTGCGAATCTTTCAATNCTACTTTCATCCACATCGAATGGTGCAGCATCTTCCCATGAAGCGCCACAATGTGAAACAACATTTCTCACAAGNGAATANCCATTTGAGTGAACNCCAGAAGCAGGCATGCCGATTAGAACATCNCCATTCTTGAGGTTNGCACCGGTGATCTCGCTACCCTTTGCTAACCANCCAAGTGCAGTTCCAGATAGGTCAAGTTCCGTGACAATACCNGGGAGGCTGGCGGTTTCTCCACCTGCGAGAGTGACTCTTGCCCTACGGCATGCTTCAGCTAAACTTGCTCCAAGTGCAGCATGAACTTCAGGGTCAGGCTTTGGAACAGCGATGTAATCTACAAACGCTATTGGTTCAGCCCCAACGCATAACAAATCATTGACATTCATTGCCATACAATCGATGCCAACACCAGCCCATTGATTCAGTTTAGTAGCGATTGATAATTTTGAGCCAACCCCGTCAGTGGCTAAAGCGAGGAAATTATCGCCAAATTCCACAAGTCCACCAAAACCTCCTGGTAAATCTACAGGCGCACCAGGCGTACCCGGTTTCCTTACCGAACGAGACAATGCTCCTACAAGAGCGCCTACAGCATTGCCTTCAAGGTCGATGTCGACACCACTGCCGGCGTAATCTAGACCTTCTGCCATATCACTTGCCACCCGCGCCACTCTCATCATGATGTCGATTGAATCTTAGATGCAATCCATGGCAAAGAAAGGTCCAATCTGTGGTCAATTCCACTATGAGTTCCAGGGAATTCCTCCCACTCATGCTCAATACCTAGTTCTGACATTCTAGAATGCAGTTGGCGTAATCCATAATGGATATTGTACTGGTCAGAATCCCCAACATCAATCCAGCATGCAGGTAAATCTTGGTACTTTTCGATTAGGTTTAGAGGGTCCCAGGATTTCCATTCAGCCCATTTGTCATCATCAAAAATACAATTTTCGTTCACGGGCAGAGTTCCGTCACTATATGTTGCAGCCATTGCTAAGACCATCAATGTATGAAAATCGTCACCCTTCAACGAAGGAGTGTCCTTGACGTATTTCAGAAANTNTTCAACTCCTCCATGNTGNCCAACTTGGGTTAGAGTACTACCCATTTCGATNCCGAATAANACTTCAAANCCNCAATCTCCTGAATGGCATGCAACCGCATCCCAGCAATCATCCATCATCCCTCTGACCAATGCCCCATATCCTCCACTAGATTTTCCAACTAGTCCGAATCCACTTACATCGTATCTTGATTCAACAGCTTNCCGCAAGTCTTTGCTTAGCCACTCTCCCCAATTACCTACAATTTTCGAATCGATAAATTGGTTGCCTCCAAGAGAAGTGAAGGTATCTGGCATAACTAGAATTGAAGGCTNCATTAAGCCATCTCTGACCAGGCGTTCATGCCTTTGNGGNANGGTTTCACTAAACGCTCTCCAATTTGCTCTAGCAAAACCNGTNCCAGTGAATGGNGCGAGATAGATGATGCATGGCAAGGGGCCTTGTCCGTTAGGGGGTATGTGGACCATCACTTCCCTTTCAATAGGGTCNCCAAGTTCATTTTCTAAATNGGNAGAAGAAAACGTGAATCTTTCTAAAATTCCTCTGATGGGTTCAAAAGAGTGGGCCGGCATGAACCTGCGATGGGCTTCATAGAGATGTGCTTGGCGGTGTTCCAATGGAAGCCAGTGGAGGTCGTGTAATGCGTTTAGTTTCCAGTGGAAATGACGGGGAAGAAAAATCTCTACTCAATCATTATAGAGGGTCGACAACGGCTCTAGATGTCCAGTCGGGGGAATTATTATGACAATCCAAGAATTTGATTTGCCCGCAAGATGGCGCTCACTGTTGCTCGACAATTATAGCGAAGCCATTCACAACTTGGAAGTGTCATGGCCAGATCTTCAATCGCTTGAAGTATCATACAGAGATATTGAAGCATTTGACCCAGACTTCGCTCTTTCCATTGTTGANGANCCAGAAAACAATACACAAGCNGCAAATCAAGCNNTNGGGCTATTACTCTCAGAATTAGGCTCNCCCCGAATCGTNGCATTTGTTCGNATTATCGAACTNCCNTCTGACGNTCANCGNACAGTTCGNCAATTNCGTAGTGAAGATTTNGGCTCGATGATNTCNGTNGANGCTATTGCTACAAAGATTGGAAGNGTNCTTCCAAGNACNTATGAGGGCTCATTNGTNTGCGTAGCNTGTGGNCANTCTCANCAGAGTAAGCCAACCTAACGAACAAGAGTTAATCGAACCAATAGAGTGTTTCGANGTNGANGGNGGNTGCGGAAGGCGCAAGGGNCAAACNCGCTTNGTNCAAAGAGTCGAAGANTCAATTTTAATCGANACACAATTNATNGAGTTACANGAACCTCCTGAGAATTTGCGNGGNGGNGTACAGCCAGAAAGAATACTTTGTATNGCNGANCACGATNTTGCNGGNCAACTNAACCCNGGNGACNGGGTNACTGCNAACGGGATGCTATTCGTTCGCTCNCAAAGNAAATCCGGTAAGGANACNCCAATCTTCGATATTTTCATGAGGATTCACAGTATTCAAAGAGAGAATATCCCGCTTGAAGAAATTCAGATTTCTGAAGACGAAGAGCGAGAAATAAAGGAACTNGCACGNCGNGATGANATCCANGATTTGCTGACTAATTCGATAGCTCCGTCTATCTTTGGNATGAANCGGCAGAAGGAATCTCTGATGCTGCAATTNTTCGGNGGNGTNGCTTCAAANGCGAAGGATGGAACTCGNCTNAGAGGNGACATCCATATCNTGCTNATGGGGGACCCCGGTGTTGCAAAATCTCAGNTGTTATCCTACATGTCTCAGATTTCTCCNAGAGGNNGATTCACATCTGGACAATCTGCTTCGGCAGCAGGATTGACTGCNGCAGCNGTTCAAGATTCTGCAGCAGATGGCCGATGGACCCTTGAAGCCGGNGCACTCGCTTTGGCTGACCTTGGTCTAGCNGCAATNGACGAATTCGACAAAATGAATGAAAANGATAGGTCGTCAATGCACGAAGCNATGGAACAGCAAAGAATTTCGATTTCAAAGGCAGGAATTAATGCAACNCTATCCACNCGNTGTGCAATACTTGCTGCTGCNAACCCTAAAGCCGGTCGTTTCCAATCNGTTTCTGANGTTCCATTTACTCAACAGATCAATATCAAACCGGCNNTGATTTCCAGATTCGATGTTATTTGGTTGCTNACAGACCAGCCAGCAGCNGACCANGATACAATGATNGCTAATCACATCATGAATAATCGTGCAAATTCAACCCCTGANATATTAATTGACCAAGGNAGCGCAGTCGACCCAACTAAGTCTTCNGCNCACGATGGGCTAGATGAGAACAAAGGCATAGTCAATCGGGAATTGATTAGAAAATATGTAGCATTTGCCAAGAGAACAATACATCCTAGGCTAAGTTCAGATGCACAGGATGCATTGAGAGAATATTATGTTGAAACAAGGAGACAAGGAGGAGAATCTCACGATTCCATCGCAATTTCTGCTAGGGCGATTGAAGGACTTTATCGCCTTGCTCAAGCATCGGCTAGAGTTCGATTATCTGAAGAAGCGACTATGGCGGACGCACAACGGTCTATCCGCCTTACGAAATATTGGCGCCATGAATTGATGGGCGAGAATTTCGACGAGACCACACTTCAGTCAGGTAAGAAAGCAACTGCTAGAAATCGAGAAAGAATCATTCTTGAAATCGTTCGAAGAATCCACGCTGAAACAGGCGAAGTTGCATCTCTAAATGATGTATTAACCGAGGCAGGTCGTAGTGACATCAGTAAGGATGTTGCAGAAGATCTAATCGATATCTTGTGCCGTGATGGAAGGCTTATGCGCCCAGGCGGTTATGAGACCCTACAGCCTGTATGATACGATGCGCTCATATTCAGGTGTCAGTACAGGTGGTAATATGGAGCCGGAAGGTGATGTGGCAACTCCCGCATTACTAGACCCTGAATCATTGGGTTTCATGTGTGGAATCGAGGTCCATCAACAACTAGCAACTGGCAAACTTCATTCTCGACAACCGGGGCAACTTCACGATATCACAATCGAAACATTACCCAGTGATTGGCCGCAATTTCATCGACGCTTACATTCAGCTAGAGGTGAAGGTGGAGCGATTGATGTTGCTGCAAGATTCGAATCACGCCGAAACCGTTCTTTCGTCTATTGTCAAGCCCCAAACTCAGGTCTTATCGAACTCGATGAACAACCACCTCTCCCTCATGATGATGATGCATTAGACATCTCTCTAACAGTTTCAGGAATGATTGGAGCCCATCCAGTCCCTCTACTACAGACCATGAGAAAGACTGTAGTCGACGGCTCAAACACTAGTGGATTTCAGCGTACAACACTTGTTGCGACAGCCGGCGTACTGGAAACAGAAGGTGGCCCTGTCGGAATAGATGTGCTCTGTTTAGAAGAAGACAGTGCTCGTAAACTCGATAGCAAATTAACTCCAGATGGAGAAGTAGTCACTTGGAACCTAGATCGCTTAGGCATACCATTAATCGAAATCGCTACCGCTCCCGATGTGAAAACACCTGACCACGCTAAACAAACTTCCATTGCATTAGGGCGAACACTTCGNGACACTCGCCGGGTTAGGAGAGGTTTAGGAAGCATTAGACAAGACCTCAACGTTTCACTAATGTGTGGAGACAGAGTTGAGATTAAGGGTTGTCAGGATTTAGATTGGATTCCTAAAATTATTCGATGTGAAATGTCTAGGCAACTTCACTTTTATCGACTGGCAAATCAATTGCGAAGTTCAAACCAACTGCCACTATTATCCCCCGATAGAAGAATCGAATCACCTAATGTTGATGATGAAGTTTCAAAGATTTTGAAGTTAGAACTTGTTGATGTTAGTTCTTCATTCGAATCTTGTGAATCTAAAATGGTGAAGTCAGGTTTGGAATCTAATTCGATAATGTTAGCATTGCCTTTGCCNGGATTTAATGGTNTAATCGGGGTCAAAGAATTTGATGCNGACGGTGCACAAATGCCTCGNCTTGGCAGGGAATTAGCAGGNGCTGCAAAATTAGCAGGCGTCGCAGGAGTATTCCATTCTGACGAACTACCTGCATATGGCATTGAACAGGAATTTGTTGATGCCACACGCAAGCAATTGAATGNCATAGACGCATTTGTATTGTGCTTAGCACCTAGGTGGCAAGGTGAACTTGCTCTGGAAAGTGTCCTCAACAGAGCCCGAATGGCTTTCGATAGAATCCCTCAAGAAGTTCGTAATGTCGTAATCAAGAAAGGTTCCCCTGAGGATGGAACAACTACACCAATGCGCCCATTACCTGGAGGCGCTAGGATGTATCCTGAAACAGATATACCTCCTTTAGAAATCACAACCCACCGATGGCAGAATATTTTAGAGAATTTACCGATGACTCAAAGCGAAAGACTTGCAAGACTCAACGAGTTTGAGATTAGTGCAGATCAGAGCAAACAATTACTCGCAAGAGAATTAGACGACCATTTCGTAGCGCATAACCAAGGTTTGCCTCCAAAGGCATGGGCCACAATGCTTTTAGAAAACAATGGAGAAGTTGGTTTGATGGCTTTGGTCCTCGCAGCTAAAGAAGCAGGTCATGTAACTCGTGAAGGAATGACAAATCTCATCGAAGAGTTCACTGGAATGAATCCTAGTATGGATGAATTAGCCAGCAAAGCAGAGCAATTAGGAATCAAGCCTGCAGATTCTGGAGACTTACTTTCTATTGTCGAAAAAGTAGTAGACAGTCGTCTCGACTTCGTGAAAGAACGTGGAATGGGCGCCTTGGGTCCATTGATGGGATTAGTGATGAAAGAATGTGGCGGGGCTGCTGATGGTAAACAGGTCAGCGCGCTATTACGAGAAGTTATCATGAGGCATTCATGATGAAGCGCTGCATTCTACTTGTTGGACTTCTATTATGTCTGTTAATTCCCTCTTCAACTGGAGCTACTGAGGAATTGAATTCTTGGGAAGTTGATTTAGAAAATGGATACATTTCTACAAAACCGATAATCATTGAAGACCAGGTAATTGTTCGAACATCTGGTTTCTGGACAGGTGAAGATAGACCTCATGTCTATTCATTCGATTTACGTGAAGGAACTCAAAATTGGGAATACCGCAGCAATTCCTCAACCCATCATGACATGTCTCCATTATTGCATGTTGAAGCAGGTTCTGGTGAGTGTGGAAGTTGGGGTGAAATGATTCTTGTTGGATGGACTGATGGTAAAGTTACAGCATTAGATATCTCAGATGGTTCATTGATTTGGAGTGCTCAAACCGAGGTGATAACTTGGGGCATTACAGGTGCAATGGCTCTAGATTCAGATGTAGTTGTAGTTCCAACCCGCCAAGGTTTGTCCACTTTTTGTCTTGATGACGGCGATCTGCAATTAAGAGTAGACTTGCCTGAATTAGGATGGCGTAATGGAGTTACTGTTAGCCAAGATGGATACTATCTTGGAAATGAATATGGTATTCTCAATACGGTTTCTAAGCAAGGNGAAGTAAGCAATATNTCAATCGGTGANGGCAAGATTAGACATGCTCCAATCGTAACANATAATGGAATTATAATCCATCTTCAAACATCTACTGGTTCAGAGATTTATGTAAACAATGAACTGTTATCTGTGGAAGGTTTTTCTCCTGCAATTCCGGTCAAGGAAGGACAGAGGGTATTATTGGCAACCAGCACCGATGTCATCTCGGTAAATTGTAATGNTAACTGTNCGNTAGAAGGGCGNACNAATTATCACACAAATGGGGAGATTNCCGTACACCCAGATGGTCAAATCTGGTTNCCACACAATACTCCTGAAGGCGGCTGGGGAACAGGATTCCCTGGCTCTAACATCACCACATTCCATACTGCACACGACACATACACAACGGCTGGACCTGGCTTTGGGCCTAATGGTGAATTGGCACTAGGAAACGACAATGGAGTATTGATGGTATTCTTTTCGGACGCACCTTTAGATTATCCAGAGATTGAAGATTCGAAAACAGAAGAATCTGAATCATATTTCTATGATGTATTGATTTTACTTCTGTGCATGTCTATGTTCTTTTTCCAAATCCAAAAGAACAACAAAATGGCAACCAAAGTCGGACTTCTCCTCCTTTTGGTAATCATGATAGTAATCCTGCCAGATGTCTCTAACATTTGGTCTAAGGAAATCGGAGCTTTAGAAGAATCTCCAGGTGATTGGGATGATTCATGGCCTGATGAATGGAAGGGCACTCAGGTAATGGTGTTTGAATTACCAGATGGAGAATTGGTTGTTGGAGGGTTTGAGGACTTTGAAAATGTCGAGCAGTTCACCGATACAGCCGCTGCTCAATTGGGGGTAACAATAACCAAGGAATCCTACGATTTTGGGAATTGGATAACTGCTTTCAATGATCATGAAGCAGATGGTTGGGAGTTTACTATTGATGGCAAAAGGTCCTCCGTTGGAATAACAGAGGCAGAACTTACTCAAGACAGCGTTGTACGCTGGTCACCAGCGTGAAGTTCAAGTCGTGGACACTCCACCGCTATGCATGGTACTAACAGACGGAGTCCACGGGCCAGCACTCGCTCCAGTTGAATTATTAGCAATCAATGTGCTTTTGATTACCATTTCTTTCTTCCTTTTGTGCAGGCCTGCTCACTCTGCTAAGAGAGAAATTCTCGTACTAACTAGCATCACAGTTGCAGCCGCAGCAAGCCGAATATTGTTGGAGCCATTCCCAAATGTTCAGCCATTAACTATGATGTGTTTAGTGATGGGAGCGACTTTAGGAGCACGTCGTGGAATGGCTTTTGCAGTCATAGCAACTATGGTTTCCAACCTAGTTTTGTCCCACGGATGGTGGACTTTGTTCCAAGCAAGCGGCTGGGCGGCAATTGCATTTGCAGGCTCACGACTTGGATTAGTGGTTGGTAATGTAGTGGATATGAAGCGTCTAGCAATAACCGCTGTAATCGTTTCAGTGTTATTCGATTGGTGGGTCTCATTATCCATCTTCACAAGTGGAATGACTATCTCTGAGTTTGGTATTTACATCCTAAACGGTTTACCATTCGATGCATTACATGCGGTTGCTAGTTTGGTAAGTGCTGTATGGATTGCTCCTTGGCTTGCGAATTTAATATTCGAAGAGACAGTACAAATCGAGGAGCCACATGTAAGTGGTGAGGCAGATGTCATCGCCGCTTAATGAAGTTACAATGGTCCTAGTGACCCGTGACGACCTCAAACTTTCCAAGGGTAAGTTAGCCGCTCAATGCGCTCATGCAGCTGTTGACTGTGCTATGATTGCTAAGAAGAAAGCAGCCCGATTATACGAGAGATGGAACTTAGTTGGAGCGCGTAAAATCGTGCTTCGTGCTGATGATGAAATGCATCTTCGCCAACTCTATGCTAAAGCCCTAGAAGGCGGTTTAGTTTGCTCCTTGATCAAGGATGCAGGACATACTGAGATTCCTCCAGGNACTGTAACTGTCCTGGGCATCGGNCCATCACCTCGTTCAGCTGTCGACGCAATCACTGGCGACCTGAAACTGCTTTGAGTGAAAGCGGCGTGGACTGTACATGCGCGAGTATCCTTCTGACCGTGTCGATGTGCGAAGTGACACAGTCACCCAGCCAACTGCGGCTATGCGCGCAGTAATGGAGAAGGCAAAAGTTGGGGACGATGTTCTGGGAGATGACCCAACGGTCAACGAACTTCAGAATCGAGTCGCCAAGATGTTTGGTAAGGAAGCGGCACTATTTGTTGCAAGTGGAACTATGTCAAACGCTATTGCTCTGCGAACTCATACTGTTCCTGGCGATGAAATCGTTTGCGACAAGACCGCTCATATCTACAAGTATGAGGGTGGCGGATATGCTGCACTTTGTGGAGCATCCATCTCTCTTGTCGAAGGTGAAGGCGGCTTAATGACAGCCTCTCAAGTTCAATCTGCAATTCGTAAGGCAGAAGGTTCAGGTTCTCATTATCCAGATGGTACTCTTGTGTGTGTAGAGAATACTTCCAATCTTGGAGGCGGGGCTTGTTACACTCAAGAAGCACTTGATGAAATCGCAGCAGTAGCAAAAGCAAACGGTTGTGCAACCCACATCGATGGCGCTAGGATTTTCAATGCTTCAATCAAAACCGGTGTCGATGTGGCAAGAATGTGTCGTGACTATGATTCGGTCTCAATCTGTCTTTCCAAAGGCCTTGGAGCGCCGGTTGGCTCAGTATTAGTAGGCTCTCAAGAATTCATCAACAAAGCACATCGCTGGCGCAAGATGTTTGGTGGTGGATGGAGACAAGCAGGGATTCTTGCAGCAGCAGCACTCTACACTCTAGACCATCACATAGATCGGTTGGAAGAAGACCATGTACGGGCAAGAAGAGTCGCTGAAGCGATTAACGCTATGGAAAATTTCAGTGTCGATATGGATGCGGTTCAATCGAATCTAGTATACGTCAACTGTAACATTCCAGCTGCAGACGTTGTTACATCACTGGCTGAACATGGNATCGATATGTTCGACTTACCTTACAATCGAGTTCGAGTCGCAATTCATCTGCACATTACAGATGAAGATGTAGAGCGAATCATCGCAGCTTTCGCTGCGCAGTGAATGCTGCAACCATAATCACAGATAGTACTGCAATGAAACTGATACTCGGAAGTCCGCTGTCATCATCATCTTCTTCAACAGGGTCTGCTGGAGTCACAGGATCTTCATCCTCAGGTTCTGGCAATACAACTTCATGGATGAGGTGTACTTCCAAATCATCACCGTCGTAAGCAGTAGGTAGTGTCACTTCCATACTTCCTGACATAGATTCTCCCAGTTCAATAATTGCCCGAACACTCTCGTGATAGTATTCTTCTCCATTACTTCCATCTGGGAAGTAGGCAAGATGTTCAACAACCCAAATTGAACTCATTACGGTTGCACCATCTGGTATTGTATCAGTATCCATTACCAAATTCCATGTGACAATAGCACTGGAATCGTTCGTAGATGCCACCCACCCAAGTGAGGAAGTGCCCTGTCCTAGGCTCAAAGGATTTTGCAAATTAGCGTTGTAATCGTCCTGTAGTGAGTCTCCAGAAGGAACACTGCCAACTTGCTTAATTGTTCCATTAAAGACAACAGTCGGAGGCAATCTTTGCTCATATCTTTCAATCCATCTATCATCGCCCTCTAGCGAGCCTAATGGGTCTTCATTTTCTCCAATGAATCTGTGGAAGTGATATTGTTGCATATTATTTGTTTCTTCAACGTCATCTAGTGCGTGTTCCACCT
>PAEE01000013.1 GCA_002701145.1 Methanobacteriota archaeon
GATTCAGTGTAGGATGGTCTGAAAGTACGAAGTCTTCATCTACAGGTAATGAGAAGATTTCCCTAACATCACCCATAATTTCGGCTTGTTTGACTGTATCTATTCCAAGTTCTCCCTCAAGGTCTTGGTCCATCTCGATAAAGTCTTCAGGATATCCTGTATGCTTCACAACAACTCCAATCAATTTCGGCATGATGTCGGAGGAATCAGCAGAAACTACTGGTTTTGAAATTACCACTGGCTCGGCATTGACAGCTACTTCCGATGTTTGAATTACTTCAGTTGCAAGTTCTGGAGCTGCATCTGCAGGAGCGGGTGAAGATGCTGCTGAGCCGGTCATTTTCTGAATATATGCTACGAAATGATTCAGTGTAGGATGGTCTGACAGTACGAAATCCTCGTCTATTGGAAGAGAGAATATATCTCTTACATCGCCCATTATTTCGGCTTGCTTGACTGTATCGATTCCAAGTTCTCCTTCAAGGTCTTGGTCCATCTCGATAAAGTCTTCAGGATATCCTGTATGCTTCACAACTACACCAATCAACTTCGGCATGATATCGGAGGAATCNGCTGAAACTACTGGTTTTGAAATTACCACTGGCTCGGCATTGACTGCTACTTCCGATGTTTGACTTACTTCAGTTGCAAGTTCTGGAGTTGGTGCGGTAGTAATCGGGGCGTTTCCACCTTTCATTTTGTGGATATAGCCAATCATATGGTTGAGAGTTGGATAATCGGATAACACGAAATCTTCGTCTATTGGTAAATCGAATTTATGACGAATATCCGCCATTATTTCGGCTTGTTTTACCGTATCAATGCCTAACTCACCTTCGAGGTCCTGGTCGAGTTCAACGAAGTCTGCAGGGTAACCGGTATGAGTTACAACTACATCGATTACTATTGATGCAATATCGCCAGAAATCTCCTGTTTTGGANCTTTTGCAACTGGTTCTGGCACAGGCACAGGTGCTGCGACTGGTTCAGGGGTTACGGCTGCTATGACAGGAGCGGCGATTGGTCGTGTGGTCTTAGGAACAGCGTATTCATCTCCTTGGATACCACCATGGAGGTTGTTGTCTCCNTCTACATACGCTACAAGTTTATTCTGAAGAACACGCAATTCGATATTTGGGGTTCCAGCAATTGATTGATTCCAAGTCAACAATTTCTGACGATTTATTCTGTCGCCTATGTATTCACACCTACGAACCAATGANAATCCGATTTGACTGCCAAAGCCTGCAGCAAATCTCATNCCATATTTCANCTCAGGATATGCTCCACCCTTGGATAAGTTCAGATTACCCAATTCAGGGTCTACTTCTTTGTGATTAGCAATTGGTGGAATCTTACCGGTCATCAAACCGTAAAACATCGCAGCGTCTTCGATTCCAACACCCATTGGGTGTCCGGTGAAACCTTTGGTATTGGCAATGACTATCGAATCTGTACTCGCTCCAAANGTATCTCTCAGTGCCTTGACTTCGGCTTGTGCTGAACCCCCTCTTGCAGGAGTGAAAGTTTCATGGGAAAAGAACACTGTTTCCGGAGCCATCTTGTGACGATCAAGGCCCCAACGGGACTCCATTTCCTCAATGAACTCATCAACAGTCGAAGCTACATGNTCAACATCAAGGCGAGTACCGTGGAAGGCCGAGTTAGCGATTCTAGTACCAAGTAACTCAGCCATAGGCTGAACCCCTCTTGCATCGGATTGTGATTTCCTCTCTACAACGAATGCGGCTGCACCCATTCCAAGAATCAAGCCGTTTCGGCGTTTGTCGAAAGGCAGTGCTGTTTCTTCGACGACATTGCTAGTGGCTGCNGCACCNCTAGAGGCAAATCCTGAGCCAATCCATTCCCACATGTCATCNCCAGTAACGTCATCAGCAGAGATGATTACNACACGGTCACAACGGTCAGATGCTAGCCAATCCTCAGCNACACCAAATGCTGCTGTAGCAGAAGCACATGCCAAATTAATGGTAGTATTAGGTCCTCTAATACCCACGTGTTGAGCGAATTGTGAATGCCCCATATTGAGGACTTGGAATAGATATCGACGGTCAAACCTACCTTCTCCGTCGTCGCCGTTTAACTTGGCATGCTTTGCGGCCATTTGATGACCTGCGAAACATGATGAAAAGACAATTCCAGTTCTATCCCTGTAAATTGAAGGCATCTGCCATGAGCGAATCAATCGCAAACCGCCTTTACCTACCTGCTCGACCGGAGTTAGGGGGATGCCTGCGTCTTTGAGAGCGATTAATCCAGCAGCACATGCCAATTGTGTTGTAATATCCCAAGCCGCAGCGATCTTTGCATCAATACCGAATTCCTCGGATGGATCGAATGATGATTTGATACCTGCAAGTTGCGGGATGTCGCCAAACTCAGTAGCGGCATCCATTCCTACACTGCCATCTCTTCCCTTGATTAGACGAACAATATTTTTGTCAAGCAACCTCTGTTTGTATTCATCTGTAACTTCACTAATACAAGTCTCTCCACGAATCAATTTCTCAAAGTTACCTTTGTCGAATACTCTTTCTCCGCCTGGTAAACCTAAGGAAACACCTGTTATCACATACGGGTCATCATCACGGTCGTCAAATTTAGTAGACCTAGTTTTACTTCCCAATTCAGGAGCAGCGGTTATCCATCTAGTGATGTCGCCAGGGGTTTTTGCAACGGTAATGTCCCAATCAGGATCCGTGCTGCATTGTGCATGAACACTAGATACTACGATTTGTATCTCAGAGTCGCTCATTCCCAATACTGCTCGCATGTCGACATTACCTTGACAGAACTTAGCNGGGTAGCCGGTTTGTGCAGCAATTAGTTCTCCTACCAAGTTGATTTTAGCAGCATCAGGGTTACTAGATTCGTCCTTGGTTTGGACTACGGTCTTGGTGATTACATCTCCACCTTTGGAAGGCAATGGTCTACTTCGCTCCTTGAGAGGTGTGGATGGCTGTTGAGAAGAGCCTTGGGCTTCTACCGGACCTGCCCGGAATGCTTCGGTCAGTTGAGGGCTGTTACGGTCAGGCCATTCAGGAGTTCTGCCCGCTAATGCGAGAGTTCCCAATGCAGACAGGAATGTTGCAATCCCTCCTGCTTTGGGGTGATTTGTCATAATTGGAAGAGCGACTTTNCCTTCCAAGATTTGTGAAGCGAAAACGGTCAATGCGCGTTTAGGNCCAACTTCGACAAAGATTCTGGCTCCTGCTTCGTACATTGAATCTATTTGCGTAGTCCATTCTACACTAGACGCCATCTGAGGTGCTAATTTTGANAATATAGCGGCCTTTGAATCGCCGCCATCATCCATTGGATACCAGCCACCATCTACATTGCTCGTAATTGGAATGCTAGGCCATCTAATTTCAAGTCCTTCAAGGAACCTGCGAAGAGGCTCGTTTGCTGGAGCTACAATCTTAGAATGGAATGCGTGACTGGTTGATAGTGCTACACTTTGGAAGCCTTCGGATTCAAACTTGGACATTGCCTCCTTGACTGGAGCGGTTTCGCCCGCTATTACCGTCATTTTAGGCGAGTTTTTGTTAGCCGCTATGACGTATCCATCGATCTCTTCGATAATCTCTGCTATGCGAGCATAAGGAGCGGTTACGCTAGCCATTAGCCCTTTGTCATCTATTTCCACACTGCTCATTTCAGTACCACGAGCAGCGGCTGCTCTAAGTGCACCATCCATATCGAGAATTCCTGCACTCATCAGTGCAGCATATTCTCCTAAACTNTGNCCTGCAACCATATCTGGNTTGTGNCCATGGGCATTTAGCGCCGCTTCAATNGCTAAATCNGCAGTCAACATTGCNGGNTGAGTGTATTCNGTTTGCTTGAGTTTGAATTCTGCTTCTTTCTTTTCTTCCTGNGAGAGATTGTCTCNAAGAACNAAAGANGANAGNGTTTCACCNTCCAANACATCAACCATGGTAACGTCTGCCTTTTCCCAAACTTTGCCTACACCGCTAAAGCGGTGATTAAGGTCGAGAGTCATGCCAACATATTGGCTACCTTGCCCNGGATACATNTGGGCNACTTTAGCCTCAGGTGGNAGNGCTGGATCATCGCTAATCATTATGCCTTGACTCATCAAGAATCCCCATTTGNCCTTATCATCCATCGCTTTCAAAGCGAGTTCNGTTCNCTTGTTGAATTCNGCCCAACTAGTTGCTGAGATAGCCATGCGAACNGANTCNGATGGGTTGAATGACCATGCNTCNGGTAATGTGAAGGATAGCCTAATCCCACTAGGGTCATCATCAAAATTAGGGCCTTTGAAAGAAACTGCTGTCAACTTAGTTCGCACTGCGTCGATAGAACTTCCAGATAATAGTAGCAGACCGCCTTCTACTGCTTTCAACTGCTCATGAGACATTGTCGCCTTATCGGAATGTGANTTNTCAGTTCCAGCATATGCCTCCCATCTTCCATCCCAATGAGATAATAATTCGGCATGGAATTGTGGGTCATACCCTTCGATTGCAACGTGGAAATTGGTGCCACCAAAACCGAATGCAGAAACTCCTGCTCGACGAGGGTGAGATTTTGGCTCGGGCCAATCACGTGCTTTTGTCGGCACAAAGAATGGAATTTCATCCCATTCAACGGTCGGATTAGGTGTTTGGAATCCTGCACTTGGCGGNATTGTGCTATGGTAAACTGCATTACATGCTTTCATAATTCCAGCGATACCTGCTGCTGCCTTCAAGTGGCCAATTTGACTCTTGACTGAACCAACAGCAATATGGTCGCCGCCATCTAATTCATTCCAAAGAAGTGAAAGAGTGGACAACTCAGTAGCATCCCCTACTTTGGTTGAAGTGCCGTGCGCCTCTACTAACTCGACTGTTGAAGGAGCATATCCTGCTTGCGAGTATGCTCTGCTAACAGCTTGAACTTGCCCTCTTTGGCTTGGCGCAGTTATTCCCTTGCCTCTACCGTCGGAAGAGCCCCCTACCCCTCGAACTACCGCTTTGACGTCGTCGCCATCACGAACTGCATCTGAGAGCCTTTTGAGCACCAGAACACCTGCACCTTCGCCCATAACGAACCCATTTGCACGTGCATCGAAAGGCGTGGAGTGAGTAGAAGAGAGTGCTCCTATGGCACTGAATTTAGCATAGGTTGGGGCTTCCATACAACGGTCTGTAGCGCCAGCGAGCATTGTATCGACTTGTCTTGTCTGCAAAAGACGGCAGGCGTCAAGTAAAGAAGCCATAGAGGAGGCGCATGCGGCATCTGTAGAATAATTTGGACCTTGCAAGTCCAGTAGGTTTGCGACTCTGCCGCTCACTACATTCGCTAATTCTCCAGGCATTGTGTCTTCATCGATTCGAGGTTTGCCCTCGCAAATAGCCTCGACAATCGCATCGGCCTGTTCAGGAGATGCACCGTTTTCAATTGCTATTTTTCTCATTTCGAAACTAAATACTCGGAGATTCGATTCTGAACGGTTTTCACCGCCCAATGCATTTGCAAATATGACACCAGTTCTAGACCTGTCTAGCGTTTTACCGCCTTCACCATAACCTGCATTCTCGATAGCATCTGCTGAAACTGTAACTGCCCATAGTTGGCAGGAGTCGATTTGGGGGAGAGTCCCCGGGGGTTGTCTCCATCTCCTCCAATCAAACTCATAACCTTCAACGAATCCTCCGATTTTTGAATATGTTTTGCCCTCAGTAATATTGCCTGGCGAGCCTTCGTCCCAGTAAATATCAGGGTCCCATCGGTCTTTTGGAACTTCTTTGATAGAGACATGNGCNTCGATAATATTCTGCCAGAATTGCTCTATTGAAGTTGCATCCGGCATTAAAGCAGCCATTCCGATTACTGCGATTGGCTCAAACGGAGCNTGATCTAANCCATCGCAAGGTTTCCCATCNGCTGTTGTTATCGTCATCAGATTCACTCACCCATTATGCTTGATGGAACCATTGTAATCGAATAACCAGCATCGACATGAATGCATTGGCCAGTAACTCCTGCAGAAAGAGGACTTGCAAGCCAAGTTGTACAACCCGCTACATCAGATTGTGTTACATTTCTACGTAGTGGAGAATTAGCAGCCACATGATCGAGGATATTATCAAAACCAGGAATACCGCTAGCTGCAATGGTTCGAATTGGACCACTTGAGATGGCGTTTACTCGGTGTCCCTCTGGCCCAAGGTGGCATGCCAATTCCCTTGTCCAACACTCGAGAGCCGCCTTAGCCATGCTCATTATTCCGTAAGACGGGACGTGCCGGGTTGAAGCAGCGTATGTCAGAGTGATGGTGGAAGAACCTTCATTCAGATAAGGCAATGCGAACTTGAGGCAACGTTGCAAAGAGTTGGCTGAAATAGTAAATGCAGTGTTAATTTTGTCGTCATCGACAAACAGAATGGGTCTATCGAAACACTCTCTAGGTGCAAAACCGATAGCGTGGATCAAAATATCTGCCTTGAGGTTAGGGTTTTCTGCGCTAAAAGCATCGAAGAATTCCTTAGTGTCCGCATCTGATGCAACATCTAGAGGATAGAAGCCAGCAATGGCAGGGAGTTTGTCCTTCAGTTGGAAAACTCTTGACATGAATCTTTTCTGATAGCCAAGGTATAGAGTCACCCCTGCGTCAGCGAGACTTTGACAAATTGCCCAAGCGATTGAGTCTTCACTGGCTACACCGAAAACAAATGCAACTTTACCTTGTAAATTTAGCATAATTAGCACCTACCCTTAGGGTAGGTGTTTCCCTAGCCACCCCGTCTATGACTGTTGCCATAGGAAAACAGGCCATAACGGCCATTTCAGGGGTGATAAAAATCAGCCGAAATACAGAGATTTGCGTCACAAATCGTCGAAATCAAAATCATCATCGAAATCGTCATCGAAATCGAAGTCGTCATCAGAGGATTCTTCGACGGCTACTGGTTTTGCTTTCTTGCTCTTTTTCCCAGCCTTACGTTCAGCCTTAGCAGCTTTCTTTGCTTCTTTCTGGGCGACCTTTTGTTTGCCAGCGGTTTTCTTAGTAAGACGTGAGATTATCACCAAGAGTAGAATCAAACCGAACAGCCCTCCGCCAGCGATTCCAATCATGGCCCAATTTTCCTCACTCATAGAATCCAAGCCACCCACTCCNCCTCCACTGGATGCAGCCACTACAATTCTGACTGTAGTCTCGCTAAATGCGGTGCCCGAATCATCGAGTTTAGAGAATGCAAGGAGTTCGACTTGTACAGAAATTTCACTGGATGCAGAAGATGGAGCTTTGATTAGGATAGTTCCCTGTTCTGAAGAAGAACTTGGATTAACTGTGGAACGGAAAAATGAGTCTGAAACAAACTTGAATCCAGCATCTTCCAATTCTTGTTGGTTGACTACAATGACTTCCAACTCATCGATTCTATTTCCATCATTAAAAATAGTAAATTGTATGGATTCTTCTTCTGAAACTTCGATGTTTCTAGTAGTAGGATTAGAGACTTCCAAGTCAATTCTCGAGTAAGCCAATGANTTGACTGTGCCGCCTACTTCAGCNGTTGAGCCNAATTGACCCAANGGAATTGTAACTGGGTCGCCACCAATTGTTGCACTCACCACAGTTGCTGTGATATTGAAATCTTCAGACTTCACCTCAATTCGAGGGGATGCTGTGAAGACNNCNGTGAAGGATTCAGATTCGCCTGCATCAATATCCCAAGATTTGTCACCNGGGACATCNACATTGAAATCATTTCCATCAACACTCCAATCAACGTCTATCTGTTCTTTGACCAAACCAGTATTTGTCACAGTACAGGATACAGAAACCGGTTGGTTTTGTTCAGGATGCACATTGATGTCGATTGTGGAATCATCGCATTCAATTTCAACTCCGATAGGGGTTGCTTGGGCTTGAGCATTCATCGGGGCTAGCATGCAAAATAAAAGAATCGAGATTAAAATAACCCTTTTCACAGCAACCACTGTCACTGCCGAACAAAGCAAAGGTCATGAACTCTTGGTTAAATTGAACCATAAATATGGTCAGGTAAGTCTTTGTGGCACCTGTACAATATCTCTTCATCAAGACCGGCTTCTAGAAGTTGGCGTGTTCTTTTTGGCACAGTTTTGGGCCCAAGAACCGCTCCTGGGCGCCTAGGGTCATCCATGTAATCGGTTTCTAGCATGAATCCATGAGATGATGCTTCGAAAGTTGCCATCAATTCATCGATTGAACCACTTCCTGCAAGTACACTTGGAGTTATTCCATGAGTATATTCTGCATTAACTTTAGGCGGTGCATAGTGGCGAACCAATCTCTCTCTAGCAAGGCCTGCTTTGTCTGCCATTTCCGCTAGATCACCATATGTTTCATCAGATTCTCCTTCGACATGTAATTGTAGAGGAATCCCCTCTTTAGCAGCTAATTGCATCGTTTCGAAAAGAAGAGCGTTAGAACGACTCCAAATTTCATCTGAAACTTTCCAATGCGGCCTACCAACTTCACCAATACCGTGGGCTTTATGCTCATGAACAAACTGGAGCGCAGTCTCAATACTGTCCCAATAATTCTCTTCAGCCCTATCTCCTAAAGATTCGAACTGGTGAGCAAAAGCAGCAGGGTGCGGACCTAAAATAACCCGTACACCTATGCCAAGTGAACGAACTTCTTCTGCCATTGCAACTGTATCTGCGTATGAGTCAAAATGACCTTGCCTAGTCACGGGTGGCGATGCAAAGTCAGGGCAATGGACCAAAACCAAATCAGTACCGCCAACTCGTAAAAAGTCACGAGCAGCATCAAGGAATCTACCATTACGGTTTAGATGAAAATGGTCATCAAGGATTGGGCCTGTCCAATCCATATGTCTCACGCCTTCAGTGATTTCTTGTCACTGAATTTAGACTTCCAATGTACTGCAGCCATAGCCACCATATTTTGATGGCGAGCATTTAGAGCGACACAGCGACCGTTAGCCCAAATCAGCAATTCCAAATCATGCCTAGTATCATTCAACCTTAAGCAGCCTAATCGCTCATCGATTGATGTAGTACCACTTCCAAGATTAGTGCGTAAATTGTTGATTGGAACCTCTTGTCCGAAATCGAATGATGCTACGATTGGCCCTAGTTCAGCCACCATGCCAGAGTCATCACGACCCATTCTCAATAGCATTTCTTTTGCAGCCGCTCTAGCAGCTTCAATTCGATGAGTTCCATGGACAATGATTCTACCTTCTGAATCGATAATTAGCGTTGCACGTGGAGCATCTAGCGTCTTGATGATGACATTCCCGTTCCTAATTCCGCCTAGCCTTTCGATAGCCTCTTCGAGATCAACTGGAGGTGACGGAGTGAAGCGAACAAGTAGATTATCTACTCTGACATCGAACTTGCCGGACCCGCTCATAATCACTCCTCCTCTCCATCCGAAGTGCTTGCGAGTGATGAACTCTCCTCTGCATCGGGCATGGTATTCAATGCTCTGAGCATAGAATCCCTCCATGCCTGCTGTATTGGAACGAGCAGGACTGCATCATCGCCATGCTCTTCCCTAAGAATTGCAAGACCTCCTCTCAATCT
>PAEE01000014.1 GCA_002701145.1 Methanobacteriota archaeon
ATGGCCAAGGCCATGGAACTCACGTAGCTGGAATAGCCCTTGGAACTGGAGACTCATCTCAAGTTCACATGGGTGGCGCTCCTGGTGCTTTCTTAGTCGATGTCAAAGTTTTGACCGACAGTGGCGGAACCAATTCTCAAAATTCTTTGAATGGGATTCAGTGGATGATAAATAACAAGGATACTGATTGGGGTAATGGTGCTAAAGGAATTCAAATCGGCCAGATGTCATTCGGTTCAATCGGCAATCCTCTTTCTCCTGATGATTCTGGTGACAATGGTACTGGAGCGGAATCGAGACTCGTAAACAATGCAACTTATGACCATGGGATTGCTTGTATTGTCGCAGCAGGAAACGACGGCAAGCGCCGCATTGCTTCTCCTGGAAGCGCTGACGGAGCAATCACAATTGGCTCTGCAGACAACTCTGATTCAATAAATCGTACTGACGATTTCATGGCATCATATTCTAACACAGGCCCTAGAGATAGCGATAATGATGATGATGACTGGGATGAACTAAAGCCAGATATTACCGCTTATGGAAGCGGGATTTATTCTGCTTCTGCCGCGACGGGAACTTCATTGCCCGGCTCTCCCAGACCAATGGCTGACAATTCATACGAATCCAAGGATGGAACTTCGATGGCTACTCCATTAGTTTCAGGTGTTGTTGCATTAATGCTACAAGCGGAGTCTGATTTGACTCCTATGGAAATTAAAGACATATTGCGCAATTCAAGTGAATTGAAAGGTAGCCCTTCGGAATCGGGGGTATCCGATCGCTGGAATGATGAATGGGGATTCGGATTACTAGATGCATCTTGTGCAATAGATACTGTCCTTGAGCGACCATGTACTCCATTGAATAGTGGCGGTGGTGGAATCGTTGTACCTCCTTCCAACGACACTACAGATGAAGGTGTAACTGTATCAAACCCAGTAAACGGAACGTGGTTTATCGCCGGTGAAATAATTCGAATAGACGGAAGCGTGGTTAACGACAGTGGTCCGTGGAATCAAGTCGATATTCGGATAACTCAGTACCTTGATGATTTCGAAGAAGTTGTATTACTTGATTGGAGTACTGCTGGCGGCGATATCGAATCTTGGTATTTGGATGTATTAATCAAGGAAGATTGGATTGATGAAAGCGAACAAAATGTAGTAATTGAAGTCAAAGCATCAGGTGCTGGAGAGTTGGTTTCTAGCGATATTCGCTGGGGNAACATTGGTCGAATGATTGTTTCATTCGGCTCACCTTCATCTGGTTCGGTATTGTCTGANACAGTCAGTTTTAGTGGTACTGCNCAAGGTATTGAGCCTAGCCACCTCATGTACAGAGTGAATTCCGATGAATGGGAAAATGCGCATTCATTTGATGAAACCGACAACAGCCCACAAGACTGGTCTTTTACATGGGATTCAACTGAAATCAGCGATGGCTCACATAAAATATCCATCAAATTAGTCAATATGAGTGGTTCGGAATCAGATCTGGTAAGACGTACTTTCACTATTGACAATCAACCAGCAGCTCCTGAATTAAGATTCCAAGGTTCTGTCCAGATTCTCGACCAAGATTTACCCGCGACTACTGCAGTTGCAGGAACTATACTAGAAGTTCACTTCAGTGTGGTGAATACTGGAGATGATGATGCTACAGATTTACACGTAAGACTCGATGCTCCGGGTTCAGAATCTAGTACATATCCAAGTGAAGGAAAACTGCCAAGAGTTGAGCAAGGTGAAACGATCTCGGTCATTTTGTGGTGGTGGGCTACCGAAGCAGGAGTTCACGATGTTACAATTGAGATTGACCCTAATGGTCTGATGAACGACGATGAGAGCGATAATGAATACACGTTCTCCTTCGAAATTAAAGAGAGACCAGTCGAGCCTACACTCCGCTTTTTGACAAGTGCAGTTTCGACATTTTCATCAATCCCCTCACCTAGTGTAAGTGACGATAATCAAATACCGTACACAATAAATGTGCGTGTAGACAATATGGGTCAGACCGATGCTACAAACATCAAAATGACATTGTACACTTGGGATGAACTCGGTTGGATAGAAGGGGATACGAGAACTATATCGGTAATTCCTGGTTCTACCAGTTCATCTGGAAATGCGAAAGCGCAATTTTCTCATACACATGATTCGGTAGGGGTCGTAAAACATCGGGTACTTCTCGAAGGAGATGGTGTTGAAGCGGCATACTCAGAACTCAGGTTTAGCGTGATAGTCGACGACTTTGAAGTTGGCTTGAAGGTGGGGCTGACACTTTCTGACGGTGAAGCCGCTCTCGGCTTCGTCGGAATACCTGATGGAGGAGGATTACTGTTTACTACCAAAAATGGTGAATTGCATGCTAGAACTCTAACACCGTCTTTTGGAATGCCAGGTGACACGCTAATCGAAGCAGATTGGGCCGGAGAGTTTGCCTTCACATTAAGGGACGATAACAGAGTTCATCTTGCTTGGAATAAGAGATTTGATGACCAACTTGGTTACACATTGACAGATGTAGGAATGTCTAGTATCGGATTACTGGGCGATATGAGTACAGTGACTTCACACCTCACTCCTTTGAAACAATCCGAAGGAAATTACTGGGGCTTTGACCTTTCATCGAGAGGTGACGAGATAGTGTTGGCAGGTTACCATCGAGATATTTTGACCGGTGGTTCTTGGAATGATATTACCAATATTTTCATGATTCATAATGACAATGCAAAATCTAGTACTGGATGGACTACNAAGATGAATGTGTTATCGGANATTGACATCAAGCCACAATATGGCGATGCTTTGGCAGTTGGAATTGGTAAAGACACAATTCACTTATTGTATCAAGCGATGAGAGATGACGTTACCGGAATCGAAAGAGTGGGATTATTCTATGCCCATGGTAAAATTTCACAAACTCCGTTTAATTTCCAAGCCCCTGCTGGTGATGATGCTAGTATGCCGGAAATGATGATCGTTGACCACAAAGATGAGGANGTNTTAGTTTCAGCTTGGATCGAGGGTAGCGGACGTTCAGCAGAGATTATCAGCGTAGTACAAGATTCGATTTGGTCTGTAGATGAAACAGAGAACATTTCATCTCCTGGAGCCACCAAGATAGTGATGATGAAGATTTCAGATACTGAAATTAAAGTATATCATGATGAAATTGGAATTCATGGTCCAGTAACTAGATATGGTCTGTATAATGCTGGTGATTCTGTAATTGGGCTATCCAATTTGATTGCTGAAGGACATGTGATTGGAGCAGGTAGTATCGGAGAAGATTCGGTTGTAATTATGTCATCACCTTCTGGACAAATTAGTGGTAAGAAGGTCGCTTACATCTATCCAAGTAACGGAGATGGAGATGAAGGTGGATTCTTAGTTGA
The DNA here is from genome assembly GCA_002701145.1 of Methanobacteriota archaeon. GTDB lineage: Archaea > Thermoplasmatota > Poseidoniia > Poseidoniales > Poseidoniaceae > MGIIa-K1. Next base: position 3,404 of record PAEE01000014.1, read on the forward strand.
CCTCCTGGCACCTCTTCCGGGCGAGACTCAAGAAGAGAAAATTATGGCATTAGGAGCAATTGCTGGATTCTTTATCGTACTATTTACATTAGTAATAGTCGTCNTAAAGCGTTCTCATCGAGAGGAAGAAGAACTAGAGGTNTCTGCTGAAGGTAGCGACCTAGAATTATTGGTATTAACCGAAGAGGATGAGATTCCTCTATTAGCAATAGATAGCGATGGCGGTTCTGAAATATTAGTCGAAATCAATCAGCCTAAGGTTGTATTAGATGATGGTGAGGAAGAGGCGTCTAGAGATTTAACTGCAGAGTTAGAAGCTCAAGTTGAAGCGGGAACTGCNTCGAAGAGATTGGAGCGAAGAATGAAGAGAAAGGATGACAGGGAAGCGAAGGAGATTTTCGANAACATCACGAAAAACCTCCCTCCAATTCCTCCTCCAGGGGAAATACCTCTACCAGGCGAATTACCTGTATTGGGCGCACCAGTCCTGAATGATTTACCACCATTGCCTATGCCACCTGCACCAGGGCAACTTCCTATGCTACCGGGTTTGGATGGATTGCCTCCACTACCATTACCTCCAATGCCTGCACCTGAAAGGAATGTCACGTGTGCTGCTTGTGGTTCCAGCATAACAGTCAAGGACATGACTTTGAGAAAGATGGATTGTCCAATCTGTTCAGAAGTAATTCACATGTGAGGTCTTGACATGTGTGGTATATTCGGTTTTATTGGAGAAAGAGCAGCAGCACCCTTGCTGGTCGAAGGATTACGTAAACTCGAATACAGAGGTTATGATTCTACAGGAATAGTAGTTCGTAATGATGGTTTACAAGTTCACAAGAAAGTTGGAAAAGTTGCTGAGTTGTCAAAGATACTCCCTAATCACATCGAGGGGAACATGGGGATTGCTCACACTCGTTGGGCAACTCATGGTTCAGTCACCGATGCCAATGCACATCCGCACATGAATCAAGATGGAAGCGTTGCAGTAGTCCATAATGGGATTATTGATAATGCGAGAAGATTGAGGAGCAAATTGGAATCAAAAGGTTTCGAGCTCAAATCCGAAACAGATTCTGAAGCGCTAGTTCACATGATTACGATTGGATTGAATTCTGGTCAAGAACCGATTGAAGCTGTTAGGCAGACTTTGAAAAGAGTTACAGGAACATGGGGATTGTGTGTTTTGTTCAAGGATTATGACCTGATAATTTGCGCTCGTAATGGCTCACCATTGATTCTAGGNCAAGGCGACGGAGAGTCATTTGTCTCTTCCGACCCTCATGCATTATCGCAACATACACAGAATATTTTCTACCTTGAAGATGGTGATNTCGCTGTGTTAACAAAACAAGGAATCGACATCTCAAGGCTGGATGGTGGCTCCTCNAGTACNAGTATGACNGTTCTNGAAGATGAATGGGGAGAAGCCGATATGGCTGGNTATCCACACTTCATGCTCAAAGAGATNCATGAGCAGCCAGAAGCNCTTAGACGTTGNATTAGCGGNCGNTTGGATAAAGCAAATGGAAGTGCNAAACTTGGTGGATTAAAGTTANAACCTATNCGCTTNCGAACATCACCGCATGTTAGATTAATTGGNTGNGGAACTGCNCTCAATGCNTGTNGAATCGGNCAATTAGCAATAGAAAGTTTGGCNAGAATACCNGCAGTTGCTCANGTNGCAAGTGAATTTAGGTATAACGACCCAGTGATAAATCCGAATGNGATTCACTTTGCAGTNTCNCAGTCNGGAGAAACAGCAGATACTATTTCNGCTGTAAAAGAAATTCAATTGAANGGAGGAGATGTTCACGGTATAATCAACGTAGTGGGCTCTTCAATCGCTAGGCTTAGTGGCCGNGGAGTATACATCCACAGTGGTCCTGAACAGGCTGTCGCTTCAACAAAGGCATTCACAAACATGGTTGCAGCTTTACTTTTGTTTGCGATGAGAATTGGTCGTACTCGTTCCTTTTCTCGTGAAAGAGGCCGCAAAATAGCCGAGAATTTNGAGCAGATACCTAGCCTCATGGAAAATTATCTTTCCAATCAAGGACCAATCGATGAAGCGGTTGAATTGGTTAAGAATGCCAAGAGNGTTCTATTCTTGGGCCGAGGTCTTTCTGCTCCTGTCGCCAGTGAAGGTGCNCTAAAGTTGATGGAACTTGCATACATTCCTTGCTTAGCATATCCGGCGGGAGAAATGAAACACGGGCCAATCGCTTTGTTAGAAGAAGGNAGCCCGATTGTTGTGATCGCTCCAAATGATAAGCANCGTGAGAAAACGATTTCATCGATGCATGAATGTAAGGCAAGAGGTGGTAAAATCATCCTAATNCATGAGGAAGGAGATTCTATTTCCGAAGAAGCAGATATANCGATTAGTATACCTGCTTGTGACCCTCTGTTAACTCCACTTCTTTCTGTAGTTCCTTTGCAATTACTCGCNTACAAAACAGCACTTGCACTGGATTGTGATGTAGATAGGCCTCGCAACCTTGCTAAATCAGTAACAGTTGAATGATTACTGAATTGTGAATCTTTGGTCACCTGAGTTCCAAAGAATCGGTGAGTATCCCAACCTGTGGTGCGTGTGACGCATTTTGATAACTCCAATTTTCCTGGTAATGTCGTCGCCCTGGCGCTCCATTGTAAGATGCATAACTCCATCTGAAAGATAATCCTCAACACCGTATTCTCCGAATTGTTTGTGGTCTTCCCCTGTCATTTCACATATGAAGAATGAAGTAAGTTCCAATCTTCGGCATGCTTCGAATAGGCGGAAAATTTCATCACGAGGGTTTTCCATCTTGGTTAATGTAAAGAAAGCCCCTAGAGAATCGAATACTAGTAATTCGAATCCTATCGATTGTCGGTATGATGTTAATTGTTTAATCAATTGACCCATCCAATCGATTCTGTTGCTCATTCCTTGCTCATCCAACTGGACACGCAAATCGGACAAATCGATGATAGCAATGCGGTTTCTGACTCTTGGGTCATCGACATTCATTCCCATGTTTGACATGTGAGAACGTAGAGAATCTTTGCCTTGTTCGAGCGTAACATAGATTCCACTCGTCTCTCCATACAAAACAGCGTTGTATAATAGGGAAAATGTTACTGAAGATTTCATTGCTCCGGACTGTCCTGCAACAATACAAATGTGGCCCTGCGGGATACCTCCTTGCATATTTTCATCTAATCCTGCGATGTGTGTTGGAATCCTTTCAATGTCACTCACGTCGTCTCACCGGTACGGTGTAGAAGCGATGTTCTCTTCAAGGTGACCCCCAAACGGCTCGATATGGGAATATGGCTGGCCAGCGCTTCACAGAGGAGAGCTCAGATTCTCAATGACAGATTTGGAGAGGTTCATGTTGAAGCATTACCTGATGTTGATGAAACGCCACCGTCTGGCTCAGTTTCATCCCAAGTTTTGGCGATTTGCCGTCGTAAAGCAGCTGCTGTGAAGCCAGGTCATGGGTTCAAAGCAGTAGTAGTAGCAGATACNATGGTTGCCGACCCTGATGATATCAATGCAGCAATGGGCAAAGCNAGTGGAGAACTTGAAGCAGCATCAATGATCAAGAGGCTATCAGGTTGTAGACATCAAGTATGGTCTGCAACAGGAATCCAAATTTGCGGAGACTGGACGTTCTTTGTCGAATCAGCAATCGTGGAAATCGAGGAATTAAGCATTGAGACAATTAGTGAATTAATCACTTCCAAATCTTGGNTAGGTAAGGCTGGNTCCTATGATTTAGCAGGAGCNATGGGNGATTATGCAAAATTAGTGGATGGAGATGAATTAACAGTACTAGGTTTCGCTCCAAGTGGTTTGAGGTTACTCGATTAATCCTCAGGTAAAAAGCCCGAACCTTCATCTGGGTGAGCCAGATATTGGTCATAAAACATAGGAGTTTTATGCCAATCTTCGAGACTGAAGAAAATGTCCTTTATCCAATGGAATAGCATTACNACAAATGAAATTGCAAAGCAGAGAACCATAGGGCGTGGAAACCCTTCCATTGNACTNNCATTCANCCANTTTNGNGCAAATGTTTGCAACACAATCAATGAACCCAANTTCACAGAAATNAGTACNANCCACTTAGTTTTCCTNCTGTGAATTGACAACNTTNTATGGTCATCNTGTAAGTATTCAGCAAACCCCCAAAGAGATTGAAACNCTACCCCGAAGATAAGNATCAATCTACTGTAAGGTAAACCACCTTCATTCANANNCACATACCCCATGGTCTCAACAAAGGAAACAAATCCNACAACAGGTANCCAAAANANTGCGGCTAGCAACATTTTNTTGAATGGTTTTTTGTCAAATACACANTTCAAAATCCTCTTAGGATTTANCATCAAAAAGATGAATAAGAACGGTGCACTTACTAGAACAGCGAATACTCTGATTGAGATTTCATCTCTGTAATACAGTGGCTCACCGATCACAGAAAGTAACAGCATAATNGTGAANATACCNAACACCTTTCCTAGATTTTCTTGNTTGATTATTTTCCAATCTAATCTTCGATTAAAGTGTGANATTATTAATGCTACAACNGTGATTACAATAAAGAANTCAAAGATAATTGATTCTGAAAGGTNTAGTATTCTTTCCACTCTTTCTCGAAGTACCCAACATGCTAAGGTAATTGCACCTAAAAATGGCATTAAAGCCCCTATGGNATATGTAAACGGNCCTGTCTTATTCTNCTTTGGAGATCTAATTTTGAATATCGCTATTGCAGAAGGTCCTAAGGTTACTAAAGANGCGCAAAGCAATGTAATCCCAATTGTGGCAAGAGTCTCAAAAATTAGTAAATCATCCATNANTATTCCGGAAACTACTCCTANCATTATTGCAAATTGTCCAGANATATTGAGTCCNACATAAGTTCTCATTACGCTTTTTCCAAAGGAATGTAAATCATANATCAGAGGTAGTATNCTAAATCCTAAACCTGCGATAATGCACATCACCCAACCTAAACCGAGTTGTATTCTCAAAGCAAATCGGATGTGTTCTTGGTTGTCACTATAGAAGTCATAATTTGAGGAACCGCTCCACATAGCCGTAATGAAAAACAAAATTTGCATCACTACTGCTGCAAATAATAATTCGATATACGAGCCAGCAGTGGAATATTGCTTACTCGATGTTTCGATTTTCATCGAACTNCCCTGNCCGCTTCAACATATAAGGAGTCGTCCTATATCNNACTCAAATCAGTAATGGNACAAGGCCTAATTCATTCTTAGCTACATCCATCGAAACATTNTGNCCAGGCANTAGNAGGAGTTTATCTTCATCATCTAATGCNAATATTGGAATNTCTATNTCATCACCCATTTGTTTCAGAGTTCTGCGACAAGCATTNGTTTGCGTATCCATGTGAATTAGTCTTGTNAGGTCNACAATTATAGTATCCCCTCTGCGAACTCTATCTTCGATTTGCCGGATNGGTAATCGNTGCATCTGGTCTGGTACTACGTACCTAAGNGCTCTATCTGGAAANTCAGTATTGGGTGAGGAATACTCGGACAAGTCATGGAAGGCAATATTGTCNGGAGTGACTGGNCCAGTCCATCCTTTTGGTAATTTATTCGTATGCCTTATTGGTTTAGGAATCTGTATCTTNTTTTCTANCACTTTTTCATCTAGAGGNGTTTCNGTAGTAGGGGTTNGAACTTCATCATCGGGACTAACTATTGTCAATTGTTGNCCNGGAGCCTCATCAGACTTTTTCGGTTTCTTCTTCTTAGAACGCTTTNCACTATCTGGAGANGGTGCTTCGGGGTCAGGGAANCCAAAGAATTGCCACANTGTTCCCATTTTTNNCCACNCTCATATGTCCAAGTCATCTAGAAGATCTGCTAGGGCTTGTGAGGCAGGAGTTGGTGCTGGTTCTTGAACCATCGTCTTTTCTAGAAGAGAAGAAGCNGGTTCTGTGAAGGTCGCAGTTGGAGCCGGTTGAGTGTATACTGGTTCTGGTTGCACGTAGGTTTGAGGGGCAGGCTCAGAGTAAACAGGCGCTGCAACCTCTGGGTTTGTCGCTAAGTACTGCTCTCCGTAGTATTCCCACTGTTCCATAGTCCAGCCTTCAGGTAATCCGTTAGCTGGTAATGGTGGTCCTCTATTGGCAGTAGCATCTGCAATTTGAGTAGATGGAACAGATTGCGATAGTTCTGGTGAAGAATTATCCCAACCAAAGTCTTGAACTATTTTTGTTTCAACAGGAACTGTGCTAGATTCTCTTCCTCTNAGCATTAANAATCCTATTAGCATTACAATAACNACNCCCANTACTGNACCAANNANCAATGTGTTATTCATTCCAAACAATCCTTCTGCTGGCTTTTCCTTTACTTCTACNATTACAGATGCNGTACTTGACTTTCCATCATCATCGGTAACTGTTAGATTGACAAAGAATTTNCCAGGTCTGTCAAATGAGATTGTATAATTCTCGCCGAATCCATCCTGTGTTGCCCCTTCAGTTGNAGGGTCATCCCAAATGAAACTCAGNGAAGAACGGTCGCTTGCTGTGTCACTAGNATTNCTAGCGCTAAATGTAATCGAATCACCTTCAGTTACAATGAAGCCACCTTCTGGNACGAAAATATTAGCAGCAGGTGGGCGATTTACAATTGTGACATCTACAGAGAATGAATCGGTTGCGTTGTCATCATCCCATACATTTGCNGTGACNGTTCGCAAGCCACTAGTGCCCCAAGAATACAANAAATCNGCTCCTTCAACATCACAATCATCAGTAGCGATTCCATTTTCATCAGAATCGATTGATACTACTAAATCCCAACAGAATCGCAAATCGTCAGCATCAGCGATGTCGGTTGCAATCGCACTTAGGTTCAGAATTTCATCCTCAAATAGTGCTTGNGAGGCAGGCAATACNTCGAGTACAGGAGCAATGTTCACAACTCGAACATAGCCCAGTACAGTGTCACTTGTTACNCCATCATCATCGGTAGAGAATACTCGAATTGTATGNAGTCCNGATTTGTCCCATGATACAGTTATTTCAGANGTNGGACCNGATGTNGTAACAGTCCAATTTTGGTCTAGGTCATCTGGNTACCAAGTGATCAACAAATCTTCTTTGTCAGAAAGTGTATCATCTGCTTCGATAAGTANNGTCGCAATAACCTCTTCATCAATAGTCCATGTTCCATCTTCGGCAGTCAGATANGGTATGCCACCGATTGCAAAGTTCATCTCTCCAATAGTCGGTGCAACATTCATCACTTCGAATGAAATTGTATCTGTGACAGATGCATTGTCGTCATCGGTTACCATGACTTCGATTTCATGGACTCCTTCTTCTTCAGTAGTAATAGTACAATACGGTCCATACAATCCTTCCTCACAAGCGCTACCTGGCCACGATATAGTGACATATTGGCCCTCTGGTGACACGGTGTCTATATCTCCGCTGTCTGTTGCATTGAAGGTGATTTGTGTTCCTGCGTTAACGGTAGGTGTCATGGTTGTTAGATTCACATAAGGGTCGCGATTGAGAATTGTAGCATTCATCACCATCTCAACTTCATCAAGTTCATCATCGACAACAATTACCTTGACTTCCCAAACGCCATCATCAAACCAAGACCAATTTGTTTGGCAAGATGGAGAATCGACAAATTCGGTTCTAAACCCGTCTTCAATCTCAAAGAAGCATCCGACATTTCCACCGTCGGTATCAAAGGATGCAGAAGCATCAATTGAAACATTGACGAATGTGAATACGTTATCTGATAATGTCATATCTGCTACCGGCATTCTACCGATGAATATATCCAGAGCTGCTCCATTGTTAGAGCGATTGGCATCGGCAGTGACCAAATTATCTGGGTCTACCATGAATGTTAGAGTTTGGTCGCCGATTGGAGTATTTGCAGGTACTGTCCAATTGACATCGACTCGAGCTTCAGAATATGGAGCAAGTTCAGGGAGGTTTCCTCTAACTGTAGTTCCATCAGGCGTTACAATTTCCATCTCGGTAGTTGGTGAGGTTAGAACACCTCGGTTTTGAGCAGGAACTGAAAACTGAATGTTATCTCCTGGTAATGCATTGTAACCACTCGCTTTTGATAGGATAAGGGAATCATTTCCTCTTGTCCTAGTCACAATCATCGAGTCGGGTTTGGCCACTAAATCAACACCGACCACAGACAGATCCATCACGATAGTCCCGGCCCCCACAATTTTGTTAACAGGGTCCCAAATTATCACTCCGTTACTTGTCCAATCATCGGATGAAGGGGATGCATCTTGTGCGAATCCAACATCCAAATCTGGGAACACCTTTCCATCAGAGTCGGTGGTAAGGCTCATTATCACGCCATCTACTTCATAGCGCAATTGCAGATTTTTACCCACTTCGTTAGCAGTATTTACAGTGAAGTGACCTACTACTTCTTCAGTAGCATTAGGTAGAATTGCAACGAACTCAGGTACGACTTCAATTACGGTATTCCTTATTCCAGGTGAAGAAGTTGGATTACCGCCAGAAGAATCAGTAGGACTGTACGACTTTAGTAGCCAATCTATCTGGAATCCTGCTGGATTAATTATTCGATACCAAGCATAAGATCTAACTGAATCACAGTACCACTCAAATCCGTTTGAAGTCCCTGTGTTATTCCAAGAATTAACCTTGCTAGAATCATCACAGCCACTGTATGATGGTGAATCACCGTCTTCTGTTGGTACTCCGTCTGTAGTAACTTGGTAAGTTGTATTGTCCTCAACGAATGGGGAGTCAAATGTTGTCGGGTCGAAATAATCCGAACTTCCTGTTACATTGGTTGCAGAATCGTAAGTACTTGTCCATTGGTCCCCAGTTCGCAGAGGGAAATCATATTTCTCTCGAGGTGGCTCATATACGGTTGCGAAAGTTATGTCTGCTAATTCTTGTGATAAAAATCCAATATTAAATGGAGCGAAATCCACAACTAAGGTGAATGTACTATCCCACATTGCTAAGTCATTGGCTCGTAAAAGGTCGATACCATCGTATTCAATTTCAAGTCTTCCAGAAGTGCCTTCAAGTGAAGCACCGCTGTTTCCTGAAGAGTAATCTCCTGAGATTGTAACTTCGTAAATTAAAGTCTGCACTCCCAGTATAGTTTCAAATCTAATATCGGTGACTTCCATCGAGGTATCGCCAGTTAGCGTCTGTATCGATGCTGAAACATTCGCGGATTGGATTAATCCTGCAACGTCGAATTTAGTTTCATATACCCAAGTGTCGCCAATTCTCCAATTAGGAACATCATGTGTATTAGCCGCTGTTTCACCAGCAAAATTCACCTGGTGGTCTTCAAAATCGTCTATCATTGAGAGCGGGCCGTAAGCCGTCATCAAGATGAGAATAAAGATAGGAATTACTCGGCGCATGGACATACGTAGTATGTCCGTTACTTTTCATCCTGTCCGTCCTCGGATTCTTGCATCTCGAGGTATTGGTGCCCATAGTGTAGCCACTGTTCTTCACTCCAACCTTCGGGCAGTCCACCTTCTGGAAGAGGAACAGGCTCTATTTTTTCATTTTCAACAGAAGATTCGGTTTCTTCCGTACTGAATGAACCGAAAGATGGTGCTTCCATAGGTGCTTCAATCATCGGAACATCATCATCATCCCAAACAGATTTACGCTTNCTTTGCCCCTTCTTCAGGAAAATNACTAGGCCTGAAATNACCAGTGCTATGAGNACTAANTGTACAAACGGATTTGCTTCATCGCCNGTCAGNGNTTCCATCACTTCTTCGAAGGCCGTTCTATCTGGGGAATCAACNTCAACGACTGNAGAACTAGTCCCTGGTTTGAGTATCTCTTCATCCCAAGCAATCGCNTTTATGGTAAATTTGCCAGCTCTAGGGAATGCATATTCAACCGTTATGCCAACGAGGTCCGCATCATTGTCCTTTATTCCGTCACCATCGCTATCCACTGAGCAATCAANATCCCAGACAACAGTCAAGTATTCTCTGTCNATTTCTGAATCGATNGTAGCCGATGCATCCAAGATTACGGTTTCACCNGAAATCGCATTACTCGGAGCTTTCATTCGAACCATTGGAGGTAAGTTGAGAACAGTTACAGATGCAGTGGATGAGCTCCTAGCACCATCATCATCAGTAGCGTGGAATACAATGTTGTGTATGCCNGCATTTTGCCAAGACCAAGTAAGGTCAAAACCAGTAACATCACAGTCATCATCTGCAGAACCGATTCCGTCAGTATCCGCTCCTGGGTCAATATCCCAGCATACAATCAGGTCAGACATATCAGAGGCAGTATCCCATGCTACGCCAGAGATACTGATGCTCTGTCCTTCAGCAACAGCCATAATTTCAGGTAACTCTTCAATTTGCGGCTCAGCATTTCTAACATCGATCCATCGCTCAACCCAGCCACTATCTTCGCCTTCAGTATCGATTGCTTTGACCAGAACAGTCTGCATTCCAGATTCTGTCCAGACTGCAGGGACTCGGGATTCTCGACCATCTGTGTCCACGCCGAATGACCATTCATATCGTAGACTTTCTAAGTCGTCCATCGAATCTTCAGCCCTTGCAGATAACTCAACATCCTGGTCTTCNGTAACTTGCCAAGACATTTGTCCAGTCGCTTCGATAATGTCTCCATTTTCATCCCACATCGCTACTGCAACATCGTGTGGTGCAATGTTTGTGAACTCAATGTCGATGGTTGAAAATGTCTGATTACCATCATCGTCTGTACCGACTGCAGTGAATGTGTGTAATCCTTCTTCCCATGCCGTAGTAGTGCATGTTCTGGTGTAATATCCTTCATCGCATTGAGTATTAGGCCAATGCACGTCTACCAAGCCCGGCCATGAATCTTCAGAATCAGAATCATTAGCAAATACATAGAGAGTAACTGGGTGTTCTACCTTTACTTGACTTCGCTGTGAAACAATNGAAACATTTGGAGCNCGATTGTAGATTTCAACTTCAAGAATGTTTTCAGTTGAATCTCCTTCTTCATCAGTAACTGTAACCAAGACTGAATATATTCCATCATCAATCCATGTCCAATTCAAAGAACAACTGCTGCGCATCACCTTTTGGTTAGCCGTTGAATATGAACCATCATCGAATTCAATATCGAATGTACACCAAACAATTCCGCCATCTTCATCAAAACTAGAAGATGCATCGATGAATATTTCTTCATTTGTCCAAGCACTTTGGTTCATCCCAATGTAGGTTGGAGAACTTCCAACAAATAACGGGAGAATACCTACGTCATTAGATGAATCTGCATCATTAGGATTGGATAATTGGCGGTCAACTTCCCATTCTATCGTTTGATTATCAATACTTGAATTGATATCTACTTGCCATTCGATCTCAAAGATAAATTGTTCAAACATTCCTAAAGGCGGTAGGACCTTAGTGACTTCAAAACCATCAGGATATTTGATGTGAGTAGTGGTCGCAGCGCTGGTAGTAATCCCTCGATTGTAAACAGGTAGTTGGATAGTTAAGTGGTCACCTGGCAGGACATTAAATCCTGAAATCGAGTTTAGAGTAACCAATTCACTGCTCCTATTTCGAATAATATTAGCTCGCTCTAATCCGGCAACTAAGTCCAAACCGACAATGTTGTCATCAAGAGTAATTGTAGCCACACCATACATCCCTCCAGTTGATGCTACGATTCCATGACTGGCCCAATCGGTGGTTGTAGCAGATGTGTCGGTAGCCTCTCCTACCGAAACAATGGCCCAAGCACTTCCGTTAGAAGCGGTCGTTGCTGTTGTCACAAATCCTTCTGCTTCATGTCTTATCTCAACATCTAATCCCGATTGAGGATTGCCAGAAGAGTCGGATACATTTGCCCATACTTCAATCGGAGTATTCAGTGCAGTTATTTGTGTTGATAAATCCACATCGACATTCATATTTCGATATCCAGGGTTGGTAGTAACTTCAACTCCACTGGAGCCTACTGGAAGATACTGTTTGAGTCTGAAATCAATTACTAAACCTATGTCTTCCTCAGTGTTAGACCAAGCAAAATTCCTTACTTCTGGACAGAACCATTCGTAGGATGTCTCAGTTCCATTGTCATCATATGAAGTCAATTCGTATGATGCATTACATCCTCCATAGCCAATTTGTTCTCCAAGGTTGTTAACCGGCTTACCAATATCTGTAATCTCCCAATTTGTATGGTTTGCACCACTTGTTGGTTGAGGGAATGGTGTGATGTAATCTGAAGAACCAGACCATGAGGTTGAGGACACATAGGAAGTGTTCCATGTCTCTCCTATCCTCAATGGGAAGTCATAATTTTCACTCATTGGGTCGTAGGTAGTTGTAATTGTGATGTCTGCAATTTGTTGAGTAAGTGATGAAATNCCATATGGTACGTATCTGACATTTAGTGATAGGTCAGTTGACAGTTTTGCCAGATCTGAAACCCTTCTTACTTCATCTACTTGATATTGGATATACAGATTTCCTGTGTATCCCTCTAACGCAACGCCACCTTTGTCAAAATCCGCCTTAGATGAAGTGAGATAAACGAGGGTTTGAACACCATCAATATCGACTTCAGCAACGCCTTCTACAGTGGTAGTTGCATCTCCTATGATTTTGCCAACAACCGCATCAACTCCCGCGCCTTGAACAAGGACGGTCGGGTCGAATGCACCTGAGTAAACCCACTTGTCGCCGACCCTCCAAGTGACTACGTCACTTACGCCAGGATCTTCACTACCAATGCCTCCTGCACTAGCCGGCGGCGCGACCAATAAAGTCGAAAGCAAGAGGATGAGCACCATCCCCACTTCTCGGCGCATGAATCGTTTATGCAAATGGCGGATAGATATAGATGAGGGCGACTCGATATTTCGTAAAACCAGTAAAAAAGTGTAGAAATACGGTTCTAGACCCCTTTTGAGTAACTTTAGTCAAGGAATAGACTCATGGCAGAAGTCGACCTCGCCGTAACATGCGCTGGTTCGCCTTCAATGGTGATGCAGATGGTATCTGTTCCATGGTACAATGGGGCCTTGTGCATGGAATTGAAGGGCAGATAGTAACCGGTGTCAAGAGGGATATTGAATTACTCAAAAAAGTGCACCCAAATATTGGCGACGAAATTGTGGTCATGGATATCTCATTAGCAAGAAACCATGTCTTGGCTAGCAAGTTTTGCGCTGACGGTTTCAAAATGACGTGGTTTGACCACCATCTCCCAGGAGATACAATCGAAGGACTTGAGGCATATATTGACACTTCACCGAATGTTTGTACTGCTAAAATCGTGGAGGATTTCTTACAAATAAAATCAGATTGGTCGGAAGTGGCTCTACACGGCGATGGGCTGTCACAATATTCGTCAAAACCAGAGCTGAAAGAGTTGGGTGAATTACTCAATTACAATGGATACGGAGCAGATCTTTCTGATTTGCACATTCATCCTGACAAGTTATTGTCGATTTGTCTGGAATCTAAAACTCCGGAACGATTTATGGAAACATCCCAATTTACTATGTTGCAACAGGGTTTTGCTACAGATATGTCCAAAGCGGATTCTGTTGAAATTGTTGATGGGATTTACTTACTGCCGGACGAGTCGTGGGCTCGTCGTGTCGTTGGAGTAATGGCTCACAGAATCAATTCTAAAAGTCTAGGGCCGCATGTGATTGCAATCGACAAAGGTGACACCTTGCAAGTGTCACTGCGAGGACAAAGTGGCATTGGTGACATTTGTGCAAAGTTTGGTGGCGGTGGAAGAGCTACCGCTGGCGGCATCGATGCTCTCCCGAAGGGAGAGATACCAGCCTTGATGAATGAGGTCAACGCCCGTAGGTCTGCTTGAGGTGTATTTATGCACGATAGAATGACCCATCTTCAGAGATTGGAAGCCGAGGCTATCCACATCATGAGAGAGGTTGTCGCTGAAGCAGAAAATCCCGTAATGCTCTATTCGATAGGCAAGGATTCTTCTGTAATGTTGCATATCGCAATGAAGGCTTTCCACCCTGCAAAGCCACCATTTCCAATAATGCACATCGATACAATGTGGAAGTTTTCTGAGATGATTGAGTTCAGAGAGAAAATGGCAAATGACCTCGGATTAGATTTGATTGTCCACATTAACCCTGAAGGCCAAGAGATGGGAATGAACCCATTCATTCATGGCTCTTCTACTCACACTGACGTGATGAAAACACAAGGCCTGAAGCAAGCATTGGATGCTCATGGTTTCGATGTTGCATTCGGTGGAGCACGCAGAGATGAAGAAAAGTCTCGAGCCAAAGAAAGAATATTTTCTTTCAGAAACGAAAGTCATCACTGGGACCCAAAGCGGCAAAGGCCAGAACTTTGGAATGTTTACAATTCAAGAAAGAATGCAGGAGAATCCATCAGAGTCTTCCCTCTTTCAAATTGGACTGAATTAGATATTTGGCAATACATACATCTGGAAAATATCCCAATCGTACCTCTCTACTTAGCAAAACCGAGACCCGTTGTTGAGCGAGATGGCGTTCTGATTTTGGTTGATGATGACCGTCTTCCGCTAAAAGAAGGAGAAGAACCGATGATGAAAACAGTCCGCTTCAGAACATTAGGCTGCTATCCTCTTACTGGAGCGGTTGAATCTGAAGCGGATACATTGCCGCAAATAATTCAGGAAATGCTTCTCACCACTACTTCTGAGCGTCAAGGCAGAGTCATTGATTTTGATAGTACTGCATCCATGGAGAAGAAAAAGCAAGAGGGGTATTTCTGATGGTACATGTCAGTGACCTCATAGCAACGGACATCGATTCCTATCTTGCTGCTCATGAGCAGAAAGAATTGCTTCGTTTCATTACATGTGGCTCAGTCGATGATGGTAAATCAACTCTAATTGGNNGAATGTTATACGAATCTCACATGCTATTTGATGACCAACTTGCTGCTCTTGAAGCAGACTCAAAGAAGGTTGGAACCCAAGAGGGTGAGATCGATTTCGCTCTCCTTGTCGACGGNCTTGCTGCTGAAAGAGANCAGGGTATNACCATCGATGTAGCTTACAGATTCTTNTCTACTGANAAGCGNAAATATATCGTGGCAGATACCCCTGGGCATGAAGAATATACTCGTAATATGGCGACTGGTGCATCAACAGCAGATGTCGCNATCATCTTGGTCGATGCTAGTCAGGGAGTCTTAACACAAACNCGCCGTCATTCATTCATTGTGTCAATGGTTGGAGTTAAGAGAATCATTCTGGCAGTAAACAAACTTGACCTAGTCGATTATTCTCAAGATGTATTCGAATCAATAGTTAGTGATTATTCTGAATTTGCCGAAGANGCACTGAGCCTCGANGAGATTACAGCAATTCCAATTTCNGCNTTGAAAGGAGACAATATTGTAGGTTCTAGNGANAANACTCCTTGGTATCAGGGCTCTTCAATAATGGAATATTTGGAGAGTGTTGAAGTTTCTGCAACTTCGCAATCACGACCTTTCAGAATGCCTGTGCAGTGGGTAAACAGACCTAATCTCGATTTCCGTGGTTTCGCAGGATTAATCGGTAGTGGTATGGTTTCACCAGGTGATAGAATCAGAGTTCTCCCAAGTGGAACCGAATCAACTGTAGAACGAATTGTCACTATGGAAGGAGACCTAGAGTTGGCAGGAGCGGGCCGCTCAGTAACCCTTACTCTTAGCGATGAGATCGACATTTCAAGAGGCGACTCCATCGTTGCAGCAGATAGCCCATGTGGTAGCGCAGACCAATTCCAAACCCGCATACTTTGGATGGATGAGTCTGCGATGATGCCAGGTCGCCAATATCTGTTCAAGTCGAATACTCAAACCACATCGATGACTCTAGGTCGCTTAAATCACCGAATTGATGTCAATACTTTGGAAGAATTACCTGCCAAAGTTCTCGATATGAATGAAATTGGAGTTTGCAATATCTCACTATCTAGTAGAGTTGCATTCGATTCTTATGAGGATGACCCTACTATGGGTGGATTCATCATAATCGATAGAATGACTAACAATACAGTCGGAATGGGATTAATCGATTATGCNCTAAGAAGAGCAGAAAATATTCATTGGCAATCTATGGATGTTACAAAGCAAAGTAGAGCTGAACAAAAGAGTCAGCAACCTAAATTGCTCTGGTTCACAGGATTATCTGGTTCAGGTAAGTCTTCAATCGCAAATATTTTGGAAAAGAAATTGCAAGCGATGGGCCGTCATACAATTACCCTAGATGGAGACAATGTTAGGCATGGTTTGAATCGNGATTTAGGTTTCACAAAGGCCGACAGAGTTGAGAATATTCGTAGGGTTGGTGAAACATCTAAGTTGATGGTAGAAGCAGGTCTAATCTGTATTGCATCATTCATTTCTCCTTTCGCATCTGAGCGAGAAATGGTTCGAAACCTAATGGGTGATGGAGAATTCATCGAAGTATTTGTTGACACTCCACTCGAAGTATGTGAACAAAGAGATGTCAAGGGCCTCTATGCAAAGGCGCGTGCTGGTGAATTACCTAACTTCACCGGAATATCTAGTCCGTATGAGAGTCCAGTAAATCCAGAAATCAGAATCGACACCACAGATATGAGTGCTGAAGATGCAGCGGATTCGATAATCGACTACTTGAGTAGTTTCTGAATACGCTTAGCGACTTCATCCCACTGCAGGGAATCTCGTAATTCTATCATCGATTTACGTGATGAATCCAAACTGCTCTGGTCTATCGAAGAAATACTTGCAACGATGTCATCAACAGTCCTACCACGTAATCTGATAGCTCCTTCAACGTCATCGAATATTGGAATTGGAGTTACAGCTAATGGAACTCCGGCAGCAACTCCCATTCTAACAGCACCGGATGCCGATTCCTTAGTATTCTGATAAGGGAATACGAGCAACTCACATTTTGCTAGTGTAGCAATAGCGACATCATCATCCAAAAAGTCAGTAACCAATCTAACTCTGCCAGTCAGATTTTTATTTTTGAGCATGGTATTGACTTTTTGTTCCATGTTTTTACTGCCATCTCTAGTAGCGCATAGCATAATCAATTCATCCCAGCCAGGTAGTCTTTCAAANGCTTCAATCAATTCCAGTTGCCCTTTNTGAGGTAATAANAAACCGAATGTACCCATTACTCGGCCGCTTACTGGCAGAGATTCAGCAGTGGATTTTGGTGGGGGNTATATCCCGTGTGGAATCATCACAACATTNTCAACAATGCCATGGGTTTTCAGATTCTCAACATCAGAGTTAGAATGAACCATTACGGTCGAACAAGTCTTCAATCCTTCAACCGCTTTCTCAATTCTCTTACTAGGGAATATGATTGAACGGTCTCTTGTATTGTGCATTGTAATGAACACCTTGACATCCATGTCTGCAAGTTTCAATAACAATTCATTCAGGTAAGAAAANCTCAGTAGNCCNGGTTGATGTTGAATCACAACAGTATCTATTCCCTTTGCTGCAACTTGAGCGATTATTCCTCCAAATGAATTGGAATCCCTTGTCCAGCAGGGGATTGCCCCCTCAACTTCACCTTCACCGGATTGACACATTACCAATACGTCATCCATTTGATCNACTAAGAACTTCGAATATGTTGCGATACCGCACCTGATGTCCCAGGTACTTATCCAGCCAATCATATCCATCATCTCTAACTCTTGTAACTGAAACTAATATANTTAACAACAGATGCTACGCTAAAACACTTCACAACCCAGACCACAATCGGTCCTAAATGCTGCATTGTATCACAGCAGGTCTGCTAATTCGTCTTGGATAATCTGGACNGCCTCAAGAATTTCATCCTTGTGGCGTGCACCGGTGATTACCATCTTACCAGATCCGAAGATTAGGCAGACTACCTTAGGATAGTCTAAGCGATAGATTAGTCCTGGGAACTGCTCTGGTTCGTATTCAACCTTGTC
>PAEE01000056.1:0-3383 GCA_002701145.1 Methanobacteriota archaeon
AGGACACCAAAATCTTCACCACATTTTTGCGATTGCAGTACGACATCAAAATCTCTGTGAGCAAAAACAATTCCCCGGCGGTGGAGCCTTGATGGGGAAGGAATAGAGACACCATCCATCGATGACAAACCAAATTGCTCAATGATGCGAGAGTAATCTGTTGACTGTGAAGAACCCCAAGGATCGATGGTTACCTCGTTATTCATCATCATCACCGCTATTGATTGTACCCATCAAGCCTTCGGCCTTAGAATGCGCAAGAGCATCTTTCTTCAACAACAGCCAGATACCCGAGACGCTGGCTAGTAAGACTCCAAGTCCCGCATAAGGCAGCCACGCTATTCCTTCATCTAAGCCACGTGGAGAGATAAGCCAGGTAAATCTCAATTCGTCATTACCGTCAAATCTCTTAGACCACAAAAATAAGTCTGTAGTTGAATGTCCTGCGATGGTCAAAGCAGAGGATTTGTTATTGAAGAACTTGGTACGCCCAGTAATATCATATTCAACATCTTCAGACAAATTGAAATGTATTTCTTTACCTTTTAGTACTGTGAAATATAGAATCTCTCCTTCTTGCCTCCATCCTTCTTTCAAGTTAGATTCATCTGCATCTATTTCAGGTAAATTTGACTCTAATACTGTAGCATTAGAGATATCTGCTACCCAGGTCACTGGGACATTCCAAGCATTCGGTGCTGAAGATGCGCAAGCAATAGTATCTTCATGCTCGAACATTAGAGCTCCATCAGTCAGATTGTGATCAAATTGATAGCATCTCTCAACTGTCCAGTAGGAATAAGCTTCACCCCAAGTGGTGAACCAAACATCATCTCTAGCAGATAGCATGTCTACTACATCACCATCATGGCGGACAGTCGCATCATTTATTCTCCCAATCCAATACATATTGACCAAGCCACCTGAATCTAATTCTGAACTTATCTTATCAACATCAGATATTCCCTTCTCTAAGGAGCCGCCTCTACGACCTAAATCGAACCAGTCGTACTCGCTAACCGGAACATCATCAGCAGAATGCCAAGCAGTTGCTGATTGACCAGTATTGTCGCCATGAATTACGAATCCCTGATTAGCTACAGTTGTGTGTTGAGATGCTGAAAGGTCATTAGGAGTAAATGTTGAAATCGGGTTTTCTCCCCATTGAGAAGCATCAATTCTGGACTCGATATAATTGCGACATTCCAATGCCATGGCTCCAGGATCGGCCTGCCAAGCAAGGTTTGGCATCCCATAACAACCGAATTCATCACCGTCTTGGAGGTGCTCAAGCCCGATTGTTGCAAGCCAACCATCTTCTTCCCATTTCA
This sequence comes from Methanobacteriota archaeon, assembly GCA_002701145.1. Lineage (GTDB taxonomy): Archaea > Thermoplasmatota > Poseidoniia > Poseidoniales > Poseidoniaceae > MGIIa-K1. The sequence goes on from PAEE01000056.1 coordinate 1,332, forward strand.
CATCTGCTAGTACCACAGGCGCGAAAGTGGCGGTGAGAAGCATCACTACCACAACTAGACGCATGTGAAGATGCTCTAGAAGCCCGCATTTCAGCATTGCCACGCATGGAGCCTAAGTAATCATCAAAGGCAACCTGTAACTCCAAGGGGTCATGAGTGAACTCAAGGACGCATGGATGGCTCTTGAGAATCATTGGAAAATCGCTCGAAATACCGACCGGATNTCGGGNGATAGGTCGTATGGAATGATGCGCTGGACACTTGCTCCATTCTTCAGNATGGTNNTACGNGTAAAAATCAGAGGAGTNGAAAATGTNCCAAAAACNGGNCCTACNATTCTTGCCGCCAATCANTTATCNCATGTTGACCCNCTAGTTGTGATTTTAGCATCTCGAAGAAAGACACACTACCTAGCCAAAGACGGACATTTCAGAAACTTCGCTCTAGCTTCATTCATGCGAGCCACAGGTCAAATTGAGACTAATAGAGAAGCGGGTGGAGGAGATGTACTATCGAGTGCAGCAGTAGTTTTACACGCAAAACGCGCACTTGGAATATTTCCAGAAGGAACTAGGTCAAAACGAGACAAAGCACCCTTCCTACTACCTGGTAAAACCGGAATTGCTAGATTGGCAGCAGCATATCCAGATGTTCCTGTAGTTCCNATTGGATTAACCGGNACAAGAGATTTCATGACNCCNTCAAAACACAAGTTTCCNCGTTTATGGCGAAGAGTCGGCATATCNTACGGCAAGNCGATAACATGGTGGGAATGGTTGGAAGAAAGCGGNGATCTTTCNGAGTTGCAAGCACTTGCTAACAAAGAAGACCACGAGGTTAAATCTGCTTTAGCAGCAATGTATAGGAAGTTCACGGACGAGTTCATGGAGAGAATCCGTGNGCAAGGAGCACCGTGACAATCCTCAAAGGCCTCCCAACCAACCACCTAATCGATGCAGGAGTATCTAGATTTAATGCAACGCATCCTTGATGANGGGGAAGAGAAGGGCGACCGTACNGGAACGGGCACTCTCTCTGTATTTGGACATCAAATGAGATTTGATTTGTCGAAAGGTTTTCCGATGGTCACTACCAAAAAATTGCATCTTAANTCAATCGTTCATGAATTACTTTGGTTCCTNGCNGGGGACACNAATNTNGCTTANCTNCAAGANAANGGTGTNNGNATNTGGAANGNTTGGGCTGATGAAAATGGAGACTTNGGTCCAGTTTATGGCAAACAATGGCGTAAATGGGANTCTAAAGATGGNAAGGTGATCGACCAAATCGAACAGGCCATTGACATGATTAAGAATAATCCTAATTCACGAAGGATAATCGTNAGCGCTTGGAATGTTGGGGAATTAGAAGACATGGCACTGATGCCTTGTCATGCCTTTTTCCAATTCCATGTNGCGGGTGGAAAACTAAATTGTCAGTTGTATCAACGAAGTGCCGATGTNTTCCTTGGCGTNCCGTTTAACATCGCATCATACGCACTTCTAACTCACATGATGGCGCAAGTATGCGACCTAGAAGCTGGAACATTTGTGCATACAATAGGAGATGCTCATCTTTACACAAACCACCTCGAGCAGACAGAACTTCAATTGTCAAGAACACCAATCGANCCGCTACCTACATTGAAACTAAATCCAGACATCAAGAATATTGATGATTTTACTTACGAAGATATCGAAGTGGTAGGATATGAGCACCANCCGCACATCAAAGCCCCTATTGCGGTGTGATTGTGATGCTTGGGATGATAGTTGCTTGCGACCGTAATGGTGCTATTGGCAAAGATGGTGACCTCCCATGGAGGCAATCTACTGACTTGCAACACTTCAAGAAAATCACAATGGGNTCAAACCTAATCATGGGCAGNAAAACTTGGGACTCATTACCNGGGATGCTTCCNGGCNGAGAACACTTTGTTCTNTCANGAGGTGNAGTCGAGGGNGTCGANGTNATTNCTTTNGAACAAGCCATAGAAATGGAAGGATGGNTNATTGGNGGNGGNGAGATNTACAANNTATTNCTNCCACANGT
>PAEE01000056.1:3388-15777 GCA_002701145.1 Methanobacteriota archaeon
ANNTACACAGAACNATNATTGANGCNAGNGTTTCTGNTGCNGANACNNATTTCCCNGANATTACGGGCATGGGATTCGAACTTGCTGAAGAGTCCCATGTTGAGGCTGGAGAAAAAGACCAATTCGACATGGTGTTCCAACATTGGNTTAAACCAAGTTNAAATTAACCACTCAATTCNGTTTTTGACTTTCGANNCNATTTCAAAATAGCATCATTGCACCGATNCCAAATACTGTCACATCACATATTGCATGAGTGATGTAAGGAATCCATATGCTCCTGTAGCGTATGTATAACCAAGAAAATATTGCTCCTCCAATGAACAATCCAATGCTCGCCAATAAGTTGGCCCACCAAGGGAAACCAAAGAAGTACAGTGCAATTGAGTGATGAACTACGAAAATTAAGGATGACAAAACAATTGCATATTTTTCACCGACACAAATGATTTCTGATTTTACTACCAAGAACCATCTATACACATATTCTTCTAATAATGAATTGAGAAAAATCCAGTATAAGCAACCTAAAACATACAATTTCCAATCTAGCAAACCTACAGGCTCTACTGCATCTCGCAATATGCTATAATCAAGTAAATCCTTAACGAAAAACCAAACTATCANCATTATCGCACTCAATCCAAGGCCCAAACCGATGGCCATAGAATAGCCGCCATTTTCTGGCTTTGACCACGACCATTCATTCCGATCCCTTTTCAGATGCCAATACAATGGAATTAACAAGAGACACAATTTGAATAGAACGAATGCAATTTGTGAAAATAATCCACCATCGGTTCCAAATGAAACCAAAATGGAAACCGTGGGTATCATCCCTACCAGAATCAAAGCCAATATTGCATCTTGGCGATTCTGCATATGNGTCGCTAGTGTAGTTGACACTTAACCTAATTGTCGACACATGCTAAATGATGGAAAAGAAGAATAACNTTTTGAAAGTTAATNCTCNGCAAATTTGAGTAGAACTTTACCAACATTCTTGGCGTCGTGAATGTACTGATGCGCATGTGATACGTCTTTNGCATCAAATACCGAATCAATTACCGGTGATAGTTTCCCTAACTTGATACCTTCCAAAATTCTCAACAACTGTTCAGACATGGCACCTTCGTCTTTCCAAGTACCCATGTGCACTCCGAATACTCCACGGTTTCTTGTCATCAGTCGAAGGGGGTCAAACTTTGGAGTCTTTCTCCAAGCCAAATATGACTTTAGCAAAGAGCGCTTACTCGAAGGGGCTGCTGCCGACATTCCGTAAGTGTACAACCTACCGCCCTCAGCTAAAACTGACAAACTACGCTTTAGATTATCACCGCCGATTGGATCAAGAATATGGTCGACTCCTTTACCATCGGTTTCTTTTTTGATAATAGAAACAAAGTCTTGGTTGTGCCTATCAATAGGAATCCCACCAAATTGTTCGATGATTTTAGATTTTGAACCTGATGCTGTAGCCCATACATTTTCGATACCAGCCCACTGACAAAGTTGTAGTGCAGCAGTGCCGACTCCTCCCGCCCCTCCATGAATTAGAACTGTTTCATTCTGTTTCAGGTGACCTAAGTAATGTAACATGTGATGTGCTGTCAAGTAAGTAACAGGCATTGCAGCAGCTGCATCCAGTCCCATTGAGTCAGGTATTGGAATAACTCGGGAGGTCTTTACACAAATATGGCTGCACTGGGCACCTGTAGGAACAGCCGCTACAACTCTTTGTCCAACTTCGAAACCAGTGACTTCAGGACCGATAGAATGTATTACTCCGCTCAACTCATACCCTGGAGTAAATGGATAAGCAGGGCGTGGCTGATACAATCCAAGACGCATCAACGTATCAGCAAAATTAATTCCAGCAAAATGTACTTCGATGCAAACTTCACCAACTTTGGCGACAGGCATCGGCATATCCTGAATTGCTAGTACCGATGGTGAACCGGCTTTCGTGATAGATACACAGTAGGGCATAAATCGTCCATTAGTGATTGACAAATAAGTTTTAGTTAATTTTAGGTCATTCTAGAAAAATTGTGATTATTCTTCTTCAGAATCAATCTCAACCCTATCACGGATCATTACCATCAGGAACCACAAGCCGATTCCGGCTGCTATGTGTTTCAATGTATGACCGCTGATAAACCCGGTCATATCGTAAATGGCCGTATCAGCAAATTCAAAGATTGTAGCTAATATGAACATCGACAATCCCCAGAAGTATCCTGAAATTTTGTCATATACCCTGGTTCCATATATTAGGAATATTGGAAGTAGAATAAACGGATGATGTTTTACAATAAAATATAATCTTAGGTCATCGAATACAGGCCACCATAGTAATGAAATTATACTGCCTAAAATAATTGGAATATGTATTCTCCCTGCTAATTCTTTGTCCCAAAAATCATTTATCATCAATGAAATCGAAGAACCAATTACTATCGTCATTCCAAGTCTATCCCACAACAAGGTTGAATCATTTGGCTCTAAATGAAACCAAACAGATCCTGCAAATGTCAGCACCATTCCTGCAAATATTGTGATATGAATGCTAGTCTCGTTATCAGAAACCAACGGGTCATTTCTCCTTTCATGGACAAATGCTAGCCCTACAAGGCCAGGGAAAACTATCACTAAATTGGACATTACATCAAGTGCATTAGGAATGTTGAGAAATTCTCGGTCATCTGCGAAGTCATGATAACTTTGAGGCTGAGGTATTGGACCGTACGCTATAGCCACTAAAATGAATAGAAGTAGTGAGGCAAAGTACAGCCTCTTCGCATCCATTTACTCACCCGTATACTCGGTAACTCTGATTCCTAATCGCCCTTGGCGAGCCGGCCTTTGCATTATTCGCTCATATTTCGCATCAAATGCGGCTTTGAGGTCAATTTTCATTGCAAGTGAATGTCCCATTAGAAGAATCATAACATCTGCCATTTCTTCAGCGCATTCTTCAATCGGTTTTCCTTTGGTTATCGCAGCCGCTAATTCACCCAACTCTTCGACTGTTAATGCAATACGATAACCCATGTCATGTCCATTATTCCCTGCAAAGTCGTGTTTGTGATGGAAGGCTGCGACTTTGCGCATCATTTGACTCCATTCATCATCTTCTGAACTGGCTAACCAGTCATCTACACTTCGGCCCATGNCTAGGGGTTGANNANNCAAGGGTTAGTTATTGCGTGAATGCCTTGATACATTCAACNACAGGTCCCAAGCGAGATTCTGCTGTTGAGGACACTTCTTGATGGTCCAAATCTTTAGAGGAATTTCCTGGCTCTCTCCCTGCTGCCCAATTACTTGCAACTAAAATAGCNGAATATGGAATCCCAATTTCTGCTGCTAATTTACATTCNCGAGGCATAGTCATTCCAACTACTTCGCCACCTAGTTTCTCGATTGCATCAATCTCTGCNGANGATTCAAATTGTGGCCCTTGAGCCAACCAATATGTCCTTCCCAGTGAAANNTTAGGTTGGATTTTTGAAAGGACTGAATGAAGGGTTTCATTCATNCTNGTATCGAAAGGTTCNGTCATCGAAGTGAATTGAGCATCNTCATCATGAAATGACATTGTGACNCCNGTAAAGTCGATGTANTGAGTAGCATAACCAATTGANCCAGGNGGNAAATCNCGAGGTATTGTTCCGACTGAGCATACAGCGATTATTGCATCCACTCCAGCTCCTGCCATCGCTTCGATATTGGCACGATGATTGATGTTGTGGGGAGGAGTTGTTCCTTCACCGTGGTGACGTTCTAGAAATATTAGTTCATGNCCACCGGTCTGAACACAAGTCAGNGGAACTTCNCCATAGCGNGTTTGTGCTACNATCTCATCGAGNCGAGAGATTTCAATCNCATCAGCGGCAAGGCGATTCATTGCCGTGCCGCCAATAAGACCTAGGCGCATCATGGCTCAACTCACTCAAGTAGACGAGCAACTATGTCTGCCTTGGTACCAGAAGTTGCTACTCCTGCTTCCTTTGCTTTAGCGACTANNTCGTCTTTCTTTANTTTCATCAAATCTGCTTCAGATTCAGTAGAACTTGCTGCTTCTTCGGCAGGTGCTTCTTCGGCAGNTGCTTCTTCAGCAGGTGCTTCTTCGGCAGGCGCTTCTTCGGCAGGNGCTTCTACCACTTCTTTCTCGGAAATNGANTCCATTGCTTCTGCTGCTGCTAGTAGGTCTCCNTCAACAGGTGCATCATCTTCAGANTCTTCTCCNGAATCAGCAAGTGCTGCTGCNTTCTTTGCTTTGACTTCAGCATCTTTACGTGCTTCCTCTGCATGAATTTCATCCAATGTAGGTCCCTTTTCGGTCGTAACACCTGTCTGTAATAGCTGACTCTTACGAATTACTACATTTCTACATGGGTAAATTGACTTGACTGCATTTCGGATCTCTGTTTCCAAATCNCCTCCAAGCATTGCTTCTTGTAACTTAGAATAGTTTGACTTTGCTGCAAATGCTCGAATAATTTCTGCGGACTTAGAACGCATTGCTTGCTTTACCGAAGTTTGAGTTCGGCGTTCTGTAATCATTAGTGGTTTCAAACGAACAAGATATCCGTCTGTTGTAACTACGTCNACNACATCGTCAATCTTTCCACGGTAACGGCGAATTTGACGTCGTGTGTGNTCTGATTGGTGAGAGTGTCCAATAAATGTGGTAAGAGCATCTTGTCCTACTACATCAGTTACACTGAATCTTAGAAGTACGTGCATCTTTGTGAAATCNCCGCTGAATTCTTGNTGGGTCATTTCATAGACACGNCCCATGATATGTTCATCAGTNTCTCCGANAGTCTCTCCGATTCGCTTGAAGTTCCATGGGTGACGTGGTGCACGAATTGTGAACCATCTCTTATTCTTCCACTTATCACGCTGCTTACGTGCTGCTACACGTGCCTTTGCACTCAACTTCTTTGCTGCCATTCGAATCAACTCTCAGATTGCGGGGGCTACCCCACTTGCAAGCCTCGGACTAACATGGGCTATATGAAAGCAACAGATGATGGAAACCACCCCTACGGGGTGTAAATCACCAGCCTCTTTGGTCCAAGCGAACCTCAAGAGTCTCTAACTCGTCGCCACGCATTGGGTCTCCGCCCATCATGGTCATGGCTTCAGCAACCTTGTCAGGGTCATCGAAATGGGCAGTAGCTAATACGATTGCATCAGCCATTGTTTCCGGGTCATCTGACTTAAAAATTCCAGAGCCGACGAATATCCCATCAACGCCCATCTGCATCATTAGAGATGCGTCCGCAGGAGTTGCAATTCCACCTGCACAGAATGTAACTACGGGCAGCCTTCCCAAATCTGCAACCTCCACTAAAATATCTCGAATACTACCATGCATTTCATCATCTATTTCACCGAATGGCGTGATGTTTGAGATACCTGGTAAATCGCTGGATTGAGCCAGTACACGGTACCTATTCATTATCAGATGCGCAGCATCGTCCAAACCTCCATCGTTCAATGTCTGAATTTGACGAATTTCTTGGTCAATCAATCGAGCGTGAGTAACTGCAGCAACAACATTCCCAGTTCCTGCTTCTCCTTTAGTTCGAATCATTGCAGCACCTTCATAGATTCTGCGAACAGCTTCTCCTAATCCCGTAGCACCACAAACGAAAGGAATGTCATGTGCGTTTTTGTTGATATGGAAATACGGGTCTGCAGGAGTTAATACCTCAGATTCATCAACCATGTCTACGCCCAATGCCTGCAAAACTTGAGATTCGGCTTCATGACCTATTCTTGATTTCGCCATCACTGGAATCGATGTGCATTCGATAATCCCGTTGATCATGTCAGGGTGNGATGTTCTAGCAACCCCACCCATCTTTCTGATNTCNGCAGGNACTCTTTCTAANGCCATAACNGANACAGCNCCTGATTTNTCNGCNACTGCAGCCTGGTCAGGAGTTACTACATCCATGATAACTCCACCTTGGAGCATTGATGCGAAACCTCGCTTCAGTAAATCGTCTGCATGACGTAGCGACTTGGGATTGTCAATTCTTCTCATCTCAATCAAACCTAGCGGGGAGCATTCCCCTCATCAAAGTATGTAGTTGACCTTAGAGCTTAATCGCCAAGAACTGGAGTGTCTCCAGTTGCAATTTCAGCGTCTACAGACTCTTCCTCGTTTCTGTCAACCCACTCTTCTTCATCGTCAGGAACATCGGTGTCTGCAAATATTGCATCTACAGGACACTCAGGTACGCATGCACCACAATCGATGCATTCGTCTGGATCGATAATGAGGTAAGTATCTGCTTCGCGGAATGCATCTACTGGGCAAACTGCTACACATTCCTGGTATTTGTGGTCGACACAAGCGGATGTTACTACGTGAGTCATGGTAATCTCTCANCCCAATGTCACACGCTAAAGGATATAATATGTTGCTCAGCAGAGTGTTTTTTAGGGTAGCCTAACTTTGAGCACTCTCNATTGCTTCTGCNATNGTTGCCTTTGCGATNTCTAAGGGNACATCNCCNGGATAAACCTCNAATTTNGCTTTNCCTTTGATAGTAATTCGATTTCCNGGTTTNGTCANCTCAACTTTACCNGCAAGGAGATTNANCAAATCAAGGCGAATGTGGATTACATTATTNTCATCCATTCTNGAATCTANTTCTTCTTCTANAGATTTGAGNACTTCAACACCTAACCGAGATAATGACTTTGTCGCAGGNCCACGTCNCTTCAATTCAGCACGAATNATATGGATNGGTGAGCCATGATATGAATCCATACGCTCNACTTCAACNGCATCATCATCTCCTACCAACCAAGACAATGCTGAAGCATGAAGATATTCATCTTCAACGCCACTGGCTGTTGATTGCCANGATACGTGGTGCACTCCCATGTGCGTTGCTGAATAAGGATAGATATGAGCGTTGTTAATCCAGAGGGTGCTCNACNCCTTCTTGGCCAAGAGTCCATTCTAGTGTTTTTATTACCCCATCCAATGCTTTGTGGTTNCNAGCNGCTTCTTTCATNCCTTCTCTNTCACCATCTCCGCGACATTGTTCNAACCATTGTTTCCANTGNTCNCGACGAGNNNTTGCCTTCNCAAGCATCTCTTCAATCTCTTCCCAAGATCGGTCATAACTGCGAACCGGTTCCGGGGGATTGTTAGGGCCCATGACCNNTGGCGACAANCCGGGGTATAAGAATAAAACGCCCACCGGATTGAATAAATATCAAGCCCGACGTTCATTTTGCAAATCGATTTTGATGTGTAAATCATCGGCTATCACACAGTTTTGAATACGGGAATCAACAACAGAATTCTCGCCAATGATTGAGGATTCAGACACTCCATTAACTCTCGCGTTTGACATAACCACAGTGTTCACCGCAGCCCCATTAACCGATGCACCTTCAAGAATAATCGACTTCTCTATGTGCCCACTTACCGAAGCAGATTTACTGATGAATGAACCATCGGGCAACACTTCACCTGCAGGCATCGGGAATGGAAGTGTATCTCTGCCTGCTATCAAAGCCATTTGCGCCTTATGTAATTCGAATGGATGGCCAACATCAAACCATATTCCTTTGACAGTCTTTGCATACATAGGCCATCCTCTAGACAATACATCAGGGAATAATTGTTTCGAGAAATCATATTTCTCTCCAGCTGGAATTAATTCCATGACCTCTGGCTCAATGATGTATAGGCCTGCATTAATTAAATTAGAAAATGCTTCTTCTGCAGTTGGTTTCTCCTTGAATCGAGAAATATAACCTTCTGTTAGTTCGGATTCAACATCACCTTGGTTCTGTTTGGAAAGTCCAACAATACCAAATTCAGTAGGGTCATCCACTCGCCATAATGCCATGGTAACTTTAGCACCGGATTCACGGTGGGATTTCAGAAGTTCTGCAATGTCAAAAGATGCAACTGAGTCACCAGAACCTACTACGAAAGTTTCAGTCAACTCATCCGACAGTAACCTCACACTTCCTGCTGTACCCATTGGAGTTTCTTCTTGATTAACACGGCTAGGAATATCCCATGTCGCTACATGTTCTACCAATTGCTCCCCTTGATATCCGGTTGTAACAATAATTTCAGATAATCCTGATGCGACCATTGCATCTTTGACATAGTCAACTACTGGACGACCCAATACTGGAACCATCGGTTTCGGTCTCTTAGCAGTTAATGGCATCAGACGGGTGCCTCGGCCCCCGGCCATAATGATGCCAAGCAGATTCTCACTTCCTTCCACGTGACACGGTCATGTCAACACGGCGCATACTCTTTTTCTTGTTAGAGCGACCCTTTTTGACACCGATTCCAGCTCTGTCGCCAGACATTGTTCCGCCGAAACTTAAGTTTCCAGCGTTTAGTAGATGGTCAACCATCGAATCAGCCACCTTGCTATCTTCGGCACCGGTCTTCATTTCCTTTGAAACTGAAGCATTATGATCTGTAATCCATGATTCTCTCTCTTCACGAGCCATTTTCAGTTTATCTCTCGCTTCATTCACTTCTTTCATCATCTCAGTGATTTTAGCATGAACTTCATCTGCCCGCTCTTTGCAAGCAACGAACTCTTTGTGGAATCTGTCTCCTTCACCCTTCAAGAAGTCTCGATGGGAAAATAATTCATCCAATTCTGTGCTCATGCCCTTGACGCGTTCAAGGCATTCAACGAACGCCTTGTGAGAAATGTCCGCCTCTGCTTTGAGAGTTGCAATAGCCTCGTCACGATTAGACAAATCTACTTTGATTAATTGTAATTCAGCAACTTCAGGTTCAAGTTCTTTCATGCGACGACGCATTACTTTGAGTTTATCCATGGTTTCTTTTTCTTTCTTGGAGGACATTCCACCACGAGTTTCGAATACCTTTTCCATATTGTCAACTTCACTTGCTAGTTTGTTGAACTCAAAAGTTGCAGACTTCTTCTCGTCTTTGCTGCCTCGCTGTGCCTTAGCTTGGCCGATTAAATCTCTAATCTGTGCCTGAATAGCATTGCGACGTTCTTTGTGAATATTTTGTTCTGCGCGAATCGCCTTGACTTCAGCAACGGCTAAGTCGACCTTTTCACGGTGCTCTTTGTATTGTGACTGAATGGCATTTCGTTGCTCAGCAAAGCGTTTTGCCTGCTCATTGTGGTTGTTGCGACCATCGCGTAACTTACGCACTTTCGCTTCCATCTGATGCAGATGGTCTTTCAAGTCAACATCAGGACTAGTTTCCTCGTTAGCCTGTTCGGTCATGACTTCTGCGACGACATCTTGGTTTTCAATGCTACGACTAGATTGTCAGAACTAAGCTGTCGCTAAAACAGCCAATATTTGGAATAAAATGGAAGTTGCAAGTCCCAGTCCTCCAAGCAAATATGAAGTTAGTGAGCTAGTATTTCTAAACCAGTTTACAAACTCTGGACGAACTCTGACATTTATCTGGCGCCCAACCAACAAGTCTCCATCGACATTCTCTAATCGAATCGAAACGCTGGCCTCTCCAGTTTTGTCTGGAAGTAAAGTCTGCCAAGCAAGTGTACCATCCTGCATAAGCCCGGTCATTCGTCCTAATTGATCATCATCCCCCTCTTCGGAAAGAGGAACCGATTCTTCTGGCCACCAAGAGTTTTGGCCTGGTTTCAGATTATATCTTAGCGAAAGGTCATGAGGNCTGAAATCNGGAGAATGNACTCTAAGAACAACCTGTCTCTCTTCANCTGANANATTNTGTAANTAGCAAAACAGANTNGCTCTTTCNGAAACTACATTCTCTAAATCAACATCGAANAATAANTCCGACATGTCGGGNTTCCTNCCGATTGAGAGGTCCTGCTCCANCCTATCATTCAACCTATAGAATGCNGGATAGGANNNAAGNGACCTAGCAAATANTGAATCCCATAGCGANTCATTAAACACTTCATGNTCAAGGATATTATGGACTCCTTCATCNGTTAATATTTCACTTANCTCAAGATTAGTATTNCTTCTATCCAGACTACCTTTATGCCTTCNATTCATTAACATNAGGAACTTTTCACGAGCAAATTCACGGTCAACTTTCTCTCTNATNTGAGATTCAAAAATCAACAAAAANTCATCAAACTTACTACGNAAAAGTGGATCCATTTGAGTTCTTAGCATGTCGTTAAATGGCATTTCCAAAGTTGAAGGGTGAAGAGGNGGAGTNTAAGCGGACANTAATCCATCTCTGGTTACCATGTTGAATTTATGATTCCGAGTNGAAAGATGTTGGCCNATAGCCATGGTAATCAAAGACGAGCACGCAAGTANTCCCCNCTTACCCAAAGANGANTCNGAATCAAGATAAGCNACTACTATCGCAATTNCTGTACCTAAAACTCCCATCCATAATGCGGTATTATGACTAGCCATAGTACGGGAGATTAATCCATCAACTGAAGAATAACCGTGCATACTNGTAACTGGGCGATGTGCATCAGCNGCTGCATTTACCTCAGNACGGAATACCATTCNAGTTAGTTTAACTCGATGNCGATGNAAATACAGACCNGCACAAAAACCGAGNGANATAGTAGAAGCAATCAAAGTCAAGCAAGTTGAAAAATCAAATTTNACNGTAGGCTCTAAGTTCTCCAGCCACCATTCAGGACTGTCGCCACTAAATGCCCAAGCTCCAAAGAAAAAAAGTAATGAGAAGCCAGGTAGCAAAAGAACTAGTCTGAGACCTTCGGTCAGGAATTGACTATCAATTCCGTAATATTGCTCTTCCTTACTACGTAGTAACTCTAGGTCAGGCGTCATATCAACACCTCAAAACTATTCTTTCAGCTAATTCCTCAATTAAGTCTATTTTTTGGCCATCACAAAAGTAACCTTCGTCATTCCTTTCGATAGTGTTACCCACTTTCAAGCCAACTTCAGAAAATATTGCACGAGCATTTGATGGTGTCATTATCATAATGACCTCGCCTGAAGAAGATACAGGTAGTTTGTTCAGAACACAAATGTCGCTATTTCGTTCTATTTTNCCNGANATTCTAGCATTGGCAGGAGGAATATCTCTACCAGATGGATCTTTTGTAGGATTTCCAAGNAGGAGTGAGATACAGATTTCCAAATCATCATTGAATGCATGTTCGAGTCGACATGCAGTTTCATGCACATCTCCGTCAAACGGAAGAAGAGTTAGTAAAACTTCGGCTAACCTATGCCTNCTCTTCATCATCATACCATGCTCTAATCCAATTTCTGTCAAACTTGTTCCTTTGTAAGGAACATAATCAACAAATCCATTTTTGGCAAGACGCTGTACCATTTCTGTGGCAGATGCTGGAGAAACATCAAGGTATTTTGCTAAATCTCCATTTCTCACCCTTTGGCCGGGGAATTTCTCATGGAAATCATAGAGAGTNTCGAGATACTCATCCTCGAATTCTTGAAAATGACCAGTCCCCATAGTTACATCCACCCTATACATTACAAATGAATCATTTCATTCAGCCCTAGCCTCAAAAATAGCTTCACAAGCAGGACATCTTGCTTTAGCAGGTCGCTTTTCATAAGGAACTTTCAGTTTCCTAGCACATTTTGGACATCCCAAGATATCATTGTCTGAAGATGACCACAAGGTATCGCTAGATGCTTTTTCATCTTCGTCTGTTGATTCTTCTTCAGGAGATTCCTCTTTTGCTTCAACATCGAATCGAATCTCACACTCAGGACATTTTACCCCTCCTGAGTATGTGCTAGGCACACGTAATCTTCTATCGCAAGACGGACATGCGACCTCAATCTTCTCATCCTTNNCNGCAGNTTTNTTCGNTTTNGATTTCTTTTCAGAGGGTTNNNCTTTTNCGGGGANNTCTTCATTCGTATTGCAAAAATAATTAACATACCGGCTACTAAACCTCCAAGTATACCACCCCAAGGGATTGTAAACTCTGAAACCTCAGCATCCATAGGCTCAGAAGTTACCATCACTTCATCGCTTACACTTTGACCTGCNACATGCCAGGTTACGATGATCTTTACATTGTNACCATCTGGCCANNTTATNGCTGAATTAAGGTCTTTAGATGANGNATCAAGGGCAGGAACATNGACGGTACTCAAGACNGTACCATCNACATCNGTNATCACNATTTGTCCGTCTGGAGTGAAACCATTTCCNACATTACTGACTGTGTATGATAGAGTAACTTCAGAACCNGCTGCTGGAACTTTGGGTTTAGTATTAGGATTAATTGTGACTTGAGGAATGACTGTGTAATCGGGAATTGCCATTTGGTCCTCTGATATTGAACCAAAACCAATCGTCCAACCACTTACTGCTAGACTTGCATATACCTGTTGACCTTCTTGAGCATTAATTACCA
>PAEE01000057.1 GCA_002701145.1 Methanobacteriota archaeon
TACTCATGATGGCGTTATACCCGATGAACTAGAGATTTGGTATGCAGGAGTAGGTGTGCGTAAGTCTGTTGAACCACCTACTGCCTAAGAGATTTCAAATTTGGAATCTGAATTGAATGACTTATGGCAAGAGATCAAAGGAACAGAAGTGACAATAGATGATTGTCCACCAATTCCAAGGCCACTACGTGGTTTTTCTGAAGGGGGTGTCAAGATTGACGACCCGGATGAGTTACGTTGCGATACATGTGACTGGGCAGGACTCTGTCCAAATGGTAGTGGAGATGATGACCTACCGGATGGAGGGCAACATCAACCATCTGGTGACATCAAGGTGTACGAACTGACCCCTTTCGCCGATCTAAAACCTCGTGTCAATATTTTTTGTGAGGCTTTTAGTGTCACAAATGTACCTGAAAAAGCACCGAATATCACTATCGAAAAAGATGGAGGATTCGCTTTCGTGCGCATAATGGTCGAAGAAAGTCAAGGAGTACTTACTTACCCTGCTGATGTGGCTAAAGGAGACAGTCTCCGTTTAATTGGAGTTGTTCCTTCGACCAATTGGAAAGGTGAATTACAACTCAAAGTAGACCCGCATGCAAGAATCGAAAAAGCATCAGAGGCCGAAGAAGGAGATGTAGGTCTATTCGACTTCCAAGCTAGGTGGAACGTAGTTGGTAGAGTCGCATATACTACTTACAAATCAGGTGTTAGCAAGAATGGCAAACCATGGGCTCGCAAAGGAATAGTTCTACTTGACAACAGCGGAAGGATTGCAGTTGAAGGATGGGATAATGCCTGGCCAAGCCTCTTCAATACTCTGAAACAGGGAGATGAAATTGCAGTTCTAAACGTGTCACTAGATGCTTGGGCAATTGATGTCAAGGCTAATCTGGAGAAGGGTAGCACAATGCATGTAATCTCAAGAGCAGATTAAACGATTAATAGCAGCCTGAACCTGAAAAATATTGTTTATGTAGGCAAAAAGGCAATTAAATGTATCATTTGAACCCGAAGTATGAGAACCGTCCAAGAATACTATATTGGTGCTTTCAGCGCAGATAATCTCTTCGGCTTCCGTATGATTATTTCTTTCAGTTCAATAGTGATACTGCTATACTGCATAGGTTTGGCGGCTCTGGTATGGCGTGCTAAATCAAAAGGATTTGAAAACAAATTCATGTCTGTCCTTTTAGTGTGTGAAGGCATAAAAGCGTCATTCATAATAGCACAGGTGACACCCTATATTCGAAGTTATGAATGGCTTCAAGATATCCTATGGCATTGGACTATTGATGTGTTTTTCACCGCCCATATTACAGCCATAATTATGTATCTCTGTATACCTATTTACTACAGATTAAATCGTCTTAGTTTCATGCACAGGCCTTCATTCAAAAAGCATGCCTGGTATATTGCTCCCGCTCTGGGAATTACAATCTGGTTACTGATTAGAACAGTACCTGCATTCTATGTTTCAGACGCAACATGGGTAGTTTGTGAAGAGGGCGAAGAGCCAACAACAGATCGTTGGTTTGGTGAGGATGAAGAATGGAGACAAGGTATTGAGGATGATTTCAAGGATACTGGTGACTGTACTGCTAGTTATGAAGCGACGGTAACATCACAGCCTCCTGGTTTATGGGCAATTGCTTTAGGTTCGCCTATTGTCTCATTACTTGCATTATTGTTCATACGTTCCTCGATTAAATCTTACCAAGGAGGAGATAACCCTGACTTCAGTAAAAGTCTCACTTCAAGGTCTCTATACATTGGATTTTTAGGAAAGGTGATAATACTACTATTCTGGTTTGTACTATTGATCTTAATTTCTGTAGTAAACGGAAGCCAAGTAACATTTGTTGATGAAACTCTTTGGAGATATGGCAATCCCGATTTCATGGAACGAATTTTGTTCTTTGCGTGGATATTTTCTCTTACTTTAACGCCAGCAGCTATTGCATTTGAAGCAATGATGTTCGTCCACGCAACTTTGAAGGATACCGTATTTGGAATAGATAATAACCTACGAAAAACATTCACAACTGCAGTATTCACTGGTATAGGCGTTATTTCTTTCATTGTAGGAAGTGAACTAATGGAGAGTGTTGTTGGTTATGGTGCAGCAGGTGGAGTATTTGTCGGTGTATCTTTACTTGTGATTCGTAGACCTATCTTAGGAGTTCTAGATGGAGTCTCTAGTAGATTTATTCCTTCATCGCATACNCCNGAGGAAACTGCATACTTGGATGCCTATTCGACAGCGATGGAAGACCGTATTATCACGAAAGAGGAAAGAAAGTTACTCGATACAGTTGCATCTACCTTCGGATTAAATGAAAAGATAGTCAAGCAATTAGAAGACGAATACAATTCTACTCTTGAAGAAGAATGATTTTGAGCGCCGGTTTGTTCAATCTCTGATTGACAAACCTAGCCAACAATCTACGATTGTTAGGCGCCGAGAGGGGGATTTGAACTCCCGCGTCCAGGGGACAGTGGATTTCGAATCCACCGCAATACCAGGCTATGCGATCTCGGCTTGTATTCCGCCCACCTACACGACCGTGATAAGAGTGATGTCACTGGGGTGGCATGATGAAGGTAGCACTGAAGGGCCATGGGCATGACCACGTCATAGAATTGGATGCAGGCTCAACCGTTAAGCAGGCATTGGTGATTATCGGAATTCATCCTTCAACTGTAATTGTTAGTCATGAAGACGTAGTACTACCTCACACTACGAAATTGAATGCTGATGTATCACTAGATTTGACAATAGTCAGTTCTGGTGGCTGATCACATATAGATGGAGTCCGGTGACTCCGTCAAATCTGAAACCATATCCTGAGCAACTCCTGGATGTAACTCTTTCAACTTAGCAGCTAGTCTTGCTGTAGCATCAATCGGAACTGGAAGAGGTAAACTCCACCATTTCCTTACGGTTTCTAGTAGCAATTGAGACGCTACAGGGTCTGCAGAGTTCCCTACCGTTGTCGCTATTGTACAAGATGTTTTGACATTCTTAATCGGGCCAATCGCAGTAATCAATGCAGCCATTCCAATGACTCCCGATTTAGGTTCATCTCTGCGTACATCCACTCCCATCGATTCTAACTCTATTCGATAACTGGATGAACTGGTAATTGTGAATACTTCTTTCCTTTCTGCTTGTGCAGACATCCCAGCCAATACTAGAACCTCGCCACCTTCGCACAACTCCAATACGGATACGGCTAATTCGTGCTGCCCCTCTGGTGTCATTGGTTGTGCATCACCAGTTAGGGTATACACTTCTCTGCCGTCTACAATCACTCTAGAGAGCAAAATATGGGGTGGAGCAAGTAATCCATCTTCATCGAGTTTAGCAAGTGGAGGTAATGCAGGGTGTAGTATTCTTGCAATCGGTTCAGCATCCAATTCTGCGTTGACCGCATCGATTGCTAATTTACCGACATCCCCAACCCCCGGCATTGCAACCAATAGTAGGTCGCAAGGCGTAGGGGGCTGTGAAATCCAGTCGATGAGTACACCCATGAAAACAACAGCGTCTTTTGACGCGGTATAATGATTCGCATCATTCTTCTTCTTGGGATGCCAAAGTTGGGAGAGTATTTGCCCAACCGGTTTCTTCAACTCCTTCGAGTTTTCTTCGCAAATGTGCTCTCTTATCTTCAGGAGACCATTTCATTGGAGCGGCTGCTTGAGCAACTCCCCCACATGTATGGCATTTGGTAGATAGGCTGAATGCGCCACAGTCTTTGCATCTCTGCATTAGTTGGCGAGCCATTTCACTCCCTCTCTGCTTCAGCAGTTCCGCCTGCTGCATTGATGATGTCTAAGCAAGCAGTTGTTGCATTATCCCATCCTTCCTCAGCGGTCTTGAAATCAGGTGCCTTCAAATCTATACGATAATATGGCGCTCCATCATAATGACATGTAACTATCAATTCTGCTTCTTCATCTGTGACGTTTTCAGCAGCAATCAATGCTTTACGAATTACTTCAATGCCTTCAGATTGGTCAACATTTAGTGTGAACTTACCGCGGATCTCGACAGTGTCTGGGATGATGTTCTTCACAGCCATCTCAATGAATGGTGCAATCCAGTCACCTTCGAATCCAACTTCAGTCAGGGACTCAGGCTCCTTTGCAGCTTCTTCAAATGCTCCGTATAATGTAACGTAAGACTCTGTAAGTTCTGCTTGAGTTTCAGCCATCTCTTCATCTGACCAACCAACTTGTTCAGCCAGAACTTTCAGGAGTTGTTTTGCTCTTTCTTCGTTCTTCCATTCAGCCAAGCGGTCTCTCTTACGCTCTTCGCTGACNGATTTTAGAGACAATTCTAGAGATTTGTTATCNTTCCTCTTNCGAAGAACNTTACAGATTAAACGCTGACCNGGTCTTACGAATGCTCGAATGTTTTTGATCCATCCACTAGCAATCTCTCCAATGAAAATAAATCCTTCAATTCCATCATACTCATCGATATCGACGTATGCACCGTTCTGCTTTACTTCACGAACTACGGCGACAACAAGTTCGCCTTCAGAAGGACCGCCTTCGATGAGATTCTTTGCCATGGAGGTCAANCCTCCATTCACTCAAGGGGTTCGACGACATTGCAGCCGACCAACTGGGCCTTGCCGCCAGAGGGGTTTGTCAGNATAGATCCACAAACTGCACAAATGATTGCAGTTGTAGCTTTGGAGAAAATAATGCTCTCATGTGAGCAGTCACGGCATGATACTTTTAGGAACTTAGCAGACATAACAATCACTTCAATTATCGACGAGTTCGAATTTCTTAGCACGCTGGCATGGTGCATAGTGCGCTTTACCAGTTTCAGTACAACGGAATAGGATGTTAACTCTCTTGGTAGGTTTTTCGCGACCATCTGGCTTAGGACGTGGGAAACCACGGTATCCAGCCATGACTCTGCGGAACCTTCTCTGACCCCACTTTAATTCGCTAGCGCGCTTCTTCTTTACGCGCTCTACGGTATGCATGGTGTGCTTACCAGCACTTGGACTGTAACGCTTTACTTGACGTGGCATTTTTACCATGGTCTCACCTTGAGCATTCGGCCCACAAGAGTCCTCTATTTAGTGGTGACGGATTACCCAAAATNAGGAAACAGCCCACTGAAGGCAAGATTACCGGTGATGTTCATAAATCGTGATGGCGCCGTGCGTAACATGGAATCAATGNTAATGGCCGCAATTTGGTTCTGGATTCCGCTTTTATTGGTCCCAATCGGGGCATGGTTGAATCTAAGTGGTAGGGCCAAAAAATCAGGTCTTTTCTTGTCATTGGTCTGTTTTGTGTTGGTTCTAATATCCTCATGGACAGTTCCATCATCAGATTCTACAGCCGCTGGCCATCTAATACTGTCAATATTGGCTCCTTCTTTGTTGATGGCCTACGGGATACATGGGATGGTGTTTGGTGGAAATGTACCTGTCGGTAAGCTAGACTCAAGTGCCAGGTGGAGCGGTTTTCTAGCACTGGTAATCTCTTTGACAATATTTTGTTTGATGCATTGGTACACTTTTACTCCATTGTGGCGCAATAATGAAGTAAATCCCTATTGGATTGTGTTCTGGCCAACTTTCCTTCTATTCGCAACATCTCTTTGTTCAGCATCCGCTCTAGCGTTGGTTGGATTCGGAGACGACAGATTGNTNGAAGCAATCAAACTNGCAGGNCTTTCGGTATTGATGGCAGGTATTGCNTTATCTGGNATGCTATTCGACGGATATCTAACAACNGCAGAAGAGTTTAGTGATTACATNTGGCTTTCAGCAGCAGATATCNTAGGNACGGTAGATNGGTANTNTCATTGGCAATNGGAGCATTTGCGATTGTAATATGGAGTTATGAAAAATCATTACCNCCTCCTATGAATTCGCTCCCTCCTACTGAAGATGAGATCAAACACGTTGTTGCAATCGCTANATCACACATAGGGGGTGAAGAAGAATGAGGGAGCCAAATGCTTCATGGAAACTTCTAACTTTNGCTGCNATACTTCCTGTTTTAGTGCTGATGACAATCAATCTATCCATTGGAGATAGTTCTCATCCAGAATCTTTCAAAAGATTTGGAAATGCATTACTTACCTCATATGTTATAATGGGCGTAATATTGCTCGGAAACTTGTTTTTCTATGCAGATTCAAGACATCGTCCATTTGCCCCCCTTGTCGGAATGCTCGTTGCCATTGGAATCGGTGTTTTGATTTCCTGGGCTTTAGTATCAAATGATGACCTTCTTTTAGAAGCGAATAGTGGTTTGAGGTCTCAAATGCTATCGAATATAGTTCACCTATTAGTTAGCGCTGCGGCTATGTTGTTGGCTGCCTTGCTGGCTTTCGGTGCAACGTTTGCAATGATTACTGGACGAGAAAGAAGAGTGCTGTTCGAAGAAGAAGAGTAATCTTCAGCGTCCGTCGGTTTGATAAAGGGAGGGCCGGTGGCCCAGCCGTTAGGTGATATCATGTCGAAGGGTACTCCATCTATGGGTAAGCGTCAGAAGACCACCCATATCCGTTGCCGCCGCTGTGGTCGCAACGCTTTCCACAAGCAGAAGGGTGTCTGTGCATCCTGTGGTTACGGAGCAACTTCCAAGACACGTTCATACAGTTGGGCAAAGAAGTCCCACCGACCCTGAACATTTCCTTAAGTTAGAGAAAGGGCTGTAAAGCCCCGACCATTCGATTGCTTTGGGCGAGACATATGTGTGGCATAATTGGTCTCGTCGGACGTCGTGGTTATCACATCAATCAATTACTCTATGATGGGCTTACTGTTCTACAACATAGAGGTCAAGATGCAGCCGGAATGATGACCGAAAACGATGGCAAATACCACCTTCGCAAATCGAATGGGCTAGTCAAAGATGTATTCTTTAAACGCCACATGCAGAATCTGCTCGGCGCAATTGGCATTGGGCATGTTCGCTATCCTACAGCGGGTTCTTCATCCGCTGCTGAAGCTCAACCTTTCTATGTAAACTACCCATTTGGGATCTCACTGGCCCACAATGGTAATCTTACGAATGCAGATGAAATCAGGAGTTTGTTGACCAGTGAACACCGAAGGCACGTCAATACCACATCAGATTCAGAATTGTTGCTGAATCTTTTGGCTATGGAATTACATTCACGAACTCCTAATCTACAGATTGATGGAGAATTACACGTTGATGTTAATTCGATATTTTCCTCAGTCTCAGCACTACACAAACAAATCAGAGGCGGATATGCATGTGTGTCATTAATCTCCGGTTATGGAATTCTAGCCTTCCGTGACCCTAACGGAATCAGGCCTCTGATATTTGGAAAGCGTGAAATTGAAGGAGAAACCGAATGGATGATTGCAAGCGAGTCTGTAGCACTACATGCTCTCGGATTTGAAGTGATTAGAGATGTTGAGCCAGGAGAAGCGGTATTCATTACTTCAAATGGCCAATTATTTACCAAACAATGCGCTGAAGAGACTTTACATTCGCCTTGCATATTCGAGCACGTATATTTTTCACGACCAGATTCAATCATCGATGGAATTTCAGTATATCAAGCACGATTGAATCAAGGNCAACGTTTAGCAGANCGAATAATGGAACAATTTCCTGACCACGATATCGATGCAGTCATCCCAGTTCCAGATTCAGGAAGATATGCTGCTTTACAAATGGCAAGCGCATTAGATGTTGAATATCGCGAAGGTTTCGTCAAGAACCGATANATTGGTCGAACATTCATAATGCCNGGTCANGCACTCCGTAAGAAATCAGTAAGAAGAAAGTTGAATGCAATTCCTCACGAGTTTGAAGGTAAAAATGTCCTTCTTGTTGACGATTCTATCGTAAGGGGNACTACCTCTGCACAAATAGTCGAAATGGCTAGAGAGGTTGGCGCTAACAAAGTNTACTTCGCTTCTGCNGCTCCACCNGTGAGGCATCCTAACGTGTATGGTATCGATATGCCAGCAGTTACAGAATTCATAGCCGANGGAAAAACGGTTGATGAAATCGGAGANACAATCGGNGCTGACCGTCTATTCTATCAAACACTGGAAGACCTTATCGAAGTAACNAGTATCAATGGCGAACAATCTTGGGATACCAGNTGTTTCAATGGAGAATATGTTACTGGAGATGTAACTCAAGAGTATCTGGATGCTCTNGANGCGGCCAGAAATGACTCTGCAAAAGAAATAAATCAGGAACCTGAAGGCACCATTGAACTTCACAACGATGAGTGAGGGATTCAATGGAGCAAGCTTGGATTCTTCGATATGGGGAACTAGGTCTGAAAAGCAAAGTTGTAAGAAGACAATTTCAAAGAGCGCTGAAGGTTAATATGGAGCGTTTGGCTTTCAATTCAGGAATTTCAATTTTCAAAGACCGAATAAAAACCATGGATGTAATGAGAAGTGACTCTTCTGCGGAAGAAACTGAAAACCTTCTTTGCCATGTATTGGGAGTAGTTGCAATCGACCCTGCCAAGGTGATTTCAGATACAATTGACCCTGAAACAGTTGCTAAAGCGATTCTGGCTAATGACCCTAAAGCGGGCATTCCTCGGACATTTGGCGTAAGGACTCGCAGAGTCGGACCAAGAGGCAAGTACAGTTCCCAACAATATAGTGGTGAATTAGGTAATGCATTAGGGAAGATAGATGAATCTCTTTCAGTAAATTTAACCAATCCAGATATGTGGATAAGAGTTGTAATGGAGCCAGAAAAAGTTTGGCTATTAGGTGACCGAATCACAGCGCCAGGTGGACTACCTCCTGGTGTTCAAGGCGATGTGCTGTGTAAGATTGATGACGAGCTATCATTACTTTCTGCGTTCCTAATAATGCGTCGTGGTTCTCGTTTGATACCTGTAGAAGGTAGCGATGAGAAATTGCTGTCTATTCTGAGGGATTGGGACCCTCGCTTGGGCCGTCATTCAATAGTTCATAATTCAAATGGGGAGAAGAGATGGCGCCACCCTTGGGGCGTAGTAGGACTTTCTGCTGATGAAGGTGAATCTATGGTCAAGAGGAGAGAATCTGATGTCAAAACAGTTCCAATATCAACATTGGAGCCACTATGTGGATGGACTGATGGTGAGATTGAAGATCTTTCAAAGCACATTAGGATGCCAAACGAACACCCTTGCATGCCGAACTTAGAAGCATGGGTATCATGAATGATGGCTTTGCTGTCAGATTCATGGCGCTAACCGTTCCTGTCACCAGCAGACTCCAATCCACTGCTAGAGTAACCGCTGTTTCTAGCGGTAGTAAGGTCGCTTTTGGTCAAGCAGATGGCCGTTTAGTCATAGGTGATGACGAATTCAAACTATCTTCAGTAACCANTATCTTCGAATTCCCTTATGGCGACATTATTGTCGGNGANNGTGATGGATTNCGNACCTACAGNGATGGCGAAGAAATCCTTTTCCAAGAACACTCCACNGGAATNGAATCAATGACTGGTTTGGGTAACNATGCTNTCGCAATGGATGGGATGGGTAGGGCACATTTACTGGACTCAAAAGGTAAAACTACCCTTTTGGATGCATCTTCAGTTTTNTTTGCTAAGNTNGGGCCNAAAGTAGCAATAGCTACTGAGTCTGGGCAAGTATACACTTACTCACTAGATGGCTTGCGNGACTGGGANAGGCCNATGAGAGGNGATGTTGGNGAAAGAATNACCGCTATTGGTTGGAATGAAAATAACCTGATAGTAGCCAGAGAGGGACATGGNCTAGTTCCNGGTGAAGAAGAAGCTCTTGAGATAGAACACTGGAATAACGGTGTCTTGGAAAAGAGATTTGATGTTAACAAAAGGGTAGTAGCAATCGATGGACCATGGATGGGATTGGATATGGGTGGAGTAATGTATGGCGAGGAATTGGTTGCCGAATTACATCATCCTGCTCAAATAGTGATAGATAGGGGCGAGAATGCTCTTGTTGGCTCATGGTTCCATTTGCATTTAATTTCAAAACAAGGCTCTCAGTGGGCAGTTGAAACAAAAGGAATGGTGGAGTACATTTCATCCAACTCAGATGGTGATGTAGTAATGGTTGCTGGAAGTGACCAAAACGATTACACCGATCCTGAGCCAGTAGTGATTATCGATTCAAATGCAGAGCCTGTAGTTTTGACTGAAGAAGATACTGCTATCGATGATTGGGGAGATGCTCCAGTTATCGAAGTAAGTGCAGAAGAGATTTATGGTGAGGAAATTTCAATAGAAGAATTAGCAGGTATCTCTACTTCCAATGTGGCGGACCAATCAGGTTTACTCGATGCACTGAATGATGAAATAATCAAGCAAGAAGTTGTCGAAGAAGATGATGACCTGATGTTTGCTTTATCATTAGATGCGGAGGAAATAATCGCTCCTTCACCTGATGCTGGCGGAGACCAGAGTCTGGTTGCACAAGATGATGGTACTGCGATTGTAACTTTAGATGGAAGTGGTACTAGGGACCCACAAGACAGAGTACAATCTTGGTCATGGGTTGATGAAACCGGCAAAGAAATTGCAGATAGTCCAACCGTTAGAGTTCGATTAAATCGTGGAAGTCATCGACTGGAATTAAGAATTAAAGACAAGGATGGAAGATGGTCTTCCGATTCTATAGATGTAAGGGTTGAGTGACATGACTAACTCTCCTTGCATCAGTCATTTTATTGTTACAGCATTACAACAGAGATGCAGCGTAGTCACCAATACCGATAACGGTGAAACAGTAATCATCGATGGAGGAGGAGACTCGCAACGTATTATTCAATGGATTGATTCAGGTATAGGCGAGCCAGATTCTCAGATCGGAGAATATGATGGCGAGCGAAAAGTAGTCGCTTTAATCAATACTCATGCACATTTTGACCATAGTGGGCATATTCCATATTTCAAAGAACACTATCAATTAGAGTGGTGGCTTCATGAAGCAGACTTCTTTCTACAAACCCTAGCTCAAAAATCTGCAAAAAGATGGGGATTCGATATTCCCGAACCTGCAATTGCAGAAAATACATGGAATCATGGCGAGACTCATGAGTTCGCAAATATGAATTTTGAAATTATTCATACTCCCGGTCATACACTAGGTGGATGCTGTTTACGATTGTTTGTTGGNGATGGACCAGACCACCTGTTCGCAGGTGACACTCTCTTCCAGGGCTCTATTGGAAGAACAGACCTACCTCACTCAGGTGGTGACATGGATTTACTCCTCAGGATGATCCGTGAAAGATTGTGGCCACTNTCAGATGATACAATTGTACATCCNGGTCATGGACCNATGACTACAATCGGCGATGAGAAAAAGTACAACCCATTCCTAAGCGACGGGCACCGTGGTCGTGGTGCTTGGCTTTAATCAAGACATCATTGAGGAAAGTTCAGCCTCAAGAACAGGCAAAGCCTCTTCCCAAGTTGCAACAATTCCATAATCTGCGTGTGCAAAAATAGGAGCATCTGCATCTTTGTTTATTGCAACGATGTATTTTGATGAGCGCATTCCNGCTAGGTGCTGAATCGCTCCAGATATTCCAACTGCGATGTATAGATTAGGGTTGACAGTCTTTCCAGTTTGGCCAACTTGCATGGAGTGAGGGATATCATCCCAGGTGTCAACAGCGGCTCGTGATGCGCCAACTGCAGCGCCTAGTACGTCCGCAATCTTTTCCAGATGCGAGAAATTGTCTGGACTTCCCATTCCTCTTCCACCAGAAATAATGATGTTTGCTTCTGAAACATCTAGCCTTGCTGATGCACGGGCCATAATCTCTTGAACAGCGGTAGATACGTCTCCCGATTGGTCGACAACTGAAACATTAGCAGCAGCCGAAGAGGCTGCTGAGAATATATTAGCACGTACTGAGATTACAGCGTCCCCAGAAATAGCGACCGTTTGCATTGCTTTACCTGAATAGATAGGGCTAGTGAGATTCATTCCATCGATTGAAACGACATCTTGTACAACTGATAGGTTACGCTTTGCTGCAATTCTTGCTGCAATATCTTTGGATTGCGGGGTAGCTGCGGCAATGATGATTCCAGATGGTGCTGCTGCATCGATAGCCGATGCCCAAGACGCAGCATCGTAATTTTCGAAACAAGCGCCCTTTACTGCGATTGTGCGTGCCACTCCATCATATCCTGCATTGTCAGCCATAGAAGCATCAGTACAAGGTACGATGACAGTAGGGCTAGTTCCTAGTGCTATTGCTGCACTTACTAATTCTGCAGTTACTGCTGATACTGTTCCTTTTCCGGTTTCTGCGATAATTATGCTTTCTGACATTCATTTCACCTCAAATTACGTTTGCNTCATCACGAAGTAGTTTAGCCACTTCTTGTGCCGAAGCACCGCCTTCATACTTCTTTCCAGCAGGCTTTGCTGGTGGTGGAGTTTGAGATACAATCGTTACNGTTGCNGANGGAGCATCAGCACTGACGACANTGACTTGAGCACGCTTTGCCATCATGATTCCTTTGACNTTTGGCTTTCGTACCTTGATATTCCCTTTATCNCAGGAAACNACNGCATTTCCNGATACTGAAATTCTTGCGNCTCCGTTTTCCACCGGAGCGGTAACNGTTAATCCTCCATCAAATGAAACATCNGTGACGTTTGANACACTTGCCCATCCTAGGCGTTCTGCAATGCCGGGGCCGGTAGAGCCAGCGCCAGTATCCGCTGCGTTCTTTCCACAGTAAACAACTTCAGCACCAAGTTCAGTAATTGCTTGTGCTAAAGCAGATTGAATGCCATTTGAATCCATTTCTGACCACGAATCATCCCATACTCGAACAATTTCATCAACACCAATCGCCTTAGCATCNTTCAGAACTTTGTCTGCNCCNGCTGGNCCAAGNGTTAGAGCAGTGACGCTTCCGCCTGCTGCTTCCTTGTGCTGGAGAGCGTTCTCGATTGCAAATTCGTCATATGGACTGATTACCCATTTGACAGCGGACAGATCTACTCTGTCTCCACTCACTAAAATTCTTGCATTGGTGTCAGGAACGCGCTTTACTAAAACTACGATATTTGGCATATTATTCACCTACCCCTTAGGGAATGGTTGTGCCAAGGAAATCCCGTTCATGAACATTGTCTATTCAAGTTGTGAGTTTGGTGACCAGTTCCAGAGTTTTTGGATTACTTTCAAAATAATCTGAAACCGGATTTAGCCCGCGAGAAATGCCTGCTGCAACTCCCATTTTAGCATCGAATGGGTGTAAAGTTCCATCAGCAACTGCTGCCTTGAATGATTCAAGGTCTGTCCAAGTAGAAGGGTCACCGAATTCAGGTTTAGGAGTAACTATTACTTCTCCAAACTCTGGTAAAATGATATGTTCAATCAATTCGTAAACAGGTGAATCTGAATTTTCTGGGTCTAAGTACGCCTTTCTCATCTTCTTTGCTAATTTCTTTTCATCATCGTGAAGAAGAATTGCGCCGTTAGGGTCCGACTTACTCATCTTATGATCAAACGATTCCATCCTAGCTCCGGAGGATTTCAGTCCTGAGATAATCGGAGTGTGTAAGCAAGTTGCCTTGTACCATCCCCATCTATCCGCAACATCGCGCATGTACATGTGGGCTTTACGTTGGTCCATTCCACCAATCGCAACATCAATGTTCATCTCAAAAATATCTGCTGCCTGTAATGCAGGGTAATAGAATCTTGAAAGGTCACCGTCGGATGAATCTTCACTGCGACCCATGATTGAGAATGTGCGACGAACTCTGGCTAAACTCATATTCTTAGAGCATCTTAGAACCCTTGCCCAGTAATCTCCTGAGTCCATAATACTGGAAGCCCAAACAAATCGTAGTTCTCCTGGTCCATCTCCTTCAGGAGGATTTCCTAATAATGCCCTGAATGTCTCTTCCATATACCTCGCAGTAGTCTGGATGTCATCCATTTCGCCATTGAATTTATCATTGACCCAAGCATGCCAATCAGCCAAGAAAATCAAGACATTGGTTTCAGCCTCTAGCATTCTTTTCAATTGTAAAGAAAGTACCTTCCATCCAATGTGAGCCTTACCGGATGGCTCGAATCCTACATAGCAACGAATTACACCGTCGCCTCCTGCAGATGTTCCATCTGCCAAGCAGTTGACCAGATGGTCAACTCCAACAGATTCATCAACATCATCAATCATCAATTTGAGTCTCGAAAGAGACTTCTCATCGAGTTCAGCAACCCTTGGGCATCGCTCGATGAGTTCATCCATTTTTCACACCTCAATCAAAGAAGGTCTTTCAGTTTCTTTACTTTGCCTTCAGAAGGCGCAGTTCCTTCTTCGATCATTTTCTCAAGTTCAGCAATCATTGCGTTTGCTTTGTCAATGGTTTCCTGACTTAGAGAGTCACTCATTTCCATCGTTTTGAGAGCCGTCTTGATTTCAGACTTAGCCTTTGAGAATTTCTTTGCTTGCTCTTTTGCTTTATCTCCACGCTGCTTTGAAGAGTAGCCTGTGGCTTTATCGAGGAAATTGGACCATCTAGAACGAGATTCCATGGCTTGTTCCCTGCCGCCATCAGCGGAAAGGAAATCAGAAAGGTCTTGCCCTTTCATCTGCTCGACATCAACTAGTAATTTGCCGTCAGCTGTATATTCAGCAGTGACCGATTTCAGTATAGCGAAAGAGGCGATAAAAACACCATCTGCATTTACTTCAACATCATTAAAATGCTCAGTTGCTAGTTTAGCAAGACCTGCATTACCACCCATCGATTTTACTAATCCGCGCTTGACTTCGAATCTCTCCATGGCTTGGCCAGTCGCATGAGGGAAATAAGGGCTACCTTCGATAAGGGTGCTCAAGGCGGGGGCTTTTTGGTAGATACTCGCTCGCCGTGGTATGCGCAGAGTTGCTGTATTGCTGTGTCTTTTGATGCTAACTCCATTGGTTAGTGCATCTCCTGACCCTACAGTTGACTTGACTGTGGAAAGGCGTCTGTCGAATTTTGACATTGGAATCAATGGTGGTGTAGTGTCTCCTAGTGGACTTACTGTGCTTATTTTTGGTCACGATGGATTCGCACACGTAATCTCAGCAACAGACGCTGGTGATGAAGCAGGCGACATCATTCTTGAAAATGAAACAACAAATACTCTCAACGCAGCATCTTGGCACCCTGCAGGAAAAAGTGCAATGATAGTCGGCGATTCGGGTACTGTACTTAGATACAATTCTACTAATCATGCATTAGGTGAAGCAGAAGGTTCATCCTCAATCACCACTACTGATTTTGAGTCTATTCAATTCACTCCTGGCTCTTCCGTAGCATACTTGGGAACTAGTAACGGAGAGATTTGGAAATATTATGCAGATTCGTTCACAATGATTGATGATTCTGCATCATCAAGGGTTACGGATATTGACTGCATGAAAAATGACAACATTTGTGTTGCAACAACTCTCAATGATGGTATTGCAGTAATCGACCAAGAAGATAGGGTTACTTGGCTTACAAACTCTAGATTCCACACATGGGTGGGAGTGGGTTGTGAAGATGCCACTATGAATTCTTGTACAGGTTTTGCAAGCGGTAAGAAAGTAGCTCCTGTCGAGATAGATGTATTAGATCCCTCAAAATCAGAATTAGGTGAAATCACTGGACTTGGGCAACTGGATGGCGACACAATAGCGGATAACCCTGCATCTGATTCCTCATCGATTATTGCTTTAGGTCCTCTTGGAATGGTTCGCTGGAATCAATATAGCGAGGAGGCATTTTTGATGTTCTCGAATAACAATGCTTCACAAGAAGACATCTTACTCAGTGGCGATAGTTATGCTATGGCATGGGAGACTTCCAAAAATAATGGATTCCTTGTTACCAGTGAAGGTAGGGTAGTTTCATTTGAGCCTGCAAGCGAATCAGATACTAGTGAAATCCCCATGTTCTTACTAGTTTTAGTTGCATTATGTGTGCCCGGAGTATTCATCGGATTGATTTATTGGAATAGCCCGTGGTTACAACGGCTCTATGCAAAGTTAGTCGGCCGTGGCAAGAAAGGTGCATAAGAACACCGAACCTTCATGAAGTTCAGCCTACCGCCATGCAACATGGAGCCATTTGAGGGTCTAGATTTTTACGATATCGAATCACTTTTGACCGAAGAAGAAGTAATGATTCGGGATATGGTTCGAGAATGGGTAGATGAAGAAGTACTTCCTAAAATCGAACATGCTTGCGAAGAAGGAGTTTTCCCAGACGAATGGAGAGTTGCTTTAGGAGAAATGGGAGTTCTAGGTGCGCCTCTAAAGGGCTATGGCTGCCCTGGACTTTCTTACGTCGCTTACGGTTTAATTTGTCAAGAATTAGAGAGAGGAGATTCAGGTCTACGCTCATTTGCTAGTGTTCAAGGATCTCTTGCTATGTATCCAATTTGGGACTTTGGTACTGAAGAGCAAAAAGAGTACTACTTGCCAAAGTTGGCATCTGGTGAATGGGTTGGATGTTTCGGATTAACTGAGCCAGATTATGGTTCAAACCCAGGAGATATGATTACTAAAGCTGAAGATAAGGGTGACCACTATCTTTTGAACGGTGCAAAAATGTGGATCACAAATGGTTCTATTGCTGATGTAGCAGTAGTTTGGGCAAAACTCGATGGAGTAATCCGTGGATTTATTGTCGAGAAAGATGATGAAGGTTTTAGCGCTCCTGAAATGAAAGGTAAGCACTCATTGAAAGCGAGTGTCACCAGTGAATTAGTATTCCAAGACTGTAAGATTCCAAAGGACCGCATGTTACCTGATGTAAAGGGATTGAAAGGTCCATTCTCTTGCTTGAACAATGCTCGATTCGGTATTTCATGGGGCGCTCTTGGCTCTGCAATGGCTTGTTTCCATTCTGCCAAGACATACTCACTATCAAGAATTCAATTTGGCGTTCCAATCGCATCTTTCCAGTTGATCCAAAACAAGTTGGCAT
>PAEE01000058.1 GCA_002701145.1 Methanobacteriota archaeon
ATCCTCCCTCGCAAGCAAGCCACTTGAATCAACCGCTCAATTTTGTTGAAATATAGCAAATGTAGGCAATATCTTCCAATTCTAAATGACCCAAAGCATCCTTCTACAGGTTACAGCTCTCCAAATAATATTCTTTGTCAGTCTGTTAAACATCAAGTTTAGAATCCAATCGGGTAATCTGAATATCATACTCCCCATCTTGAAAGAGCGTTTTGAATTACGCATTACTTTGCCCATTTGTTTTTTCCAACGCTTTTCGTATTCTTCTAACGCTGTTCCTGATGAAAGATGTTCAGATATGACTTGACCTGCAATCCTTCCACCTATCATTGCAATTGTAATGCCAGCTCCATTAGAAGGCAACACCATTCCTGCTGAATCACCTACAAGCATGTAATTGCCTTTTACGAATTTCTTAATAGTCCCAGACATTGGTAGTGAGCCTGCTCCTGTAAACGAGATATTTCCATCATACTTTGAAATGAAATCTTCAGTATATTGGTTTAGAGAACGCCCTTTGGAGAAACTCTTCTGGATACCTAACCCGATATTAGCGCCATCTCCTTTGGGGAACATCCAAGCATATCCGCCTGGAGCCATAGAGCCAAAGTGGAGTTCAACTGCTTCACCAAAATCTCCGTCCATCAAAACAAACTTTACAGGAATTTTGATTGACTTTTCATTCCAGTATTCTTTACGAATTGGCCCGTTATGGCCACCTGCATCAACAATNANNTTTGCAGNATATGAATCNCCATTNCGNAGAAGAACTTTGTTTCCTTCAACCCTTTCNACNCTNGAATCGATTAGGAAATTTGCTCCANATTCTTTTGCNAACTCGACTAAAAACTCATCATGTGCAACTCGATTAAGGACATATCCATCAAAATCAAACTTNAGTGGTTTGCCAGAAGGAGGCACTAAGTGCATTTTTGTTGAATGACGGGAGATTGCATCGGCAGGNGTTCGAAATAAGTCGTCCATATCAGGAACATCAGGGCATAGGCGCCTCATTTCATCATTTGAAGGAACTAANTCTCCACACTGTAATGGTGTCCCNATNGGATCTCTCCCATCGATAACCAAGACATCTGCTCCGCCTTCNGCTGCATACCTGGCNACGGTGCTNCCNGCAGGTCCGCCNCCGATAACGATTACATCATGGTCAAATGATTCAGTCAAGCCATCACCTCAAGAGTGTCTGTTCTGTACCATTCTAACTACATGTTTAAGCAATTGCTTAGCATCACAATCTTCGAAGTTATCCAAATGNGAGATTGCCCTTTCCAAGTGATTGTCGATAAGAATCTCAGAATAGCGTAAACTCTCTGCATGCTCTAGCAATGAGATTAGTTCATCAAATAATGAATCGTCAAAGTTGCGAATCAATTCGGCCAACCTGACACGTTGCTCGCCATGAAGTAATGTCAAAGCATGGATAAGTGGAAGTGTCATTTTTCCTTCATAAACATCCGANCCTCGAGGTTTGCCCATCCGTTCATCNCCACGAATATCTAGTAAGTCGTCTACTAATTGGAANGCAATTCCTAATTCCATTCCGAATTTGAATAGTTCCTCACACCTGTCTTGNNTTGCATTTGCAACTAGAGCAGCCCCTTTACAACCAGCNGCAAATGGNCCTGCAGTCTTGCCTTTTACAATTTCAAGATAATCTTCAGGAGAAGTNGACAAATCCAAAACATGGTCNAATTGACTAAATTCAGCACTAGCGAGGCGNGATGAATAACTCGCCATTACCTCTACGATTTCTTCACGATACTTTCCGCCTAGGCCGAATCCTTGCACGAAGAGCCAATCTCCNCCAATTATGGCNTTAGCTTGTCCNACTAATGCATGNAGAGTATCTTGGCCTCTGCGTGTTAATGATTCATCNTTTATGTCATCGTGAATCAAGGTNGCNGTATGGATNAATTCNGAAGCCAAAGCAAGAGGCATTACCTCATCGATATTCTCGCCGCCCGATAATTGGTATGACAGAAGNGAAAGTATTGGCCGAAGCCTCTTGCCGCCCGCTAGTAGAATCTTGCCAGACAATTCTGCNACTTCGCCATAAATANCNCACTGCTCTTCAATCATAGCTTCTAAATTNGCNTTGATTAAGTNGCGTAAATCTTCAAGATAATCAAGTGCAATATTGTCCTCCATGAAACATCCCACAAGGGTCGCCTTCTTAACGAGTGGCGGGCGCCCTTTGAACGCCGGCATCTGCTGGCCGAGGTGGATGAGATGACCGAAAAAGGACGATTTGAGATCCTTTTGTGCCCAGAAATGGGAGATGGAGTCCACACTCATGTCAAGAAACTAATCGACAACCATCCAGATAGTATGACCTTAGTTGAAAAACAAGTTCCTCACATCGAATCTGCGATTGAATTATTGCGAGAAGGTCATGGTGATTTGGTTGCAGCATCTGGAAGATGGTGGTTTGAAAACCGAGATAAGGACTTAACCGCATCAGTGGTATTGCCTAGAAGGGAGCCAACTAGAGTCCTTGTCGGTGAAGACAAACCAGAATATGTTCCAAAGGGTGCTGTAATTATTGCAGATTGTGAAATTGTTCGCCGCCAAATGATTAGACTTCGCAAAGACATCAATGTAATGTTGCCAGAGGAATTTGGGGATGCGCCTGATGATATGTTTGAGAGAACATTATGGCTAGAAGAATTGAGAAAGGATAACTCAATTGATGGCTATATCATACCTAGAGCATTACATGCAACCTTGCCATTCAGAACAAGAAGGCACACTTTAGGTATGCAAAGAGATAATCCTGAAAGATTTAGATTCATCCCAGTCCCATTGGATGGTTTTACAGTACTAATATCTCGAATCGATTTTCCAATAACTGGAATCACAGAAATCGTTGATGCAGGAGCTGCACTATCATTGCGCCTAGAAATGATGATGTTAGACAATATAGATTCGAGTATGCATGACAAGGTTGCTTTGATGATTGAACAGAGAAAGGTAGGTACAATTCTTAGAGAGGCTGCTCGAACAGGTGACGAATTACCTGCAATGGGATTAGTTACCGATAAAGATGAAGTTAAGGGTGGAAAAACCAGAATCGATTTAGCGCTCGAAACGCTCAATAGAGACGGTACTGTAACCGCAGGTGTAGAAAAAATATTCATTCCATCTGAAAGTCACTCAGCATCATTGAAAGTACTGAATAATTGGAATCAATTATTGAAAATTATGCGAGAAGATCCCGAGGAAGAAACCCGTGGAAGAATGAAGGAATTAATGGATGAATACATTGATGATTTAGTCTCCAAAGGAAGATTGTCAGAAGAGAGAATACATTCTCCGATGATGGATGAAGAAAAAGAGGATTAATCCACTAAATCTTCACCAGACAAATCTCTTATCCTGGCTCTACAACTTTCAATATTAGCTGGGTCTCTGTTTTCGCCTGCTAAAATTAAATCAAATCCATTATTGTTTAATTCCCTTGACAATTCTATCATCTCAAGAGGAGCATTTGAATCAACAACTTCCGATATCGAT
Organism: Methanobacteriota archaeon; assembly: GCA_002701145.1. Classification (GTDB taxonomy): domain Archaea; phylum Thermoplasmatota; class Poseidoniia; order Poseidoniales; family Poseidoniaceae; genus MGIIa-K1. Next base: position 3,532 of record PAEE01000058.1, read on the forward strand.
TCATCTATTTCTCTGGCTGATGATTCCCATGAACCCGATAATTTCAGTAAATCCTTAGTTAATCTTTCAATAATGTCAACAGCAGAAGGAGGCCTTGCAAGGGCCCCTTGAATCGTTTTAACAGCATCAATATGAAGTGAACGAAGTTCACCCAAACGGCCGGCTGCTCCAATTATTTGGGTAGTCATCCATTCGCGGTCGCCGTTTTTAATCATTTTTTTACGAGCCTTTTCAAGTTCCTTTTTTACTTCTAAAGAGCCTGCAATAATCGCATCTTGAATACTAGCAACTTCGTTGAGGGTTGTTTGCACTGATTCAACCCTATCGCGCATTTCTTCCTCGAGGCGAACTTCCTCTCTCCTCAAGTCGTACCTAATGGAATCTATAATTCCTGAAGCAAGGGAAGTCGCTTCTTTGAGTGAACCTTTAGCCGCTCTCTCATACCTCCCCATGCTCCGCCCTCAAATCCCCCTCAAGTCGCATCGGTTTGAAGGTGTTGATTATTTGAAAAGTGGAAAATGCACTTAGCCCCTTAGGGGCTTTGAAATGAAAAATACCCTCTTAGAAAGTGTCTCTAAGCACTTTGATTGGGGTGCAACCTCAAATATGGAGAGGAGTGGAGACGGATTGGAGGAATGCAATTGACCGATAAGCAATCCCTTCTTTCTGAACTCCATCAGGCAAGATTAGATCGCCTAAAAGAGATATGTGCGGAGCATGGACTTTCACGTAATGGCTCGGTAGAAGTTCTACGTGGTCGGCTGATTGCAGACCTGGTTCTAGACGAATGGGATTTCTCGCCAGAAGGCATAGACTCTATCCTCAACAATGATATTGGGCAAGTACTTGCTGTATTTGGTGTTAAAAAATCAGGCTCGATTCGTGAAAGAAGACAAAGACTCTTCCTTCACCTCAACCATGATGCAAAACAACTCACTCCTGAGAAACTAGATACTTTGTCAAGAGACCAGTTGCATGAACTATGCTCAAAACTAGATTTACCACGTTCCGGAGCTAAACAAGCACTTCTGATGCGTGTCGCAGGGGTCTTAACATCACAATCAGGTTCATGGGGAGTAATCAAAAAGAGCCTAAGAAGGCCAAGAGGGGAGCCTAAGCGCATCAACATTCCATCCCCGACAGATGATTATGACTCCATAGCAAGCCAAGTAAGCGCCCCTGTAACCGAACAGGTAGCACAACCATCTCCTGTGCATACACAAGAAATTGAAATTATGGAAGATGTTGAAGATGTTAGTGAAGTAGAGATCATTGATATCGCACCTCGAAGTATTGTAGAACCATTACCTGTTGCACCGGTTGTCGAACTCACAGAGTCGGTAATAGAGATAGAAGGGCGCACTGCTGAAATTGACGCATTGTGTAGAGACTACCTACTAGTCGGGTCAATTAGCGACTCAGAGGATGTCAATGCATTCATTTCCAGCCTAAGCTCACACGGACTTCCAGTAAATGACTCAAATGCGGCAGACTTTGTCAAAGCAAGACTGATTTCTCTTGATGCAATGGCTAGAGCAGAAAAAGAAGCACTTCATTCGATGCCTAATTCATGGAGAGAGAGAGAGGCTTTACGTGGATTTGAAGAAGCCCGTAATATTCTAAGAGAGGTTTTGCCAGAGATTATCACTTCTACTGACGGAGATATGGTCAAAGCAAGAATGGCATTCGAAGAAAAAGCAAGAGAATTAAATCTTGATTTACGCCTTCCATCCGTTTCAGGAAGATTACATGCACTGTTCGACTTACAAATTTCTTTAGATGAAGAAATCGCGGCAAGCGACCCTAAAACCGCTCGAAGAACCAGAGTTATTCGACTATTGCAGCACGGATCGATTCATCTTCAGGCTGGTGAACGAAGAACGCTCGACAGACTTGAACGTAATATCGATGGTTTCGAACAATTGGTTGAAGCGATATTGCAAAAGTCTGAAGGTTCATATGGTGATACTCAGCAAACCTTAGTCATTCGATTCCTCGAGAAGAAAGGGTATGATGTCAACAATTCTGAATTGCGGCCAAGAGTCGTTGCAGCAGCAGGAGTTATCGGTGCCGAGTTAGGTCACATTTCACCTTCTGAAATACCAAGGATTGCACCAGGCATCAAAGTATCAGATACTGAAGTAGATTCAATCATATCCGACCTCAAAAGGCTAGCACAGCAATTCAAAGCAGTAAGTGATGAGCCAGTAGCCGATGAAGAAATGGAACTAGCAGAATCTGTTGCAGATGCAGCAGACAGAGTATCTTCGGTTAGAAGTAGAATCGACGGGGTCGATGATTTACTTGCTCGCCTAAATATCTCAAATAATTAACGAGATGCGTAGAAACCTTGTACAACTTTGGTTACGGTATCGATATCTCTGATATCTCTGCGAAGTAAGTCAGCCAATATCTGCTCCCTCTGGTTGAGGTGTTGCTCAAATTGAGCAGGAGTTATTCCAGCCGCTTTACAGATGGTTTCTCGCATCTTAGAAGGAATTCCAGTTTCTTCGATTGTATCTGTTGCTGCGTTGTACTTCCATATAGCATTCAAACGGGGTTTATCGCCTTCCATACCTGCAACTTCGGCTACCTCTGTAATTTTCCTAGCAGTTTTACCATTGACGTGTAATCGAGCTTGGATTATTATCAAATCAAGACCGGTTAGCATAATTGGCGGGACATTCATTGGTGGATTGATCATCCTAGTGATGGTCTCCATAGCAGTATTAGCGTGGAGTGAACCGAATGAACCATCGTGACCAGTATTCATTGCAGTGAGCAAAGTTGCTGCTTCACTGGAACGAACTTCTCCCACAATAATACGGTCTGGACGCATTCGGAGACTTGATTTTAGACAGTCATTCATATCGACAGCAGGTGTTCCATCAGGCCTCTCTCTCCTAGTTTCCATCCTTAGCCAGTGGTCGTGGTAAACTTGCAATTCAGCAGTATCTTCCACTGTAAGTAAGCGCTTGTGCCACGGAATATACATTCCAAGGCAATTCAGAGTTGTGGTTTTACCAGAACCAGTACCGCCTGCTATAACGAAATTGGCAGGTCGACTATCCAATCCTTCAATCCAAACCCACATCATTGCAGCAAGGCGTAGATTTACAGTTCCAAATTTAATCAAATCTATCATTGTAAGTGGGTCATCACGGAATTTTCGAATTGTTAGAGTTGGTCCATCGGGTGAAACGGGTGGTATTGTTCCATTGACACGGCTTCCATCTGGTAGACGACCGTCAAAGATAGGAACTAATCCAGGTCCATCTCCTAAAGGAACAGACGTAAATGCTGCAATGTTACGAGCAATCTCTAATCCTTGTTGGTCATCGACAAATACATTGGTTTGACACATGCCGTGGTCTCTGTGTGCTACTTTGACACATTGAGAACCACCGTTATACATCACTTCTTCCAGATTATCATCTCCAAGAAGAACTGCCAAATTACCATATGGATTTGGCTCTACTCCACCATCGACATGATACATTGGAGAAGGGTGATTCGGCTCCATGTATATTGTTACATTTCCATATTGATCCAGTATTTTTTGCATTTAATTATCCTCCAATAACAAGAACTCCGACGTGATAAATCGTCATTGAAACAGCCATCCAAAGCGGTGCCCACCAAAGNGATGAGCGCATACGACCCAGCATCCTGCCACTTACTCCTATGGCAACCAATGATGCTGCTCCAAAGAACAATGTGAAAGATGTGTTGAATTCGTCAAGTTGGAATCCTTGACTCCTTGGAGCAAACAGACCAACAATGAAGGCGATTAAGAATGGTAAACCGATTGATACAAACATTACGATTAGAATAGACCTCCCCATCAAATCGGACTCTCTTCGGTTCATCAAATCATTCAATCTCTCGTAATCTTGCGACATGTCGGAAAGTATGTTTTGAAGAGGTGCATCTTGTTCTATAGCNGTAGATATGAGNTGCATAACCCTCTGAACCTGTGTGGAACGGGATTTGGTTGCAAAATTTGCTAAGGCTGAATCGAACGATGATGCGTGGCTTTCAGCCAAGGTTTCTTTTAGCAACTTACCGAGTAGACCCGTGCTTCGGTCAGCTTCCGCCATCATAGCTTGCTGGAGACCTAATCCNGCACCTAGGGAGTCTGAAAGAGCCTCTAGCATTGCAGGTAAATCGTTTTCAATCGACCTACGCCTTTGCCTCTCAATGATNGGTGGAACTCCACCTATTGCGAACGCTATTCCAATTGTTATCATGAATAACAAGAAAGGATCGTTTCTGAACATCTCAAGAATACCAAAAATCATGAAATCACAACCCTGGGTCCTTCGTGTGGGCCTTTATTCCAGCCAGTGCCATTCCAAGTAATGTGATGAATAGTCCAACATTTACGATACTCATAGCCGTATCTTGTTCTAAATTTCCAACCATATCGGCCAATCCACCAGAAATCAGTTGTGGAATAATTCCGATAATCGATAGTATGATTGGACCAATCATGCCAATTGACAACAGGGTTTCAGGAACTCCGCCCAAATCTTCAATGTAATCTTTGACTTTCTCGGTACGCACTTCTTCCATTCTTTCTCCTTGCTTTCGCAAGGTTTCAATGATATCTGTATTTTGTGTAATGTTATTCAGCATCGTATTTACTACTCTTTTGTAGCCATCATTCTCTGCCTTTTTCAAAAGATTTCGCAATTCTCTTTCCATCGGTTTACCAGAGTTGATATTTTTCATCAAGGTTTCAAAATCTTTGGAAATAATTCCGTATCCACCTTGAGCGATTGAGTGAATTGCAGCCTCGAGACCAACACCTGAGCTCATCAGAACATCCAGCGTTCTAATGACATAGAGAATCTCTCTAGACTCATCCAGTGACCTCATTCATTCCACCTCAACGTATATCTTCAATGAATTCGAATGTATAGATGCTATTTGCACCATCATATTCCATCTTACCAAAAACAGTTTTGACATCTCTTTCTTCAAATGGGTCATGAATGTAAGGTTGGCCGCTTCTGAACATTTTNAGGATCTTTTTGTAATCCTCATAATTCATCTCNCCNCGTACCGTNTAAACCGCNGANTCAGCGCCTTCATCTACCAAATCATCGCCTTCCCCACCATGGAGTACAGTACGAGTAATTCGTCNTGTTATCACTACNCTAATATCTGCATNTGGAAGTCTAAGCCAATCTGCACTAGAAGTTCCGCTTGCTGGGCGAATAAAGAAATCTGTTCCTCCCATAGTCTCACCTGTAAACCGATGAGGTCGCGAATGGGCCTTGAACCTGTTGGAGTAAAAAGCCTCAAACTGTTATCTTGAACCATCCAAATCTAGGTTCGTGAACTGTTCCTTCTTCGGACAAATCATCGAGGCTTGCTTCTGCTGCATCACGGTCATGACCTCTAGCTGCTGCATTGGATAGCAATGTGTCGAAATCAACACCTTCACCTTGATCTAANCTTGAGATTAAGTCTAGAATTACCTGTTTAAGNTCCGNTGNATCTCCGCTCGAATCAGTAGACANTTCTGCCTCACTTCCACCTACATCTAGNCTNACTTGAGCCGCTGGTGTCGGTGCTACAGCAGATGGTGTTCTATTTTCTGCAATATCCAATGTTTGCATAATATTCAATCTGTATGTCTCTAAATCAATATCACCATAGTGCTCGTTAGCTAATAGGANACTTTCACACATGTGCTCTGGAATTCCATTGGCTCGNAATGCATCTATTGACTTCTCTAANGATACTGATTTCTCTTGGCNATCGATACGNTTTAGCANNCCNTCTGCTGCTTTTACNAGCCATTCNCAGTAAGTTGANCGAGAAATTATCGCTGCTTCTTCTGGNCTTAGACTGGTGTANACCGCNCCNTCTTCNGACTGGAAATATCTTGCTTTAGCNGTCATGATTAGCNTTATNGTTTCNCCATCATCGACTCTTGAAGACAATTGTANAGTNAATTCACGCATAGATTCNGGNGCATAATCGCCTACTGAAAAGTAATGAAGTCCAGAAGGGTCTCTAATCTGACCCTGCCACAAAGTTGCTCCATTGGATGTTTCACGAGGCTCTAGCCTCTCAAGTAGTCCTGCAACTACCAATCTGTTGACCTTAGCCCCCAATTTGGTGATTACGAAAAGAGGATCGAACTCTCCTGAACCTTGCTGATGTAAAGTAGACTCGCCAAACTCAGAAGCCAGCATGTGCCATGCTGGTTGCCTTCTTGCTCTCCTTGCTGGTTGCAATCAAACCACCCCCCATTTTGCTCTCAATTCAGCCGCAACTAATTCAGATTCAACTTCGATTAATTCCGCATCATCAGAAAGAAGCATTGCGCCTTGTTCATCGACTATAGTTCTCCCTGATGCCTTCAATTGGCGGCCAAGGAATCTTTCTCTTAGACTTTGAACAAAGGCCATAGTACCATTTTCTGTAATGTCTGCAGTAATTTTTTCTTCGTTCATTCCAATCAATGCTTCAGAAGCAGATTTGTTTACGATAAGAGAAATTGTAGATTGGCCGTCGTCGAGAACCATACGCATTCGCACATCAGGTTTACCTTCGCTTGATGAGCAACCAGGTGTAGAACATGTATCATCCCTTAGTACTCTACGACACTCTACACATCGAACGATTATACCCGAATCTTCACGGATAGAAATCACGTGACCAGATGTTGAGATTCCAACCCTGCTAGCGCCTGTAGCCAATTCCGAAAGAGGAACTTCGACTACATTGTTTGCCAAATCAATATCATCACCCCAAGGAGGTGCTGCTAAGATTTCTATTTGCGAAACATCGTCAATCGTGATATCAGGTATGCCTTGCCATGCTCGTACACGAACACCTCGTAAGCGAATTACAACTGGTGTAGCTTCGAAATCGAATGGTGGTTCAGACCAAATTGAACATCTGCATCTACCGGTTGGGTCTGCTATATCTCCTGACCAAACGCTCTTTTCTTCGCCGTCTTTACCGGTGAAGTCGCGCCTAATCATTTTCTGAACTTCTACAATGATTTCGACATCCCTTGAACCATCTCTTAGATCCTCTATACGGCTAACTGAATTTGCTACTAAGTCATCTGCTGATGCAAAATTAGAATCATGATATATTTCAATTCTAGAAGATGCGCCTATGTTTATTTCAGGAGTATCTCTGAAAACTTTAATCTGGGCGTTTTCAATCTTCAACAAAGAACCAACTTCGTGTTCAAATGATTCCCAAGATAAGAATCCAATCGCTCCTGTATCATCTGCGATTCTTCCTCTAACAATATCGATGGTACCTGAACCATCTTTTCGGTGTATTACGTCTTTGCGACTTGCAAGAAGTCGGCCTACGATAGTAACATTCCCATTGGACTTGATCGTGTTTATTTCGACAGGTTCGCCAGGTGTGGTGACTGTTCTCTCGCCTTCCCTTAGAACTACTACTCTACTAGACTGATTGATATTGATACTCATCCTACCTTGATATTCATTCACAGATACTCCTTCGAGCCTAACGACTGCACCTGGTGCAATGTTTGGATGGTTACCCCAATCCTTGAATTCCCATCGAGTTCTATTTCCGCCCTCAGAAAATGGTTGGTCTTCAATAAGGCCATATGGAACTATTTTCTCTTCACCACGAACCATCGTTGTTCGTGGATTGTGGGTTACGATTTCTACTTCGATTTCGACATTGCGGTCGTCACCGGAAAGGTCTGACAATTTCTCTACCTTTTTCAGCGGAATCGATTGCTTTTGAGATGAACCAGATTGCTGTGAAGAAGGAGTTGCAACTCCAGTATCTGATTGGAAACGTCGTAGAACTGAGCGCATTGCATCTTCTGGAGGGATTAAGAAATCCGTCTCATATCTTGCAAATGCTTCTGCTACCTTCTCTGCGTCCGCCTCAGGTACTTGCTTGAGTACCTCTGCTACATGTGCATCATAATTTGATGACATTAACGACACCTCGACGGTCTAATCTCTTTTTCAGGCCCGTCGCAGGACGGGTGTTCGGGCTTTCGTGCTGGCTGGTTGGTTTCTATTGACACTCCCTTTCACCTCCGTGGAGTTTACTGTTTGTTGGAGACGGTTCTTGAAGATGTCTGCCAGTTCTAACTAAAAATGAAAGTATAGGTAGTCAAGCAGGATTTATTCTAAGTCCGTCCATTAACAGAATATCTGGCACATGCATTGAGCCGGTGCTGTATGAACCCTTGCGTATGTTCGAATCACCTAGTACGACCCTTCCAGCCAGAGCTTTCGCCATATTACCGGACAATCCCGCTTGCGAAAGAGAACCAATAATCTGCCCTCCCTCTATTCGTAAAATAGTCGAAGTTGTTACAGAAAAATCCCCGCTTGTTGGATTTGCTGTGTGTGCGCCCATCACACTGTGAACTAGATAGCCATTCTCCATTTCTTCGATTAATCGATCTCTGGACAACGTTTGGTTCGAGGAAGACAGAACCAAGTCACTGCATCCACAAATTGGAGGAGAAGTATGACCTCCTCTTGATGCAGAACCTGTCGATTTAGCAGAAGACACCTTGCCTTCAGCAACCAATTTAGCAGCATCTCTAGTCGACCAAAGTTCACCGTTTAATCTACCAGAATCTACCAAAGTCTGAGTCCGACTGGGGACTCCTTCATCATCCCGAGAGCCAGAAGACATGCCCCCTTCCATCAAACCGTCGTCAACCAAAGTAAGATGATTAGCCATCACAATTTCATTCATTTTTCCAGACCAGAAAGATTCACCTCGAGCTAATCGCTCACCCTTTATTGCGGTAGGAACAACCACTGAAAATAGTGGAGAAAAACCGCCGGATGTCATCAAAACGGGACAGTCTTCAGTAGCCCCGCCTGGTATTTTTTCTCTAGTTGCTTGCGACCAGTGTACTGCTTTGTCAACACTTGCGGTTAAGTCCTTCAGGATTGAGCGTGATGATTCACCCTCGTAAGAAGAAGTTAGATGTTCATCTTCGTCAATAGAAACATGAATGCCTATTCCATGAGATGTGTGTACTCCACCATTCTCAATTCCACTACTTGTGACCAAAGCACCTGCACCAGCACCTACTCCAATGCCGCCACCTACGGCAACAGCCCTTGAATCTAGTTCTGTAACTCTAGTAAGTACTTGGTCACCTTGTTCCAATAAGTCTTCAGGACCCATGTCGAGAATGGCTTTATCTTTCATACCGCCGACTTTTGAGGCAGACTCATTGCCCGGCAATTCAAAGCCGTCGATAGATGGAGAACGCTTGGCTATGCTGAGTGCTTGCTGAATTGCTCTTGATGCAGAAGATGGGTCGACAAGATGGGCGTATCCATAACGGCCATCTTCGACGATTCGAATTCCGAATCCTCCATCTCCTCCTCCGGAGGCCATAGAAATTCTTCCAGCTTCGATTTCCAATGAATGTCCATAGCCCTGAGTTGCATAAACTTCCCATTGCTGTACATTCTCTTTATCACAAGCCGCACCGATATTTAGTGCAGACTCCATTAGCCTCTCAACCGCATCATCAGGGATCATTATCATCCCACCAATGCTTCTCTAATGCGCATCAAAGGGCCACCATCGCCGACAGGTACTGTTTGCCCCTTTCCACAGAAACCAGGTGCTGCTAAATGAGCATCTTTGGTAAGTCCATCCACATCTTTGAGAATCTGTAAAGTCATTCCTGATACACTGACATCCTTTACCGGGCGAGATAATGAACCATTTTCAATAATCCAAGCTTCCTGTGCGGCGAATTGGAAAGAACCTCGGCCAGTATCAACCTGTCCACCTCGGCTACCGCAAGCATATATTCCAAAATCAATATCTTCGATTAATTCATCTAAATCATGGTGTGAACCACCCTGAATTATTGTGTTTGACATTCTAACAAGAGGGTGATGAAGACCATCTTGTGCTCTTGCTCCACCGTTTGGCTCTAGGTCATACCTATGAGCTGTTTCTCTGTGATTGAGATATTCGGTAAGCACACCGTTTACGATTAGATTCTTCGGCCTTGGGTCTACACCTTCATCATCGATAGGATAGCACCCATAGCCGCCTCGCAAGGTTGGATCATCGACAACTGTGCAAATTTCTGAGCCAATTGTTTTCCCGAGTCTACCTTCAAGACAAGAATCACCCGCTGCTACCAAATCNGCTTCACAAGGATGNCCTANTGCTTCATGGATGTAAACTCCAGTCAAATCTCNGTCGGCAACCAATGGGAACCTACCAGATGGCGCTCTTTCAGCACCNAGTAATCTCAAAGCGGAAATCTTTGCNTTACGGCCCATNTCTCCAAGGTCACANCCCTCGATTACTTCCAAGCCACCTTCNCCNCCATGCCTCATTCTATAGGATACNACGTCGTCNCCATCTCTGGCGGTAACCATNCCATTAATCAAACTCCTTTGAAATGACCAAACACGATTCATNCCTTCAGTNGTCATCAATTCGGTGTGAATATGTTCATCTGACCAACCTGTTGAAGTAGAAACTATTCTTTCATCATCTTTAGCCTCATTATCGATAGCTAACATCATCTCNATTCTCTGGTCAAGGTCAGTATCTCTTACATCCTTAGCACTCTTCCAGTGTATTTCATCTTGNATGATGGGNACTTCTGCAAGCCCAACGACTGTTTGNGAGGGTGAGCGACGTGCTGCAACTGCTTTTGCCAGTCTNAATGTAGATTCNACTTGGCCCATTATTGANGAGANATCACTTGTTGAATGGACGCCCCATGCTCCGTCGGCAAGTATCCTCATCGTTACGCCGACCTCTTGACCNGGTATCGCTCTCTCGAGTTTGCCNTCTTTGAGTGATGCTGTGTTAGTNGTCTCGCTTACAAGCCTAATTTCAGCATACTCTGCGCCAAGGTCAGAAGCCATGTTGAGGGCTTTAGTAATCTTATCTTCATCCAATAGTCTGCCACTNGAAAAGTGTGAATCAGATTGACGTGTTGTAACCACCATNTACCAGTGGTGCAATAGGAACTCTTTGAGACTTACTAATTCTAGCGCATATCNGCCAAGTGGATATGNGCTATAGCGGCATTTTCATCTGTTCCAGACTCAATACCAATCCNATTGGCATCAAATANNGATAAATCNGGNCGATCTTGAAGACTTTTGAAACNCATTCTTCGAGCGTGTTCTNCAAANTCCTCACNATCTGCTTCGCATGACAGNTCGACNATCCANGCTGTTTTATCCCCTTCACAAATNCCTGCGCGNTTGAAACTAGATGCGACNTGATGTGTNCCTGATAATAAACGAATAAATTCGCCATCCAATGAATTNGATTTCATTACACCTCTTTCGCTATTNCTCATCAGTACTNGATGAGCAACCCATCCATGAATATCNCTAGCCAAAGATGAACCCCCAACAAGAGCCCAGTATTCCGAATCACGGATTTCAAGCCACGACATNACAAGAGACCTNGNGTCTTTGCAAGGGACATCCANTTCGACCCTTAAACAGGGGAAANGTGGTGCGGTCACAACATCCCCAANCCATTCTTGGTTTCAATCCTGACGCTCACCAGGTAATGGTTCATCATCACTTCTAGGTTGNTTTTGNTTGTCNGATACTGAAAGGCTACGAACTGATTCCATGATTCTNTCAACCAGAACTGGGCCCCANCCTCGCATTGATTTCAANCTGTCTAACTGCTTAGAAGACATCGCNAACAAGTCCGCAGGAGTCCNAATNCCCATTTTGGAAAGTGTTCTTGCACGATTNCGNCCNACATTTCTAACCTGGACTAATTGGAGTAAATCCTTTTTGCAACCGGCTCTTACTCTTGCTCTGGTCAAATCTATCATAGCAGCGAGTTCAACAACNTACCCTAGATGTTCTTCAGCAAAAACGTCATCTCGAAGTAAAACTTCTCTAGAAGCCAATAGTAACCAAGCCATCAGATCGGTTCGAGAATGAACATCTCCAGGGGTCACTCCAATCTCNTTTTCGATATTACGCAAGTCTATTTCTTCGTACCACATCTCGGTACACCAAGCGCTTTTTACCAANCCCATAGCCCTTTCATCAATCGGNCTTTCAATCAATAATTCATCCTCAACCAATGCTGCTTTTTGTCTTAAAGTACTACCAAATTCTAATTCGCTAGACTTTGGCCACAAGGATAGGAAATCTGGAGTTGCTGCAACCAAGTGACATAGACTGAACTCCGTAACTGGTAGAGATTGACGAACGATTCTTCTTACCGCTCTTCTTAACCCATCGATCATGATATCTGCAGATAAGGGGTCGATGTACAACTGAGCNACTCTTTCGCCCATTGCTGTTGCCTCATAACGAGTNTCGAGAGCCTCTACTTCGAAAGATTCNGGAGTNGATATCGTNATNCTGGAAGCACGNTGGAANCCAAATGTTGCTTCNGTNGGNTCTCTTGTTTTNTTAGNAGAGAAACTAACCCCTGAGGCTGATTGTGCNGCATCTACCCAAGATGGTGTTTCGTCATCCCAAGACTCACTTANTGTCCCAACATTTGTCCTTCTGATAAATCTCTTTTCNACCAACCATTTCANCATTGAATCAATATTCTCCTGAAGGTATGAATGGGTTTGNGAATGNCCAAGGTATGTGCTTGAGAAGAAATCTCCAATTTCACTTCGNAAGTTCAATCCACCAGTAGCTATCGAAGANAGAAGATGAAACCTCAATGCNGGTTCAGCCGCTAATTTCGAAGTTATATCTTCGACTGGACCGTGAATGTAACGGTCAGCAATTGCATCNGCGACCTCNCTNGGGTCGCCACCTTTGCANGCCAACCAGGCCTCTCCTTTGGGGTCGTANCGAGGTCTTCCNGCTCTACCAAGCATCTGCCTTACTTCCATNACAGGTAGGAACCNACTCATTCCATCCTCGTATCTTTTTAAATCTCGAACCAAAACTCTCCGTGCGGGCAAATTTACACCNGCTGCGAGTGTGGGAGTNGCACANAANCAGTGTAAAACACGTTGCTTGAANGCATCTTCNATNANACTACGCTGATTNTGCCTTAGTCCAGCGTGATGGAATGCTACGCCACCAAGAACGCATTCAGCTAGAATATCACCCATGGCAGAATTTGAAGCCCTAGCTAATTTAGAAGACAATTCTTTCAGTGGAATAAGTGTTTCAGGGTCAGATTTTGAAAGGAATTTGTGCATTCGTTGACCTAACTTCTTGGCTTCAGACTGTGCAGAACGTCGTGCTGCAACGAAAACAAGAAGTTGTCCTCCTTGCTCATGCACATCGCTTAGTGCGGCCCAAGAAATGTGACTCTTTGGTCCGGTAAGGGTACGAGGAGGATTTAGAGAACCTAGAGTGGTTAATTCGCTCTGCTGAATAGCACGCGGCTCTAAATCCAATTCTGCTAAAGTGGCATATTCAAGGCTGACTGGACGCCAATTTGATACAATTAATTCGCTATCGAGCCAATCTGCTAAGTCTTGTGAATTGCCCACTGTAGCGGATAATGTGATTATCTGCGCTTCGGGAAGAAGATGGCGTATTCTAGCAAGATTGATTTCCATAGTAGGTCCTCTATGGCTATCATTTACTAGATGGAATTCATCGGCAACGACAATTGAAACACGACGTAAAACTTCAGGTTTTGAACGCATCAGAGAATCTAATTTTTCGCTGGTACAAACCAAGATATCACAATCATCGATCTGGCGTGCTTCACTAGGAGCATCTCCAATCCCTAAACCAACTTTCAATCCTAAATGCTCACCCAACTGCTTCAATTCATTTTGTTTCTCGCTGGCAAGGGCTTTCAGTGGAACGATGTATATACCTCTGGAACCGACATCTCGAACTTTGATTTGGTGGACAATTCCCATGAAAGCAACCAGACTTTTACCGCTGGCAGTTGGAATGCAAACCATGGTATTCTTGCCAGCAAGAACTGGAATCATGGCTTCAGCCTGAGGAGGGTGGAGATTGTTAATTCCCCACTCGTTGTCTAAAAAATCCACGAAATCAGTAGGAAGCCCTAGGCGAGAAATCACACGTTCTGGCTCACCCATGATTCACTAGTGTGGGTCAATAGTCCAAAAGGTAAGCGATTGATTAGCCGACATCCTCAAGGCCTATCTGTCATGTGGCCATGACATGAGCCCCGATGATAGCATGGTCGATGAGAGACTTTCAGTCTTCGATGATGAGCCTGATTTGAACGATTGGTTTGAGGTTATTTGTGGTTCATTNATGGCCGTAATAGGCATATTCCAGCTAATTTCCCCGGGTAATTTAGTCGACCCTGATGTGATGCGCTGGTTCGCTGCTGCTGTTGCNGTTGCGGGAATTATGTGGGCNGCACATGGATTGAAAGACATGGCTATCAAAGAAGTTCGCAAATCGATAGTACTCCTAGACATGACCTCCCGCCAAGGCTCTGTGGATTATGGGCTGATCAGAGATGTTATCCTAAATCCAAATCAATATGCTGATTTCCTGGTNAAAGAATACGAAAATGCGTATTCTGATGGAGTCATCTCGGATAAAGAACTTTCAGAATTGAAAACCATCCAAGACGCTCTTGGAATTAGTGATGAGGCTGCGGCTAAGATTGCAGTAGGTGCTGCGATTAAATCTGCAATTGCAGACGGAATTGTAAGCGATGATGAAAGAGCAATGATAGATGATGCAGCAATGAGTCTTTCCAAAGCTAAGCGTACTAAACTAACCAAAGCATTGGATAATGGGAAAATCACCGAAGAAGTCGAGAAGATTCTCAAATCACTCGATGACTAATTTCCCCACATATTGTCAGATACCAGCCTATTGAGTATCTCTTTAGCTCTACGGCGACGTCTATTTTCCATAGTGATACCTAGAACTGTTAGGGTAATTCCACCAATTACCCAGAGGTATTGAGACTCAAGTAATGATGAAGCAGGAGTTACTGCTGTTGAAGCGTATAGTAAATTATGGTCTATTTCTCCACTCAATTGTATTCGGAAATCTAAATCATCTTTTGCTCCATCTAACATAGTAATAGAGATAAGACTAGGATAGAGGTTGTCTTGCATCAACCTCCAACGCCCATCTGGTATATCGATTGGACGAGTGCCCCATGCAGGGTCTTGAATTAATCCAAGACTTCTAGATTCGGTCATCTCTGTTTTGAAATGTATGACATTAGATTCGGGAACCTCATCTACAATTAGCAATGCTTCAAGCATCAAAATGTCAAGTATTAGAGTTCTAGCCGCTAGTAGAATAAAACTTCGTGAATGAGGGTCTAACATATCATCTGTCGACTGGAAATCACTTTTCTGTGCAACTTTTGCAAAGATTAGTTGCTCAAAATCCAATTCATAAATTTGAGGAATATGTAATTGCCATCTGCCATCATCAAGAGGCCAAGCAGAATCTGCTTCGAGACGGACAGAAAGTACCTCTCCGTCCAACATACCGAAGGTCGCCCCCACATGCATGGCTCTAGATGAGGCAGGTGTACCTGGATGTGATGCATGCCACAATTGGTCTAATCTAGTGTCTATTAATTCATCAAGACTGCTTTCATCAGAGGATTGTACTTCGCCACCAATAACCCATAATGGGGAAATTACTCCACCTAAAACCAAAATCAATACTCCGGGGATAAATATCCCAAATCGAATCGGTTTCGAGGTTGTTTCTTCTCTAATCTCGATGAATAAACCAACCAATATTGCCAAAGAGAGTATGAGAACCATTACTCCAGAAGCAGCATTGAGTTCCTCTGCACCTGCTTCTTCACCTTTCATTCCAAGACCTTCCCATTCCCAAGAAGAATAATCAAATTCATCAGGAGATGTTGGTCCAAGACTCTCAAACGCAATCAAACCAGCCCATTGGTATGGCTGGAAAGCGTTTAGACGACCACCGATGCACAGATTGTAATCTCCGGTTGGTAATGCTCTCCACTGCCAAGTCATTCTTGTCTCTTCGTTGACAATCTGAGTTTCTAATTCAGGAGAAGGTGCAAGCCTTCGGTCTGGAAGAATGAGGTCGGGTTGACCATGAGATTGCTCAATTTCAGAAGGCACGACCTCCCAAACAAATGTAATTCGTAAGATCTCATGACTTGCTACTTCAAATGCCCAGCAATCTCTGTCGTCTTCAACCAATGCCCCATAGTGATTGGTTTCTAGTTCAGTATTTCGAGGAGATGAATCTGAGGAAGGCTCGTCTATGTTACGTGATTCCACATCTTCAGACCAGATGATATCAAGGAACATGTAGGATGCTCCTCTAAGATTGAGTTGCCAGGTCCCTGGACGGTCTACATCAAATTGCAATAGGATTCGTATTGGCTCATCTGGCCAAAGAAGCCTTTCTCCGCCATGATTTATTGGTTCATTTTCGATGAAGTGTGGGCCAGATATACCGTCAGTAGGGTTGTTATCGCCTTCTAAATCGATTACNGTGGTAGATTGAGCAATAATTACTGTCACTTGCACATCTGGTCTAGAAAGTCCGATTACGTCGTCTTGGTATCGTAAATCTACCTGTAGTTCATCTATTTCATCAGGAATTAAAGCAATTTCAGTTTGAACTGGAGACATTGGTAATTCGATAAAAATGGTTTCTGGAGATAATGGAGTTGCTGAATTTACCGTACCGCTTATGCTTTCATCACCAGTATGGAATTCTGTCAATGAACAATCATTAACATCGTTACATGAGAACCAAAGCTCTCCTCCGCCTTCTTCTGAATCAATTGCAGCAGAAGCGATAGGGGCGCTCAATATACAGAGAAGAGCAATCGCTACTAGTCTCCGCATAGAGCCTTGTCACTGACTAAACCTAATCACTGTGACGCCTTATTGGGTACATCGACCAATACAGTNCGGCAAATACGACAAAGGTATCTCCCCTTACCCGCTTTTTGTCTGGGATATTCTTTTTCACATGAATTACAAACCCACAACCAACTGGCCTTTTCCATCCTCAACATTTCGGTAAATGATGAGCCCATTTGTCCAGACTTTTTGCTAGGCCACAGTTCTTCAAGTGAACGAAAAGTGGAATCATGTGCAGTATAACCCAAGGCATGAACAAACTCNTGATGCATTACCCAGGCCCCGTAGGGTAGCCATTCATCGGATAATAATCTAGGATGTATATCGATCACTTCGACCTCTTCTGGCATGGTTGGTTTTCTAACTCCCCGCTTCCATCTGGTTACACCATGGCGTTGAGTTGCATTCTTTTTCAGAACACCTAATTTGATATCTGTTAACTTAGTAAGTTCCTCTTCACTCCAAACACTCATCGACATCATAACCTCAATAACGAAATCACGAAGTTGGATTAATTCCAACAACTGAGACTTGGATGCTTTTGCCATTCAAGACCACCGGTGATAGGCAGGGTGTCCATCTTTGACAGCAACAAAAAGTCCTTTCCCAGTTGCGCACACTTTGCCGTTGGCTGTGAGGGTCATTTTGATATTTGCACGGTCATCCAATAACTCCTCGACTTCTGCAAAGATGTGTAATTCGACATCTGTAGGAGTTGGCCTGCGTAAAGATATGCTGTAATTCGCAGTAACGGTACAAGGCGGCTCATCTAATCCTAAAGCATCCATAAGAGCAATTGCTGCAGCCCAATTACCATGACAATCCATCAGGCTACCAATTATCCCCCCGTTTACCATACCAGGAAATGCTTGATGTTCATCTGATGGAGTGAATTTTAATTCTAAACCACCTTCGCATCGATGCGAATCGATTTGTAACCCTTTTTCATTAGCCGGCCCGCAACCAAAGCAAATCGATGAAGGGGCATATTGCCTCTGAACTCCAACTCCCATGTTGGCGCAAGGCACAAGGGGGTTGATTTGTTTATCCGGACTTCCATCACCTTGATGTCCCTTCAGTTAATGGACCAACATGGCGGGGAAGAAGCGACGGGTCAGAGTCGCGCATGAACTGCCAAAAACTAGACGCTTGGCAATTAAAAAAGCGCTAGCTGAACATGAATCTGAAGCAAGACCTGAATGGGATAGGACTTCGGATTGGGAAGATATTCGATTTTTGCGAAAACGAATAAAAAAGGGCGAAATGCGAACAATCGACATGCCATTGTTGAATGTAGAAATGGGTGACTCTTGGCCGATTCCTGTAACTATATTTCACGGCGTTAGACCAGGGCCAGTCGTAACTATAATCGGCGGAACTCACGGAAATGAATTAACTGGACCAAGTGCTTGTACTAACCTTCTTTCTTCCATATTCACAGGTCCAGATGGAGCATTGGACCCCACCACAATGGCAGGAACTGTCAGAATAGTACCTGTTCTTAATCTTCCAGGATATAGGTCAAAATCTAGGTATTTCCCCGACGGCAGAGATCTAAATCGTGCCTTCCCCGGCCACTCTAAAGGCAGCACTACATCTAGGGTTGCGTATATGGTAAAGCGTAATCTTATCAAAGATTCAGACGTAATCATTGACCTGCATAGTGCAGCAACTGGTAGGTCCAATATGCCTCAGATTAGAGGTGATTTGTCCCATCCAGAATCCAACCTAATCGCTAAAGCGTTTGGAATTGAAGTTGTACTGGATAGTAGACCTCCAAAGGGTAGCCTAAGAAGAACTGCAAACCAAATGGATATTGCCGCTATAACCTATGAAGGAGGTGGAGCAAATTGGCTAGACCAAGCCTCAGTAAAGGTTGCAGTACATGGATGCCTGAATGTACTGAGAGCATTGAAAGTCATACCCAAAAACCCTAGCAGACCCAGATTCAGACTGAATGCAGGAGGCTCGTCTTGGCTTAGAGCAGGTGAAGGCGGACTGCTTGACATGTTNGTAAGACCGGGNAGTGTTGTCGAGAAGGGAGATGTTGTAGCTACGATTTCAGACCCNGGNTCNCCNGGTCTTTCAGTAGACATTGTAGCACCTGTTGACGGTCTAATGATTTGTACAGCAACAAACCCATTCGTCACAGCNGGTACACCNGTNGGACACTTCNTACCTGTGTCCAAGCATATCGATTTGCTACGTTCACAAATTGATGACAGAGGNGTTCTAATCGTNAATGGAAGTCAAGGAGACGCTATTTGGAGAGACGAAAGCGACGAAATGGTGGAAATTGAACTCAAGGGTGAATGGTCTGGTGGTTCAATTGATGCTGAATGGAATAAAGTCAGTGAAGAAGAGACTGAGCAAGAAGAAGCCGAGTCTTGATCATTCTAAAAACGCCTTTACNGCCGCTTGAACTTCTTCTTCTTCCATATTTCTTGGCTGGCTTTTGGCTACTTCGAAAAGATGTGCTACCAATTCTTCGTTTGCTTCCATACCCCGNCTTTCTAACCAGTGAATAATGTTTGAACGTCCAGACATGTGNCCTATTCGNATTACCTGTTCCAAGCCGAAATCTCCGGCAGGAACACCACTGTAAACACGGTCTGCCAACCACATATCGCCTTTCTTGATCGCTTTGATGACCGCACTAGCATGAACTCCAGTTCCGGTCTCGAAAGCATCCCTTCCAAACACTGGATAATTACGTGGAAGAGGCACCTGAATGTATTCATTGGCCTTATTCACATATTCATTAAGAAGTGAAAGGTCATTGTTGATTATACCCATCAATGACAAATTGACTAGGGTTTGGTCTAATGGAGCATTTCCTGCTCTTTCTCCAACTCCTAAAGCAGTGCCATGCAGCACATCAGCCCCGGCCTCTACCGCAGCAATATTGTTTGCAACTCCAAGACCTCTGTCTTGATGTCCGTGCCAATTAACTTCGATNTCTCGGCGTTGGTAACCGCCNTCTTTGATGACTTCTTCATCGATAAATGAAAGCAACTGTTTGACNCCATTAGGCGTAACATGGCCACAAGTATCACAAATACACAATCTCCTTACTCCTAAATCCATAGCCCTTTGATAAATTAATTTGATATCCTCTGGTTTCGACCTTGTAGTATCTTCAGTTACAAACATCACAGGAATNTCGTTTTCNACTGCGAATGAAACCGCTTTTTCCATTGTTGNAACTAATTTATCCATAGTCCATCCTTCAGTAAATTGACGGATTGGACTAGTTCCCAGAAAAGCGCTAGCTTGTATTTCCATTTCATGCTTGGATTGTAGTTCTACTAATGGCTCAATATCATGCATCAAGGTCCTAACTGCAGCACCCGGGCGTATTTTGAAATCATTTTCCTTGATGTGACTCAACATTGCATCTATGTGCTCAAGATGAAATGGTCCTGCACCAGGAAGTCCTAAGTCGACTTTCTGAATCTCTAACTTCTCCATGTAAGTCAGTAACTCTATTTTTTGTTCTATTGTAGGGTTCAATGCACTAGGGCTCTGTAGACCATCACGTAGAGTTTCATCATCAAACCAAACATCATGAGGATGGTTAGAAGAGTCTCTAGAATATTCATAATCAACAGTATTCCAATCATAAATTAGGTTTTGTTCATTCATGGTAATCACCTATCCTAGAGACTTGCGCCCCAGTTGCGAGATGGGCTGTCAGTGTTTGAACCCGTCGGATGCTTTCACTCACTCTTCTTCACTCTTAGATGCGAGTTTTTCACCATCTTCATCATCTGATGATTTCTCGGTAAGAATCTCTTCTGCAAGCATTGCAGGCATTCTGGCGCTGAAAATTAATTCATCTGTGAATGAGTCTTTGTTCTTAGAACGTAATTCCATGACACGAGTTCCCTTGGAAGACCTTCCAGAAGTTTCCTTGGTCTGTACGGCTGAAATTCTGATTACAACCCCTTTACCAGACAATAGGAATAATTGATCATCTAAGTCTGGCACCTGGTGTACTCGAGAAATGACGTCTCCATCATTTAGATTCATTGTGATTACACCTTTACCGCCACGCTTAGTGACTCTGTAACCGTCCATCTCAGTCTTAGCGACTCCATCTTCGTCGTATTGCTGCTCACCATCACGGATAGTAGGGATTTTCTCTCCTTTACCGAGACGTGTTCGCTTACCCATACCTTGCTTTGATAGAGTTAGTACACTAGTGTCGATATCATTTGTCAAAATCATTCCAGCTAATTTAGCATCTTCTAAGCGAATACCGCGTACTCCACTGGAAACTCTTCCTTGGGTTCTAACTGATGATAAGTCGAAGCGACATGCTCTTCCATGATTGGACACCATGACCACGTTATGCTCATCAGTACCGCTTCTAACAGTTACAAGTTCATCATCTGCTGCTAGATTTATCGCCTTCTTACCATTACGATTAATCTTCACATAGTCAGAAAGATTACTCTTCTTGATTACTCCTTTTCGAGTTGCAAATGCTAAGAAGTGACCGGTTGGCTCTTCGATAAGTTCCTTGTTCAAAGGAATAATCGAAACTACGTGCTCATCATCTTTCAATCCCAAAATATTGCGAATGTGACTTCCTCTGCTAGTCCTGGAACCTTGAGGTGTCTCCCATGCCTTTAATCCATAGACACGNCCTTCGATATATGGCACTTCGTTGTCATCTTTGTCCTTCTTTGTCGCTGGACGATTTGTGAAAATCAACAATCTATCTTTGCTAAAACAAGTAATCAAGGTAGTAGGGAAATCTTCGTTCTTTGTTTGAACTCCCTTCATTCCTTTTCCACCGCGATTCTGCATTCTAAACGATTCTGCAGGAAGATGTCGTATGTAATTATCATTGGTTAGAGTGATTACGATAGCTCTCTCTTCAATAAGATCTTCACGGTCCATTGAAAGTGGCATAGGATCGATGAATGAGCGGCGCTCGTCACCATGCTTCTCTACCAATTCATCCAATTCTGTTAGGAGAATATCCAATCTTCTTGGCCTTGAAGAAATTATATCGTTCAAATCTGTGATTTTTAGTTGCAATTCCGCATACTCATTTTGTACTTTTTCGACATCTAATCGGCTTAACTGATACAATCTACGTTCAGCGATTGCCTTAGATTGAGGTTCAGTGAAACTGAATGCTGCAATGCCAGGGAATATTTCGTTCCCTTGAAGAATCGATTCAAACTGTTCTCGACTAGAACTTCCTTTACCTGCTGCGATTACATCATCAATTCTGTCCTGCGCCTTAACAAGTCCTTCGAGGATGTGGGCACGGGCCTCTGCCTTACTAAGTTCAAATATTGCTCTCCTTTCAATAACTGATTCTCTGTGTGAAACATAGGTGTGAAGCATTACTGGNAGCGTTAGAAGAACTGGCCTGCCATCAAGGATACCCATCATGTTAGCAGAATATGATTCCTGCAATCTACTNGANTTGTATAATTGGTTNAGAACNGCATGNGGATCTGCATTATTCTTTACTTCNATTACTACTCTGATTCCTTCTTTGGATGATTCATCNCGAATNTCTCTTATTCCAACAACGGAGCCCTTGGTTACTAGGTCTGCTATGTGNACAAGCATATCTGCTTTCTTAACTTGGTAAGGTATCTCATGAATAATTATCCTCTTACCTTTCTCATCATCTAGAACNTCNCACTTTGAACGGACGTGGAATCTCCCCTTACCAGACGTATACATGTCNTAAATNCCATCGATTCCATGAATGGATGCACCNGTTGGGAAATCNGGNCCTTTTACGTGCTCCATGTATTGNTCTATAGACAANTCNGGCATGCCANTATTGGCNTCNCCTTCCTCTAAAATAGTCTCAACATGTAATTTCACAGCGCCAGACACTTCAGTCANATTGTGAGGAGGGATTCGTGTAGCCATACCNACTGCNATACCATCGCTTCCATTCAGCAATAGATTTGGCAAACGGGATGGAAGAACTGTAGGCTCTTGTTCAGAATCGTCAAAGTTTGGCTGGAAATCGACAGTATTCTTGTCGATATCGTCAAGCATATGTTTGGAGATTTTGTCTAATCGACTCTCNGTATACCTCATAGCTGCAGGNGGATCTCCGTCGATAGAGCCAAAGTTGCCCTGGCCATCTACTAACGGATATCGTAATGAGAACTCTTGGGCCATTCNGACCATTGTATCGTAGATTGATTGGTCACCGTGTGGGTGATATTTACCCATTACTTCTCCGACAGAACGGGCAGACTTACTGAATTTCTTNTCAGAGGTGTGNCCNCCTTCATACATACCGTACAGTACTCTTCTATGCACTGGTTTNAGACCATCTCTGGCATCGGGTAGAGCTCTGCCGATAATTACAGACATTGCATAATTGATGTATGAGTTTTTCATTTCCTCATTCAATGGACGATTTAGTAAATTACCTTGNGATTCGCCNCTTTCTTCTTCATTNTCTATTTCATCAGATGTCAAGGTTGGTCACCTCCTTTGCGTGCTTTTCGATNAAGGCTCTTCTGTCAGGAACATCCTCNCCCATCAAAATCTCAAACATTCTATCGGAATCTTCGGCGTCCTTAACNGTGACTTTCAGCATGGTTCTNTTTTGTGGGTCCATGGTCGTGGTCCACAACTGTTCTGGGTTCATCTCACCCAGACCTTTGTACCTCTGAACTCCGATTTTNGCATTCGGATTATCGCCTTTCAGGTCATCGATTATCATGTCTCTTTCTTCGTCAGAGAAAGCATACCTGCTAACTCTGCCTTTTGACAATTGGAATAANGGAGGCTGTGCGATATACACGTGCCCTTCCGTAATTGCAGGACGCATAAATCGCCAGAGGAATGTCAGCATNAGCGTNCTAATGTGNGCTCCATCNATATCTGCGTCCGTCATTATAATAATTTTAGAGTANCGCAGTTTTGATGTATCGAATGAACCCTCGTCTTCAGGATTATTACCTACNCCAGCNCCTAGTGCNCGTATCATAGTCTGTATCTCTTGGTTTTGGAACACTTTGACTANATTGTGTTTTTGCCGCTCAACATTGAGGATTTTTCCACGTAGAGGCAAAATAGCTTGAATCCTACGNTCNCTACCTGTCTTAGCAGAACCTCCCGCTGAATCACCTTCCACAAGATATACTTCNCATTCGCTCGGGTCTCTAGATTGGCAATCTGCAAGTTTCCCAGGAAGNCCTCCGCCCTCCAATACGCCTTTACGACGAGTTAATTCTCTTGCTTTCTGTGCAGCCTTTCTGGCTTTAGANGCCAATAGNGCNTTTTCGATGATGGTTTTAGCAACCGAAGGNTTTTCTTCNAAGAAATCNCCTANNTTTTCATAGACAACNGTTTGAACAATACCNGTGACTTCACTGCTAACCAATTTATCTTTAGTCTGNGATGAAAANGANGGNTCAGGGTGCTTNACGCTAACAATTGCCGCNAGACCTTCNCGNACATCGTCNCCAGAAAGTGCTTCGCCTTTCAGNAAATTNCNTTTCTTTGCGTATGAATTTAGGCAACTGGTCAAAGCGGTNCGNAGACCAGACATGTGAGTNCCNCCATCTTTGTTNCGAATGATGTTAGTGTAACAGCGAATAGATTCGCTAAANGCATTAGACCATTGTAATGCAAGGTCGACAGTTACTGCGCCCTTTTCGATTTCTTTTTCNCCTGAAATCTGAATCACTTCTGAATGAAGGATTTCTCTNCCNGAATTAATTTGCGANACATANTCGCTTAANCCNCCTNCNTAATGNTGNGTGCTAACNTGTTGGTCATCACTNCTATCATCTGTAATTACAATTTTCANTCCNGCNTTAAGGAAAGAAGTCTCCTTCANCCTAGTATCTATTTGNTCGAACTCGAACTCGGTNATATTTGTGAATATTCCNAAATCNGGTTTGAANACAATCGAAGTNCCTGTGTCGTCACATTTCCCGATCTCGGCNAGANNTNNNACTGGAACTCCAGCTTCATATCTTTGATTGTANATNATNCCNTCTCGGTGAATAGTAACNTCCATCCACTCNGATACAGCGTTTACNGCAGAAACNCCAACTCCGTGCAGACCNCCAGATACNTTGTAGGANCTATTGTCGAATTTTCCNCCTGCGTGTANCTTTGTCATGATNACCTCTGCNGCNGATATGCCGAATTCNTCNTGNGTNTCGACNGGTATNCCCCTTCCAAAGTCTCTAACGCTTAGTGAACCATCTNGATTCAAAGTGACCTCAACGAGGTCTGTATGTCCTGCTAAATGCTCATCCACAGAGTTGTCCACAACTTCCCAAATGCAGTGGTGAAGGGCGGAGCCATCGTGAGGGTCCCCCAAATACATACCCGGTCTTTTCCGGACGGCCTCTAGGCCTTCTAGCACCTGTATGCTCTGTGCACTGTAGTCATCTGTCATCGACTCACCTCAAATCTCCATTATTGAGTTAGATTAAACCTTTNNTTTATTACAAANTNGTGCAGNGNATGTNGTCANTTTTTTNGNGNGGAATTTCATTGNGAAAAATCTACNAAAAAAACGCTTCAGTCTGACGATTTGCAAGGTTACCTCTCTACTCANNCTTAAGGGTGCCAAAGGGGGTATATGAACATACTCAAAAAGAGGCTACTTTNGAGGTGATTTTGAGAAATAAAAANNCCCNGAATAATGTCAAAAATNGNNAAAATNCAACAAAATACCCACGATATAATAATCGCAACCGTTAATGAAGAAGGGAAGGTCGCCGACAGCATGGCTGACCCGAAAGTATGCGTAGCTCTTGATGGCACAACCGTCGAAGAGATGACAGATGAAGCGGCTCGCGCCAATTTGGCTGGAGCCGANATGGTTGAAGTNAGATTTGACAGATTGTACCTAATCAAACCCGACCCNACCATCTCNGATGAAGAAGAGGGNGAAAAGGTNCCAACNCCACCTGAGAACGANTGGGACACTTCAGATGTGTCAACTATCGANGTTGATGCATCGATTGCATCGCTNAAAGAAGGANTACCATTACCTGTAATNTTCACCGTTAGACCAGTNTCNGAAGGCGGATTCTTCCCAGGAATTGAATCCGAGCGTATCGAGATTCTTTCAAAGGCGATTAAATCNAATGTCTCATGGATTGATCTTGAANTATCAATNGATGATGCNGATAGAAAGAAACTGAAGGCGGCGGCGACAAAGAANGGTTGCAAAATAATTGCATCTAAGCACGACATTAACGGCGTTCCTGATGCTGAAGCAATCGCTAATTTGGTCAGAGATAACCAAGAGGCAGGAGATATTGTCAAATTCTGTGGCTCAGCACACAATCATGCTGACGCACTACAGATTATCGAAGCAGCCACTGAACTCACTGGAGAGGGTCTAAATCACAGCCTAATGGCTGTAAACGGCGGAGGAGACTGGCCAAGACTTCATGCACCAATGCTGGACCAAAGTTTGGTATTTGCAACCATGAAAAACGAGTTCCGCATTTCAGATAAGGGGTTAATCAATATCCGTGACCTTAGAGATGCCTGGACACTACTTGAATACTGATTATTCAGAATTCTGCTCTAATGAAGGCACTAAGCCTTGACCTACTTGCTTATTTTCCGAAGTTAGACTTAGCCCAGCTTCCATGTATCTCTTGTTCATGATTATTGGAACGACTAAAGTGGCCATCATTAATCCGCAACAAACTATCGAAACTGTCCAATTTGGCAGAATTGTTGTTCTTTCTTCAGACACAACTGAAACATAAGCAGCAATGGTAGTCTCCGGTATAGCATCATTTCGATGTGAATTGTTAGTATTGTCAATTACAATATTGAAGTATTGCTTGGAGTCACCCCCGAAGAGACTAGTACTAGTCTCTGGACCATCAAGAGATAATGAAAATGAGACTTCTTTGATATCCTCGTATTGATGGGAGTCTCGATATGTGTTCCAACCAGCCACCTCGAAACTACGCCATTCAGGAGAAATATCACTCAGCACGTCATCAGCATCTCTATGACCCCATCCCCAAGCACCATGGCTGACATCATACGCTGCAGTATAACGATCATATTGAGAATTGGTCATTAGATATACATCAGCACTCGGGTCGTAGGAACTGTTCGTAGTTTCGATAGTTACACAAATAGTAGTCCTTCTTTCGTGGTCAAGATTTACCCGGAGAGTGCCAACGGCATCCTCTCCAATGAGCATAGTTGTTTGAAAATCTTCTCTGAGTAATGATAAATCGTTTTGAGGCTCCCAAGTCATCCAAGTTTCTTCAGGCCCATCATATTCAACCGGCTCATAGATCTCTTTATCGTCGTCAGAGTTTTGTCCTCTTCTATTTTCTCGTTCGTAAAACTCATTATCATAATTGAATACATTCGGAATTTTAGCTAACCTCTCCACGGTTTTATTAAAATTAGGAGTTACAAAATCTCCACCGTCACAATTTGAGGCTGCAGTGACACGAACCGCTGGTGAAATCTCAGTAGGAGTGAGCATTGGCACAATCATGACGATTAGCACTACAAAAACTAGCCTTGAACCCAAGTTTACACCCCCCTATGGGGGGTGAGTGTGTAGTAGGGGGTTAATCGGCTTTACCTTCAGCGTCTTCGCCTCAAAGGACGTATGTATCCAGATGAACCACTGCGACGTTCATCTTTCGAAAGAATTCCCGGAGCCGGAGGAGGAGTGTGTTGATCCATTCCTAGTACACCGCCATACGACTGTACTTCTTCTACTTCGTAAGTTGCTGCTGCTTGTTCAGCTTCCTCTTCGATTTCAGTAGGACTTCTCATCACAGCCCAACCAAGAACCAATACTGCTACAATTAGAGCGAGTATGACCATTGATTCACCGCTTGCCTCAACAAACCAATCCTGCCAATCTTGAACTGAGAAATCAGAAAGACTTGGATCTGCCGACTTTTCGGCCAAGATTGTCACCTCTGTATCTTTTTGTACACAGACTCCCATTCCATCACAAACTGAGACTCTCAGGCTACTTACACCGACAGTATCCCAACTAGCAGCAACCCGAATCCCATCTGCACCAGATGGTGTTATCCAATCATCTGCAGGGTCGCCGTTTCCATCAGCATCAAATTCTAAGTCAGACTCCCAAAGTACTACAATTGCGGATGATATTCTTTCATCACGGTCCGTGAATAATCCATCATTGACATCTAAATCTCTCCAGACCACGTATTCTGAAATTTCTTCTGCATCGCTAATGTTTGCATCCAAAACAATCGATTCTCCGACATAGGCCGTATCGACTATGTCGAATTCGCCAATAACAGGAGGCTCATTTACAACAACGGTAAACGTAGCTCTAGTTACATCTCCAGTTAGATATGAATCTCTTACTGTCAAAGATACTTTGTAAGTACCTGGTCGCTCGAACGAATGCCAAGGCATTGCCTCATGCGAGATAGGGGTTGCATCTCCGAAATCCCATGAATATTCGACGATACCATTCCAATTTGAATTGTTTGATTCAAGAGGTACAAATCTACCTTCATAACTACGGTCACCATCTCGAGTTCCCGCTGAATCGAAGAACAACATCTGATTAGGCGTTGTAACGACATTGCCTTCATCATCGAAGGTATGTGACCAATCTGTTGGCTGAGCGCCTTCTGCCATAGGAGTTGATGAAGTAATCAGAGAACCGTCATACCAAGCATCAAGAATGCGAACTGAAATTATTGGTTTTGGATTCTCAATTCTTATTGAAAGAATACGAGATTCGCTAGACAGACCATTCTCATCAGTCACTACAAGCATTACGATGTGTTCGCCAGGAGTTGAGAAGTTATGAGTAAAGAGCGACTCCTCCGAGGAAGTTCCATCTGAGAAATTCCAAGTGAAGGTTAGATCGCTAGAATCTCCAACCGAACCATCAGGGTCGAAACTTGTCCTTCCATCAAATGTGTAAGGGACATCTACTTGTCCATCTTCAATTCTGAAATCGATGATTGGACTTCCTGCCGAACCTGCGTCACGCACAGTGAACTGGGCCACTGGAAGTTGGTTTAGTACCTGAACCATAATTTGTGAGCTAGCCATAGCGCCATCGTTATCGGTAACAGTCAAATTGACATATTTCACACCAGGAGTGGACCAAGCCACCATCGGGTTCTGATCGTTTGAAGACATTGCTACGAACAAATCCGTCCTATCTACAACTCCCCCATCAATATTAACGCCTTCATCAAACTGCCAAGACCATGCTACAAGTTCTCCATCTACATCATCAAATACATCTGGCAACATAGTTGCAGTAAAGGTCTCAGTGATTATTACATCACTAAATATCTGACCTGGAGCACGGTTGTTAACAATAATCTCTAGAACCAGTGATGCTGAATTAATACCATCACTTACTGTTAGTGTCAAGTTGTAAACCGTTACCGCTGTGAGTCCATCAGCCCACAAATGATATGCTTGTGATAAGCCCTTACCAGATTCAATATCACCATCTCCCCAATCCCAAGTGAATTGTAAGTGGCTAACTGGTACATTGTCGGTAGTCATAGCTGCACTGAATTGTATAATCTGGCCAGTAAGTATTGTCAAATTATCTACAATTACTTGTCCATTCACAGAGATAGTAGGAATTGGAGAAGTCAAATCAGTCACATTAATTGATTTGACATCAGATAGGGACCAGGTACCACCCTGATCTAATATGCGCAATGAGACATTGTAAGAACCTGCATCGAGATAGGACCTAACTGGACTCTTTAGAGATGAAGTATTACCATCGCCAAAATCCCATGCATAAGCAACTGGGTCGTCGAGATATGGCAATGTATTGTTTGCCAAGGATAATCCCCAAGCATCGAAACCATTCCCGACGAATAGGACATTGTCCCAAGTTTGAACCTCTACTTGATCTAAACTAGAATTCGCAACAGGACGCATATTGTCAAGGAACTGCGCTCCGGTTTGAGTGGTATCTACTACATCCCCAAGCATATCGGTCATTGTAAGATGGAATGTGTGAACCTCACTTGTTTTAGCAGTATACCAAAACTTGGTAGAAACATCAACGCCGCCACCCGCTTGGACACGAGTCTCCATTGTATCCAACACTATTCCTGAAGAATTCTTAACCTGTATCTCAACATCTAAGTCTTCAAAGAAAGCATTTGAAAGAACATTAAACTCAATTTCAGCAGTATCTACCATAGAATCGCCATCCCTATCTGCCAATACTGTCGAATTCAAAGTTAGAGATGCAGGAGAGGTTATGCGAGCGGCTTCTACATCTATTACACCTTGCGGATATGAACTTCCGCAAGATGTGTAATCACAATCACCTTGATTGGATGCTAGCCAAGTAATAGCCCAAATTTCATCTGTAATATTACCAAATCCAGGAACTAAAGCAGTCCCTACTGCTCCATTGAAGTTAATATCGCTACGAGTGTAAATTCCATCCGCAGATGCACGACTCATTATCACTCCATCCATTCCAGGAATATCACCAGTAAATCTCATGGTTAAAGGAGCAGGAGAGGCGGAACCAGGAGTGAATTTGAATACTTGCACTCCCCATCCTTCTACAGCATTTCCAGTCGAAGACCATGGGCCAATCCAATCACTATTCGAATCGGCGGGCTGAATCTTACAGAAATCACTTGAACCACATGCGGGAGACATGTAAAGATTTGACATTCCATATATTCCCTGATCGCTATCTAAAGTTGCAGCTATCGTGAAATTGGTATAGATATCAATGAAATCCCGACCAATGACGCCCGGAGTTGCCCCTATTGGATTCCTAGCAAGATCTTCTATTGCTGCTGCACCTGTTGAAGAGTCTTGGGCCAGTTTTCGAATAGCAGGACCGCCTCCAAGGTGGTCAGCAAGATACAGAAGGAAAATGAATCCGCCTCCATAATCGGCAATTCTCTGATTCCACCATCTTACGGAGTGATAACTTGCNGTAGTCCATGCATTAACGTGACCGTACAATGTGGAAGACCCNCCAAAACACAGGAATGCNGCCATATCTGCNGCNCCTTCNTCTATCCATAGGTTCTCATAAGGGTCGAGGGCGTTGTGAAGTAAATGTTGTAACTCGTGAGCNAGGATAACCTTNGACCAAGTAAGAGGTGCATCATCNATATCNATGAAAATNGCTTCACGAGATGAAGACATACCTGGNGAGAAATATCCNCCGATATTGTAAGCCCCATCGATTGCATAAATGATAATTTCAATCTGGCAATTGTTGTCTACGTCAGGTGCAGCAATGCCTCTGCCATCGAAATAGTCNTTACCAAAATAAGTCATCAAAGTAGGGTACACTGTCGAATCCCATGTGCTTGCCCAGTTNTTCAAGACTGTTGAAGAGAGNGTCCTTCCGGTTTGAACCATAAATGCNGCNGTNGAAGTTGTTTTTTCGATTGTTACATCTATCGAGCCACCNGATGTAGGNACNGTTGCAGAATCNCCTTCNTTNTANGGAGTNCAAGCNCTACCACTNGTCTTAGATTGAGGAGATGTTGCTATATCTACACCNGGCATNCCTTCNTCNACCCATGAGTCCTTCATCAATCGNGTTGCACTGTACAACATTTCATNGCTNTCTGCAATCATGTAAGGGTGTGCATTTGAAGGNNCAAAGTCNCCGATATCAGCAAAAACTGGAGAGAATTCATCCACCTCGTCTAGCGTTTCACTAGATGAGTCTGCAGACACCATTGGAGATAAGGATGAGAGGAGAAAAACTGCTAGAATAGTGTAAGCGCGATTAGAGCAGCGTTCGGACATTATTATACCTCCATGGAAACGCATTGCTGCATTACAAATATCCGTGTTCCAATGAGGTATTTAATAGTCGGCGAATGTGGCATCATCAATGCGAATGGGAATTGCCGTGATTTTGGCTCTACTTCTCATGTCGCCAGCATTGACAAAAACGGGTGGCCAAGAGGGTGAAGAGGNCCCAATCGGNTGTCAACTTTCCTTCGATGGAGACNTCGCGAATCAATCTGTTCAATTCCAAACAGACCTTGGGCCCAGATTACCGGGTTCCGCTGCAAGTTCTGAACTTCGTGAATCGATTAAAAGTAACTTNTCNGGATGGCATATAACAGAATCTACCCANCATGTAAATGGCATGGTTTTGACTAATCTATTTGCNACGTGGAACAAAGGCGCAGGCTCGACTGTCATGTTNGCTGCCCATTACGATACAAGGCACAAGGGCGANCTAGATTGGAATGAAAGTATGCGAGACAAACCAATTGANGGAGCTAATGATGGNGCNAGCGGAGTTGCCGTTCTTATAGAATTAGCAAGACACA
Organism: Methanobacteriota archaeon; assembly: GCA_002701145.1. Lineage (GTDB taxonomy): Archaea > Thermoplasmatota > Poseidoniia > Poseidoniales > Poseidoniaceae > MGIIa-K1. The sequence continues at coordinate 35,650 of PAEE01000058.1, forward strand.
TACCAAGCATGAANCTGACTCATGAAGTGACCTTATTCTTTACAGATGGAGAAGACCAAGGAGAGTANAGCAACGCTTCTTCGTGGATTTTAGGAGCCAGAGCTTGGGCNGATAATCTGACGGTTAGTGAGGCAGATAAAATCGAATCATTCATTTTAGTGGACATGATTGGAGACTCTGATTTGACTTTAAGAAAAACCAACCCAGGAAATACAAGCTTATGGAACCGTACAGAAAATAAGATCAGATACCTAGATGAAGTTTGTAATTATGGTGATTCAACATATTTCGATTTCGAAGAATATGATTCAATAATAGACGACCACGTCCCAGCAGATGAACTTGGAATACCTGCGATTGACATTATTGATACAAGATATGGTGAAGGTGCAAGTTTCTTGGGAGGGCATTGGCATACTCATAATGATACAGCGGACAAAGTCAGTGCTGATTCTCTTCAGAAAATCGGCTACATCTTAGAATCAGGCCTGAAAACTGGTTCATGGTTGAACATTAGAGTTCAAGAGAATACTGAATCGGCAGAGCAGGAACAAGTCGAAGACAATGACAACGAAGAACATGGTGAAACTTCAGACCTAGAGGCTGATGAGATGTTTATTGGAGTGCTACTGATATGCTGCACCCTACTAGTTTGGGGTAACTTGGCATGGCTTATTTTCGCGGATAACAGAGGGGAGGGGTGAAATCCGCGCACGACCTCCGCTAACTTACACGGGGGGATAACAAATCAGCGACGATAAGACGAATCGGCTTGCAGCATTGCGCCAAAGAGTGCAATCAAAGTTGGTAAAGTCCCGTATTGCCACCCGTAGAAGAGAAAAAAAGGCTGAAGAAGAAATTGTGGTCCAATCTCCCTCACCAGAAGCACTTCCATTTCTCGATGAAGAAATTATTTCTGACGGCGATCGTAGAAGAAGAATCGCATCTGCCCTGGTGATGATTGGAGCTTTGATGGGTGTTCTTTCAGGAACCTTGATTTTGCAAGGTAATCCATCTGGATTGCTTAATTCCTCTCTGTTCAAGAGTAATGACGCACTAAACATACATGGAAGTGTCCTCGACGAAGATGGATATGCTGTTGAAGGCGTAACTATCGAATTAGTCGACATAGATTCCGCTTCGGTAATCAAAAGCAACTTGACAGATGTGAATGGAAGATATGTCATAGAAGAGGTTACTGTGAAGGAATATGAGTTGCATTTATCTAAACAAGGCTATGAAACCGTAATTTTATTCTTTCAACCAGAACCCATTGGAATTTCACCTATAACAATGGTTGAAGGCGATGGTGAGAGAACTAAAGATGAACGCTCTAAAACCGAGGGTTGGTCTATGGAAAATGCTGTGGCACTTGCTACAGTTGAAGGACTGTTCACTATTGGTTGTGCATTGATAGGAGTACATGCGTCGTTTGAAATCAAACGGAAGAAGCGCTATCGAAGAACTCAAGCATTCTGTTGGGTAGGGCTTTTCAGTAGAGGACTAATCATATTCGGTCCAGCATTAATCTTACTAAGCATGGTTCTTTTGATGTTGAATAAAGATGAGTTTGAAGACCAAAAAGAGTTGGAGGCATTTTGACAATGTATCTGATTAGCGTCGAAGGTGGCGACGGTTCTGGAAAGGGTGAAGCCGTTAGAATCCTAGCAACTTTAGCAAACCGTTTAGCATTCCCAAACGTACACGTCACCCATGAGCCTAGACGGCATAGTGACTTGGGTAAACTCGCTCTAAAGGCCGTAAGTAAGGGAGAACATACTCCTTTGCAAGAAGCGGGATTATTTGCAGCAGACCGTGTTGACCATTCGCACACATGGATTAGACCCAGGTTGCTGAAAGGTGACCTGGTAATTTCAGATCGAAACATACACTCGAGTTTGGTTTACCAAGGAGTTGTAGGGAAACTAGGATTGAAACAAGTAGCGAAGATGAATGCTGCTGCAATGATACCAGACCTAGTTATTTGGATAGATTGCGACCCTGCTAAAGCGATGAAGAGAATAAATTCAGGAACTCTCAGAATGGCTGGTGAAAAGCATGAATATTTTGAAACAACAGAAATTCAAACAAAAATACGTGCAGGTTTTAGGGGTATATTATCTGGAGAAATCGAGACTCCTGCGCCATTTAGTCGCTCGATAATTATTGGTCCTGTTCTCAATGAAGGAGGACTAGATGATTTAGAAAGGCAATTGTCACAGGCACTGAGTACATTCTTCAACCGAAGACTGGAACCGTTGAATGTTAATCGTGATGAAGTAGATAGACATCTTCTGAAAAGCCTGACTACAGGAGTACAAACTCAACAAAAACTCCCAGGGGCACCATCTCAACATATTTCTTTGTTAGAAGATTGGCTGGATGGTAAATCTCCTGCACAATGGATGCAATTAGCAGAGGATGAGTGGGATGAGAAAAGAGCACGAGCCTCCGATGTACCAGGTAGACCCATAGCTCATTCCTCTTGGGCGATATTGGGAACATTGTCCCTTACAGATACCACTGATGTACCTAGCCTTCACAGACAACTGGGTCCAGTTCGCTCGGTTACCAAGAGGCACACTCAAAGACTCGTTAAATGGATGGAGCAAGAGAGGTGGATACATAGGCAGCAGAGTCACGTGCCTTTCGCAGAAGCACAGATGTTCAAATTACGAAAGAGTAGGCTTGGATATGGCAGACTATGCCTTGCCATGTGGCCTCTTCGTGTTGCGTTAGCAAGTTGGCGCAGGTCAAACCCTGAAAGCGATTGGGCGAACGCTCTATCAGAGATAATTCAATCTACAGAAGAGAAAAAGGTGCCACTGCAAATACGTAATGCTGTCAAGCATGTTATTGAAAGACTGAATCTAATTTCAAGTGGTCACGCTGAATGCCCAGTTCCACAAAACGAAGAGGAATTAGTAATCTGGTGGTCGATTGAACCACCTAAATAAGTTCACTCTTCTTCAGCGCTAAGAGTAAAGCGACTACCAGATGGCAATAGAACTCTCGATGGGTCTTTCGAGAAAAATAGTGGCCTTGCGGATAAAGAAGATGCTAGAAACGCCCCCACAAATATTCCAAATGGAGTTCCTGTTATCAACCTCATAAAAGAAGTCGACTCATAATCAGTTAGCATCTGACTGAATCCATCCAAAGCCATTGGTATAATCGAAATTGCAGCTACTATCAGAATCAATCTTGTTCTAGTATTATTCTTGTAAGTAGAATCAAGTTTG
>PAEE01000059.1 GCA_002701145.1 Methanobacteriota archaeon
AACGAAGTGTAGTAAATAAACACTCAAAGAAATTTTACCTAATGGGTTGAGGCGTGTTGATTTGACATTTTGAATAAGCATCCACAGTATGGCTACGCCGGTTAGTGCTGCGATCAAAAACGGCGCATTGGCGGGATAGAATGTGAGAATCGCATCCCCCTTTGGTCTAGCCCAATCGATTCCATTCTTTTCTGAATACAATAACGTCGCTATACAAAATACTAGTCCAATCGATATCGATGTGACTGTACCTTTGTTTACAGGGAAAGTGAGGCTAGAATCTTTGTGCGAAGCTATCCAAGAACCCAATATAGCAAAAATAAGCCAAGGGAAAAGAGGATATGTTCCTGTTAGAAGTAGGTGACTAAACCATATTATTATGCTTGCAACTTCGATTCTATCATCCCATTCCTTTGAACCTTGAAGTCCTGATACAAAGTAAACTATGGCTAATGTCGCAAATATTGAAGCCCAAAGAATGAAGTTTTTTCTTTCATGGTAATTTTTGAAAGGACTTGTCCATAGGGGCTGAATCAAAATCAAAACTGCAAACAATGTTAGAACTCCAGGGGTGAATGCGTCGAATAAATGAGGTGCTGTTATGTTAATCACAAGTTGACTCAAAAGTAGAAATCCTGCTCTTAAATAGCGTTGGGAAGGTGTTGATGATGAATGAAAACACCCCCATCCAAATACGGTTACAAAAAGAGGTGCGGCAAGGCCGCCAAGACCTGAGACGATATACACAAGGAATGAGGATTGACTATTCGGGCTAGGGCCCCAAGTTGCAGCGGCATGAACCATCACCATCAATAGGACAGCAACTGCCCTAATCGAATCGACGTGTTCGATTCTCTGGCCCATAGAATGTGCTCATATTATCCCTATATGAACAGATTTGTTGTTATGTGAAACCACAACTCAGTTTCACATTCGAACCTTCTTTCCAGTAATCTTTCTCCAGATTCTCTGCAATGGGTCGTAATATCGGTCAACAACTCTCTCTTTCAATTGAATAATTGCATCATCTGTAATCTGTATTCCTGCAGGACATACTTCTGTACAGCAGCGTGTAATGTTACAATACTCAATACCGAATTCCTTCTTTATTTCAGGAACTCTGTCTTCTAAATCAAGAGGATGCATTTCATATTGTGCGAGTCTCACAAGATTACGAGGTCCTGCGAAATCATCGAATAATTGGTGGTCTCTCAAAACGTGACATGAGTTTACACACAGGAAACACTCGATACATTCTCTGAATTGTTGAACACGATGAGCTTCATGTTGGTTGAATTCCCAATTTGGTTCATCTGGTCCTCTAATCGGCTTAATTCTTTGAGCCACTTCGTAGTTCCAAGATACATCACTTACCAGGTCTTTGATGTGAGGGAATGCCTTCATTGGTCGAACTTCAATTGGTTGTCCTTCAGGAGTTTCTGCAACCACATCGGACATACGAGTCATACACATTAGACGAGGGCGTCCATTGATTTCTGCACTACAAGAACCACACTTTCCAGCCTTACAATTCCAGCGAACTGCAAGATCTGGCTCTTGTTCATACTGAATGCGGTGCATACAATCTAGCACAACCATCCCTTCGTCTAATTCGAGGTCATATTCCTCGAGGTCAGCTTCCTCGCCTTCGCCTCGAAGGACCTTAAATTTCTGATTCTTACCTTTTAGTGACATCACTTTGCACCTCCCTGCTCTGCTGCTCTTTCAGCAATCATAGCCTTGACTTCTTTAATTGCGCCTTGGAGGTCATCACGCATTTCTTCAACAGGTTCCTGTCGAATCTTAATTTCGCCATTCTCCATCCAACAGATATTGAGGGTCTTGCCCCAGTATTCATCTTCATGGCCTGGGAAATCATCTCGTGTGTGGCCACCTCGACTCTCTTCTCTGGTCAGTGCTGCTAAAGTTGCAACAATCGAAATGTCTACCATATTTTTCAGGTCGAGGGCTTGATGCCACCCTGAGTTGTACTTTCTACTGGTTCCCGGGAAGCAAGCCTTCTCACGTTTTGAGAAATCTTTGAGGTCTTCTAGCGCTTCCTCTAATTCATCCTTAACTCGAATAATTCCGACCTTTTCTTGCATCATGTCCCTCATAGCATCGTAGATTAATCCAGGGTTTTCCCCTTCTCCTCTCTCTAATGGGGCTACCATTTCTCTGATTGCAGATTGTACTTGCTCAGCATCGATTCCAGGTTGTGCTAAATCGGAAGCACGCTTAGCAGAATGTTCTCCAGCTCTCTTACCGAATACGATGAGGTCAGAAAGTGAGTTTCCTCCAAGTCGGTTCGCTCCATGCAGTCCACTAGCAACCTCTCCACAGGCGTAAAGCCCTGNGATGGTGGTTTCTTGGGTTTCAGCATCAACAATTACTCCGCCCATTACNTAATGTGCAGTAGGACCNACTTCCATTGGTTCTTTCGAAATATCAACACCNGCCAGTTCCTTGAATTGGTGGTGCATCGANGGTAGTTTTGCCAAAATAGCAGCTTCTCCTCGGTGTGAAATNTCNAGGAATGCGCCACCATGNGGNCTTCCTCTTCCCGCTTTCACTTCACTGTTAATCGCTTTAGANACAACGTCTCGAGTCAATAATTCAGGAGGCCTTCGAACAGTCGCAATTTTACCNGATACAACTTCTTCGACCCATTGGTCAGATTCTTCAATAGTATCTGCATGGTCACCNGCGAACATTTCAGGAACATAATCAAACATGAATCGNTCACCTTCAGAGTTGGTGAGCCTTCCTCCTTCACCACGAACACCTTCGGTTACCAGAATACCACGTACAGACGGTGGCCAAACCATTCCAGTTGGATGGAATTGTACGAATTCCATATCTCTCAGTTCAGCNCCAGCCCATAGGGCAAGTGCGTGACCGTCTCCAGTATATTCCCAAGAGCCTGAACAAACAGACCAACATCTTGTGATTCCGCCGGTTGCTAGTACTACAGACTTAGCAGAGAATGCATGGAACTCTCCATCCACACGGGTGTAAGCAACACAGCCGGTAACTCTGTCACCTTCTTTTAGAAGATGACGAACAGTATATTCAGTGAACATGTCAATTCCTTCATGTATGCCTCTCTCTTGTAGCGTACGAATTAATTCGAGTCCAGTAGCATCGCCAACNTGAGCGAGTCTAGGGAATGTGTGTCCACCAAAGTTTCTCTGATTGATGACATTCTTAGATGTCCTNTCGAAAACCGCTCCCCACTGTTCGAGTTCACGNACTCGATCTGGAGCTTCTTTAGCATGGAATTCAGCCATACGCCAGTTAGCAAGCCACTTACTTCCCTTCATGGTGTCATGGAAGTGAACTTTCCAGCCATCTCTAGGGTCTGCGTTTTGTAATGCAGCAGCACACCCACCTTCAGCCATCACAGTATGTGCCTTACCAAGAAGTGACTTGGTGATAATTGCGGTTTTTGCACCGCTTCTTGCGGCTTCAATNGCNGCTCGNAAACCNGCACCGCCNGCNCCAATGATTACGACATCATATTCGTGAGTAATGTATTCTTCACTCATTTCAAGCACCTCCGATTAGAATCAAACTGAAGTCATTGATTATGCCTTTAGAGCATGCAATCGTCCATGCATCCCCGACGAATACAAGAGTTAGAGATACCCAGAACCAGAATCCATGGTCTCGATTGATAATGCTAACTTTAGANAATAATGCACCTCTAATCTTGGCGATACCAGTNGCCCACCNGTCTAGCATACCACCNGCCAGGTGTCTAAGTGCNTGACAAGANGTGACATACATAGTAAGACATACAGATTCGAGAGTTAGGATGATTGTACCTCCAGATATTCCATATCCATCGTTAGAGAAAGACATGGTGTGTGTGATATCCCACCACTTGATTAGGAGAATTGGAATTACCATGTANAGGAAATATCGNTGAAGATTGTTTACTATGAACAATCGCTTTTCACCCTTGTATCCAATCATTTTGTTGATTTCTGGCTCATCAACCCAGCATGCAGTAGGGCTGGCGAAAAATGTTCGATAGTAAACACGGCGCATGTAGTANCATGTNCCTCTAAACGAAAATGGNATCCACAAAATCANAACTGCTGCATTCACCCATGATGGGTGGTCCCATCCTGAAAACATGTCCCANTCGAGTACATTCGGTGAAAACATAGGTGAGATCACATGTGCTCCATCCACATAATAATCGATATGTTCNGAGAAGAAAATAACTCGCCAAAATGTCCAAATCATGGCCACAGTAAGGCCAATGGCCATNACCATTGGCTGNGCCCACCAGTTGTCGATTCTATCTGTACGACCCATGCCATTCAGCATTGGAAGTTTGATTCCGTCNCCCATCAGTTGCCACCTGTCTCGCCCCCTAAAGGGGGCGGATANCNTCGGCCAGTAGTGCAGGGGTCTTTGACCTGTTCGGCTGNTGTTCANGCNAGTTTGGTNTAGTCAACTTCNGCTTCAACCATCTCAATTTCATCGACATCCATCTGAGCCAGTTGTAGTTTCCCAGATAATTCATCGTTGACTGCATGCCAGTAGGAGTAAGANTCGATAACCCANATTCCNGATTCNCNNGTACCNTTTCCGCTACCTTTGACTCCACCGAATGGTAGGTGAGCCTCTGCTCCNGTAGTTGAATTGTTGATTCCAGTCATTCCAGCTTTGATTCCGATTTTATATCGGTAAGCCTCGAGTCTGTCATTTGTGTAAATCGAACTNGAAAGTCCGTATGGTGANGCATTAGCAAGGTGTAATGCNTGATCGAAATCCTTAGCCTTTACAACAGTAATAGCAGGTCCAAACACTTCNTCATGGAAGCANTTCATGTCTTCAGTAACATCTGCATAAACGTGAGGCCACATGTAAACTCCATCTTCAGGGTTGCTAAGGAAATTATCTGGAGTATTNCCNGNTGTAACTCTTCCATTACCCCAAAGTTTGGTNGCTCCATCTGCTTCGACCATTTCTAGTCCTTTCANGAAATCTTTAGCGTATTTTTCTGACAGCATAGGGCCGTAAAGGACATCTTCATGTTTCAGCGAATCTCCGATACGAGTGTTCTTTACTTTGAGCATTAATTTCTCCATAAACTCGTCATAAATATCCTCGTGNAGAATTAGATTNCCTAGGCTAGTACAACGCTGNCCNGCNGTTCCAAACCCTCCCCAGTATGCTCCTGCTACAGCATTGTCTATGTCTGCAGATGGCATTACTACCTGAGGATTCTTTCCACCAAGTTCTAGGCTGCATGAAACTAAATTTCGTCCACATACTTCACCTATGGCTTTACCAACTTCTGTACTTCCTGTAAATGAAATCTTGTTGATTAGGCCTTCATCGACAGCATCGACGATATATTGGCCAGCGCCGCTTCCCTTTCCGTGGACTAGATTTACAACTCCATCAGGCAATCCTGCCTGATGCATAATGCGCGCTAGTGCAAAAGAAAGTAGTGGGGCATCCTGGGGACTTTTCCATACACATGTGTTTCCACAAATTAGTGCAGGAATCATTTTCCAAAATGGAACTGCTGCAGGGAAATTACAAGCATTGATTATTCCACAAACACCAAGCGGTCTGCGATATGTGAATAATTCCTTGTCAGGTAATTCAGAGTTTACAGTTTGACCATATAGTCTGCGACCTTCAGATTGGAAGAATAGACATGTGTCAATCGCTTCTTGAACACTACCTGCCGACTCTTTGAGAGTCTTACCTATCTCTCGTGTTTCCAATGCTACAATTGCATCCTTGTGTTCCATTAGCAGACGGCCCATGTTTCCAATAATTTGTCCTCTTGTAGGTGCAGGGGTTGCAGCCCAATCTGTTAGTGCAGCGCGAGCAGCAGCAATCGCTTCATGGACATCATCTCTAGTAGATAGAGGGAAATCTCCTAACTCATCTACTAGTATTGCAGGGTTCTTACTTGTGAATCTTGATCCATCTGAAGAAGATTTCAGTTGTCCGTTGATAATATTGTATCCTTTAACCTTAGGAAGGTCGCCAGGATTGCTACTTTCCAAAAACTCTAGGCCGGTCTCCAACACGTGCGTCATGCCCCTCCGTTTGGCATGCAGAACATGAATCCACCGCTTGTGGATAGATGCGTNAGTTAAANTGATACCTAGTCNGAANAGNTAATATCCGGAGGGGTNAACCATGNCTGACGAAGATTCTGAATCCATATCCTTGAAGGTTTCAAAGGCTATACCTAGCGATGTAGGGCACGGGCGTGCTCGTATTAGCGGAGAGAATGGTTTAGACTTGAAACCGGGCGACATAATCGAGATTAAAGGCGAGAATCGCTCTACTGCCGCAATCTATTGGCGAAGCCGTCCTGAAGATGCCAAGATGGATATAATCAGAGTGGATGGAATTATTCGTAAAAATGCAGGTGTTAGCCTTGGAGATAGAGTAACTGTCTCTAAAGTAGATGCTAAAATCTGTACGAAGTTGGTTCTGTCTCCTGTAATGGCCAACAAGCAGAAAGTAAAATTCGGACCTGGNATTGAAGGATTCGCTCGAAGAGGATTAAACAAGCGTCCAGTAGTTGCAGGNGACCGGATTTTCATTCCTGGAATGACTCTATTCGCAGAAGCACTACCATTTGCAGTTCTCCAAACTACCCCTAAAGGAATTGTTCAAGTAAATTCAGATACAGATATAGTAATCAAAGACGAAGCTATTGATGATGATGATGTAGGGCAATCTCAAGGAATAACTTACGAGGATATCGGTGGAATTGGTACTCAGTTGCTTAAAGTTCGTGAAATGATTGAATTACCCCTAAAGCATCCTGAATTGTTTAGAAGGTTAGGAATAGATCCGCCCAAAGGAGTTCTTCTTCACGGGCCACCCGGTACTGGAAAGACAATGATTGCAAAGGCTGTCGCTACTGAAACCAATGCTCACTTCACTTCGATAAACGGACCGGAAATTATTTCAAAATACTATGGTGAATCCGAAAAGCAACTTCGTGAGATATTCGATGAAGCAGCCAACAATGCTCCAGCGATTGTATTCGTTGATGAGATAGATTCGATCTGTCCTAAGCGTGAAGATGTCAGTGGAGAAGTCGAAAGACGAGTTGTTGCTCAGATGCTTACATTGATGGATGGAATGCAAGGTAGAGACAATGTCATTGTAATTGGTGCTACCAATCGAAGAGATGCAATGGACCCTGCTCTACGTAGGCCGGGGCGATTCGACCGAGAAATCGAGATTGGAGTTCCAGATAGAGATGGAAGAAAAGAGATTCTTGATGTTCATACCAGACAAATGCCAATTGCAGACGACTTCGATGTAGATTGGGTCTTAGAAAACTCATACGGGTTCGTGGGGGCAGATTTAGCAGCCCTCGTACGAGAATCTGCAATGAAGGCATTACGCCGTTATCTTCCTGAAATCGATTTGGAAGAAGAAACCATTCCACCTGAAGTTCTTGAAAAGATGGAAGTCAACATGAGTGACTTCCGAGTAGCAATCCGCGAGATAGAGCCTAGTGCGCTACGTGAGATCTACGTCGAGATTCCAGATGTTTCCTGGGAAAGCGTCGGAGGACTTACCGAAATTAAGGATAGGCTGAAAGAAAGTGTAGAATGGCCATTAACAAAGCCAGAGTTGTTCGAACACTTTGGAATAAAGCCTCCTCGAGGAATTGTACTATTCGGGGCACCAGGAACTGGAAAAACTCTACTTGCTAAAGCGATTGCTAATGAGGCAAAAGCCAATTTCATATCGATAAAAGGACCAGAATTGATTTCGAAATGGGTTGGAGAATCAGAAAAAGCAATCCGAGAGATTTTCAAGAAGGCAAAACAATCTGCTCCTTCGATTATCTTCTTAGATGAATTCGAATCTATTGCCGGAATGCGTTCATCAAATTCACAATCTGGTGGTTCTGATGTTGCAAACAGAGTTGTAAACCAATTACTAGCAAGTATGGANGGAGTCGAGAGTCTAGACGGAGTNATCATAGTTGCAGCTACAAATCGTCCAGAGATGATAGATCCTGCTCTATTGCGNAGTGGTCGTTTCGAAAGGGTACTACANGTGCCTCCACCGGACAAACCTGCTCGTGAAGTTATCATGNAAATCCATGCTTCAGATATGCCATTATCCAAATTTTCAATGAAAGATGTATTGGGCGGAATGGATGGTTTCACCGGTGCAGATATCGAAGCGGTTTGTCGAGAAGCAGCTCTAATCGCTATGAGAGCAGGTAAGAAGAAAGTGACAAAAGGCCACTTTGAAGACGCNATTTCTCGNGTNAGACCTACNGTGACACCAGAAATGTTGGAGTACTACTCAAAGATGGAAGAAAGATTGACTTCAGGACTATCTAATATCAAGCGTTCGCGAGATACTGGATTTGGAATGGAATCGATGTGAGCCACCTAATTAGCCGGTTCATTGAAGTGGGCGGAGTTATTGCCTAATGTTGAGGGGCGTGAACTAACAATGTCTAGTTTCAGTGGTGAATTCATCAAGCGTCCAGTAGTGGATGTTAACGGTGATTTATTTGGTCACCTNGGAGACATNGTAATCGACCCNCGTAGTGGTGAAATATCAGAGATTTTNGTTGAAGTTGTACCCGAAATTGATGTATCTAAATTGCCTTGGCCAATGAATGATGGATTGTGNTGCGTTCCTGCCCAAGAAGTAGCCAAAATAGGGTCCAGTATCAGTTTGAAGCGATGAGCACCTTGTCATCATCAATACNCAACCTTCTAAACCGATATGATAGCGTCGGTTGTCTGTATCTTGTACTAGGGGTGAATAAATGGAAGAAAAACCGCGCTTTAACCGCAGAAGACTCGCTCTTCAGTTTGCGTTCTGGTTTGTACTCCTGATGCTTCTTTCTACAGTTGTTTCAAAGGTCATCAANGTNGGNAAGGATGATGGNCAATCTGCATATGGTGANGATTGGAACGACATGTCTGCTTTNCGCCTAGACATNAATGANATGGGTATNGAGACNAAGTCNTTGGTTTCTTCACCNTTACTACTCGCTGATATTGAAGACCCAGGNAANACTACGTTCATCATAGCAGGAGTTGAAAGAGACACGATTTCNCTCCCTCAGTTCTCTTCTGANGGTTTCCTNACCTTCGCCTCTGAAGATGGTTATTCTCCAGCAGAGGTTAATGCGATCAAGGAATTTGTATTCGCTGGAGGAGATGTTTTGGTTATGGATGATTTTGGATATTCATCATCTATTGCAGAATCATTNGGTGTTCGTTTCAAAGGTGTTCANTTGTATGATACNGTTTATGTTACAGAATTAGATTACAACTTNGTNTGGATGTGNATTCAAGAATCTCCTTGNGGAATGGATGGNACTCAATTAGACCCTAGTACCGTGGAAAATCATAGCCGTTGGTCAATCGCTGATGGTGGCGCNCATATCTGTAAAGTGTATGATGGTNGNGTTCTTGCAAAATCAGATGCAGGTGTTTGTGAGCAACACTGGAAAGATGGAGCAATTCAATACAATGCTTCCTACCAAGTTTTACTCAACAACATAACNGGTATCGATATTCTNTCTAANGCTAAGACNGGAATGGGTGCTACCCAAATCCGCTCAGTAACTTCAGCTGAAGCAACAATCGATGTAAATGGAGATGGTGAGATTTGGGTTGGTTCTGAACAAAATGCAGAGACTCCTGACCTTTGGGGTCAATTCAATCTGTCAATCGAGGTTTGTATCTCTCAGGATTGTAACTTCCGTGATGGAGGCAGGATTACTTTCATCGCAGATGGTTCTGCTCTGATAAATGCCCTCTATGATTACGAAGGATACAACGATGGAGATTATGGTAAAGCTGACAAACCGATTCCTGCAAATGACAATCGCAAATGGGCAATGGATTACATTGTAGATTCACTTGTAGACCCTGAAGCAACCGGAGAATCCGCAGACGTACCTGAAGCCGCTCCTAATGCAATGGTNATCTTNGATGAAAGCAGGCATATCCAGCCTAGTATTGCNTCNGAATCTTACAANACCATTTACTTCCTTCTGGTTTACTTTACTGGAGAAGGATTAGCAATGCTTCTNCTATTCATTATCCTNTTCATAACGTTTGAAGGTGTACTTCTCAAGAAGAAAGACCCTGAACCTTGGCGTCACGTTTTCAGTATCATTTACTATGGATTTGGTGATGCTAATCGGTATACGTATTATGCCAAATCAAACAAAATAAAACAAGTATTCCTTTCNAAGGTTAGAAATCAAAATGGATTGAGTCGGGAAGAGTTCGATTCACTTCCTGCAAGGGATTTGCAGGGGATGATTTCTGACCCAGTATTGGTTAAATTCGTATTTGAAAATCGTAATTATTCATTAGAACAGACCGTAGCTATTGTGAAACGAATCAAGGTCTGGGGACGAACCTGAGGTGATATGATGTGGACCCGTAAAGCAGCATTTACTTTCACTGGNGGAATCGCACTGATTCTAATCGGTATGATGATTTCGAATCATCANATGATGATCCTTGGTCTTGCNTTTATTGCATTCATCGTNGTTAATTCNTGGGTTAGTGGTCACGGTGATGTTGAGGTTCAGCGCACACTATCAGCTGATAACCTGTACAAAGGAGATGACCTGTACGTCGAATTATTGGTCACAAACCGTAGTCGTCGTAAGACACAGCAACTCGAAGTGTACGACAACGTTCCTCACGAAATGAAATTGCGTAGTGGATTAAACCAAATGCGTCTCAATCTAAAGCCTGGAGAGAGCGCTAGAATCCGCTATGTTCTACGTTGTCCTCTAAGAGGTCATTATTCGGTTGGTCCAGTATCTCTTAGGTACAGAAATACATTCAATCTATCAGTGGACGAGATGTATGTTGACCATCACTCTGACATCATTATCTTCCCACAGATTAGAGATGTTGAGGAAGCATTCATCCGTTCTAGGACAGCAAAGATGTACACTGGTGCTACGACATTGCGAACACCTGGACCTGGTACTGAATTCTATTCACTTCGAGAATATGTTCCTGGCGACCCATTCAAGAATATCAACTGGAAGGCGTTTGCTCGAACTGGTGAATTGATGATTAACGAGAAATGTCGTGATGCAGTTACCGATTTGTACATCATTCTTGACAGTAGAGATATTGCACGAATCGGTACGGTTTTGAAAAATCCATTAGAGATGGGTACAGTTGCAGCAGCAAGTTTAGCATCGTTCTTTATTCAGCGGCGTGATTCGGTATCGCTGACAATATATGATGAAAAATTGTCATTCTTACCCCCNGATACTGGAGATAAGCAGTACTTCAAGATTCTATCATCTCTTGCTGGAGTGGCTCCAAGAGGAACAATGCCACTGCAGGCAGTGACCAACAGTCTCGCAGCTAGATTCAGTCGTGGTAGCCCGGTATTCATCATCTCATCCTGTGAAGGTGATGGAACAGTACCTTCTGCGGTTCGAGACCTTGTTGGACGTGGCCATGAAGTTACAGTACTCTCTCCTTCATCAATAGACTTCGAACGCTTAGTAAGTCGTATTCCTAGAATGTCGTATGAAGTTCTCAAGATTGAGAGGCAGAATCGACTAACGTCCTTGGCAGGATTTGGCAGCCAAGTAATCGATTGGATGCCAGACATGGATCTGTCCCAAGCATTGTTGCAAGTTAGAGGATACTGAGGTGATAATATGGCAGGAGAAGTAACCCCACAAGGAGAAGGAGCACGTTCCCTTCATCTGCGTAAGTTACGTGTCCAGTGGCAAATAGTTACCCTTCAGGTCCTTGCTACCCTATCATTAGTTTGGATGTATATGGAAGTCGTATCTACTTACGTTGTAGGCAGTATTGACCATACCCTATTGTTCGATACTCTCGAATCAGGTTTGGATACAGAGCTTCCGTTAGGAGAATGGTTAACTGGCGGTGGCAATGAAGGTTTAGCTCGGTTTTATGTCCCTATGGGATTAGGATTAGGCTTAGGTGGTGCAATGGCATTACTTGCTTTCCAAACTCCTAAGGTCCAACAGCGTGTAAAATTAGGATTCATCATTGGTTTGATTGTAATTTTAGCTGGAAGATTTGTTTTCGGATACGCTTGGCAACTCGTTAGTGATGGATGGAGCGCCCCGGGTAATGATGTACTTCAATTACTCGAATGGCCTTTGTTAATGATGCTGTCACTGATTATTTTGACATTCTATCTATTGCCAATAATTACCGGAACTAAGGGGATTTGGGGGCTATCTCGTAGAGGTGTCGCTTGGTCGATAGGTTTCACTCTACTGTTCCTTGGAGTACACGCAATACTGACTTTCCCACTTATTCGTTCACAGTTAGGGAGTTATGGCTCACAACTCACAACTTTGGAGATCATAGTATCAGAGCCTACTGTATTTGGCCTAGTAACTGCTCAGCAATTCTCTCTGATACTAATCGCCTGTTTGATGATGGTTTTCCAAGAATCCGCATTTGGTGTAATCCGCCAACTAGAGTATGCTTACCGCCTGCCTGAATCTTGTAAGAGGGACCCGGAATATGTGTCACAAATGGACAATCTTCTGAACGGGCACCTTCGACATACTGCAATATTCCTCTCACTTACTGTTGTAGCGACAACTATCGCATTGGGCTTCCACTCTGTATTGTTGGATTGGGTAAATGGAATTACAGGTTCTCAATGGGCTGCACAGGTTGGAGAATCAATTGAATTGACTCTAACATATGGCCTTGTAATCTCGGCTCTACTATTCTTAGGAATAATGGCTCTTCTACGCTTCATTGTACCATGGCAAAGGTTCTGGGGATTAATCGAATCTTCATTCACTACTCGTGAATAATTATTTCGAATAAATCGATTGGATTGTTCTTCCTATTCCTTCTGTTAACACTAGTATTNCTATNGGNAATACNCAAATCCTGGTTAACCACAACGGTAATCCAGAANTATAGTCTTGAAGCATAATCCCNCCATAGATTGCAGCAGCAATCAATCCAAGGAATACTAATTTTTCAATCCACAACGGGTATAGTGAATCCATAAATTCACCTCACAGGTCGATACCATCTAGTGAATCTTCAAGTTCATCTAACNCNGNATCNGATTTTACCACATCTTCAGGATCACTTCTTCTTGCCCATCTAGCATCTAGACGTGCCAGTTCTTCCTCAAGAGATGCTCTTTCATCATCTATCGATGCCACATTGCCTTCTTGCGCAACTGAGTGTTCTTCTTCTACAGGCGTGGATAATTCTTCCCACTCTTCTGTAATCTCACTCACNTCGACAGCAACAGCAGCCTCTTGNTCAATCAATTCACCNTTCATNTGCTCGATGACTTCCTCATGGATTGGTTCTCTTTCACCAGCAGGAACCGATTCTCTCTCAAATGGTAATAATCCGTCNCGNTTGAANTCCCATAAAGCNCCTCTAACTTCTCCATTGACGAAACCNCTTGCGTCAAGTTGNGTNAGTAGTTCTTCGAGTGCGCTTGTAGTTCCTTCCAATTTAACAGCAGAACCAGCATCTCTCATGTCTGATTCTAGNTGGATATCATCCAGAGCTTTCTGAATCAATGAACGAGTCTCACGTGCTAATACTGGTAATGATTCAGGNCGCCTTGTATTGTGTAGTAATGCTTGGACTTGTTCACTTGGAGCGCCTAACTTCTCTAATTGTTCGAGAACATTTCTGATTCTTCTAAGCATTGTAACCGAACGGTCATAATCTTCTAACAGATTTTCTAAATCNAGTACTAAATTGGTAACAGTTTCACCGAGTTGATGTTCAAGTCTTTGCTGTACTGACCACCTAGCAAGTCCTCTTACCGCTCCTGCAGTTGCAGGGACTTGGCGTTCTAGTAGAGACATAACTTCGGTTGAAAGTAGGTGCCTAGGTGTTGTTGCAACATGGTCCACACATCCCTGNATGACTTGTAGNGCTCTTTCCACAGCTCTATCGAGNAAAGAAACGGAGTAACCTAAGGTACGTGCATGCTCTAATCTTTCAAGTACGGGTCCTAATCCATCAAATTGTGCTCCATCTTCTAGCAATGCTTGAGCGAGAGGCTCCTCTGATAATTTAGCCCGCAGAATCTCCGCTTCTTGGATATCNCCAAGTGCTTCTTCATGAGCGATAGCNAGCGCTTCTGCTTGGTCTAATAGATTTGATAATTCGGCTTCTGCCTGTCCTCTNCTNGCNCCCAGGTCTCCTAANTCCTTCAGAACCTGGCGTCTTTCATCCATCAGTTCACGCATTTCGGATTGAATCATTGCAGCACGGTTTTCTTGTTCTGTAAGNCTGACNCGATCTTCTTGAGTTCNCTCTCNTGAAATTTTAGATTCNGCTTCGATTTGTCGAAGTGTNAATTGTGAATTATTTATTTTAGNTTCAAGTTCAGAAAGTTCGCCTTGTGCTCTTCGATGTTTATCACGAGATGCCTCAACTTGTTCTTCTATCATTCTCTGACGTCTTTGGTCGTCATCAATTCTTGACCTGATACTNCTCAGAGTTGCAGAATATGAATCGATATCACTAGACAATGCGGCTTCTTTGGTAGCCATTTCTTCTATCTTNGCGGATAACTCTGAACTGGCCTTAGAATCNCCAAGGATTCTTGCAAGTTCTACGGCTCTTTCGCTCAATTGNTGTTCTAATTCGTTCACTCTCTTCGATAGACGGTCACTTCTCGACTCAGCATTCTCTGAACTTGCTTGTGCGGCAGACAAATCAAGTTGTAATTGGTCAATAGTACGGTTGTATGCTGNGATTTTATCCTGTATGTCAGCAGTGTGACGGTTTGCTTCTTTCGCATTGACCTTTGCAGCGTTTTCAGATTGGGTCGCNGATTCTAGAGCGANTTTCAANCCAGCAATTTCTTGATTGGCTTCTGCCAATTGTAAATCNGACTTTTCTAATTTCCTTCGCAGTCCATCATCNATTCCAGCAGTCTTCTCAATGGNGACTANGCCTTTGGAAGGTGTAGCNACCGAGATGGCAAATTCTACTCTNGAGCGTTCCTTTCTCAGNTGACTTAGTCCAATTTCGAATCCATATAATTGATTCATAGTCATTTTGAGTAGGGTTTGACGGGATTCTGACCTAGTTCTGGTTGTNGCNAGTTCATCGCAGAACGTTTGTAAGCTGAAATCAGGAACATTCCCNGACTCAGAACCGAGNATTGTTCCNACAGGAAGTCGGTGTAATGNCAGAACTCTTCGNGATTCGCACAATGCACTCATNGCATCTATCATTTTCATATTCCCTGGTGCNTGAATTGCAACNGGAACTCCCTTNACTAGAGCGATACGNATTGCTTTGGATGATTTNCCNGCGGATAANTGNCCAGTNAGGCTTTCTTCAACTGCTGTTGAAAGCATTGAGACAATAGCATCGGTTCCACCTCTTCCNTCGCGAACTACATGTCCGTCNGANAGAGNTTCACCCTTGGAGCCCATGGCGTCTATTTCTCCATCCATNAGTGCGGAGATTTGGTTGATNANTCTTCCATGGTCGACATCTNCCTCAGTCCAAATAGCCAAAGCGACATCTCCTGCTTCAGCCAGAAGCAAAGCACCATCGCCGGTGTGTAAAGTCCAATGNCCTTCNCCAGNCAATCCTAAATCGCTCGCCATTGNCTTTCTGCCAGCCAGAGTTTCTCCNACTTGAGCGGCTAGNAAATCAGCAGATGCGGGTAAGTCNCCAGNATCATCGATTAGCATNCCTGAGTCTACNGCTATTCCNCCNCGNACTTCAGGTCTTGAGACCAAGTTTGCAATAACTGCAGATAAATCTCTGGANAGTAAACGTTCTAGNGAGTCTTCAGNNCCAATTAATCCTCGAATGTCTGCACTGTGCTCAAATGATTCAGGTAGTATNTCTGCAANCGCACCAAGNGCAGACTGTGACCATGATTTGNCAATCANTCGATGCAANTCNANCTCTANCTCTTCCAACCTTGCTTTTGCAGCAGCNCCGCAGAGCAANACCTTTCCTTTTGCAGGNTCAGCAATCCANCCCACNATNCGCCCAGCACGGACAATNCTATGNCCGCTNGCGGTGGACCTTCNGCCAAGATATGTCGTAATAGCNCCATTTTCAAATGGCATTATCGCTCCATCACTAACATCTATCTCGTCGTCAATTGGTATTCCGTATGGTAGATCGAACATTTCCATCACCTCATCACTGAGTTAAGCATCTCTACGTCGCATTCTATGGCGTGTCGCCATCGGGCTATTCTGCCACCTTTCTTTCCAGAAATTATCAAACTTGCATCTTCACTCAATCTGGTGAGTAATACAGTCTCATTTCCTTCAGACCACAATTCCAAACCTCTGCCCACGCTGTCAATTTTAGCTAGGGTTTCCAGTGCTTGAACTGTCTGGGAGGCATATTCAACCTTTGGCGTTCTTCCTCTTTTTCCTACTGCGGCGACCAAGCCATCTCGTCTCGAGATGATGTATGCTTGGTCTGCCCCTGGTAGGGTTGAGAATCCGGCCAGAATACGTTGCATCATGCGCGCTCAAGTGGGTTCAGGTTGAAACCGGCTTCAAGAAGTTTGGCTTTTTACAACGCCCGTAGGGCGGTTTGTGTAGTAGATTGATTTTGCCAACTGGTTTTTTGAATACCATCTGCAAACGAATCGTTCATTCTAATTGAAAATTTAATTTTTCAATTGGTTTTTTCAACCGTTCACATCAAGCCAAGAACCTCTTGGAATAAGCATGGCCGACCTGTTTGAAGTCCCGAGTTGCGACAAGTGTCGTAATCCGGCAATTCATCATCAGATTTATTCGGGCAGGATGATGTGTGGTTCTCACCTTGCAGACAGTGTGAGGAAGAAAGTTTCGAAAGCACTTCGTGAACAATTGGTAATTCCTCGTGACAAGAATATCACGATCCTAGTGGCGATCTCGGGGGGAAAAGATTCTGCGGTACTTCTTGAAAGAATACATGAGAATCTAGGTAAACGTCGCGATGTCACGATTGTAGGTGGCTGTGTTGANGAGGGAATAGAAGGATANCGCCCACCGTCATTGGAGTGNGCNCGGGAATTATGTGAAAGTTTAGGAGTAAGATTNGAAACAGTGTCTTACCCAGAGTTAGGNTTCAAAGAAATGGATGATGTGGTTNAGAAAATTGNCGACTCCAAAGATAACAAAACACCTTGTTCNTATTGNGGAGTATTTCGCAGGCAAGGNATCAACCACCTNGCTAAAAGAGTTGGAGCNGATGTAATCGCTTTAGGGCATAATTTGGATGACATGGCTCAAACAATTATGATGAATATGCAAAATGGAGATTTNGANCGNACTTTGCGTTTAGCTCCNCACACTAGCACGCCTCTCGAAGGTNTGGCTCCTAGAATCGTTCCTCTNNGATGGGTTCCTGAACAGGAAATTCACCTCTATGCTCTCCATAAGAATCTGCCAATTCATCACGAGGAATGCCCTCATGGAGAAGGGGCTCTCAGATTCCGCCATCGCGAGACAGTCGCTATGATGGAGGCNGANGTNCCTGGAACTCGTCACGGGTTACTTCGAATGGCAGATGAAGTCAAGAAGTTGCATACTAAAGCAGGCGGNAAAAGCAAATCTAGTCCAATCAATTGTCCTGAATGTGGGCAAATGTGTAGTGGCACGATATGCAANGCCTGNGAGATGAAGAAAATCATGGAGTAATCATACTCTTCTTCGAAGTTTTTCCATAAAGCCATCTGCTAAACCGAGNGACTCNAACGCTTCATCGATTCTTCCNACCTTGTGGGCTTCTTGTGCTATGCCAATCGCTTCTTCAGTAGAGCGNCTTTCTTCATCATCGACCTTGATNCCNCTNGCGTCGCATTGATTTCGTAATGTCTTCCATTCATCCATTACGAANTCTAATAATTCACTGGCTTCATCACTGGANTTTCCTTCNGCATCTAGGTCTTTAGTGAGCCTTTCAAGTAGAGTTGCAGCATGTGTCCATTCAAGGGAATCCGCTGCATTTTCGATCTCTATTANGCGACCATTCCATTCAGANGCATCTTCNCTTTCTAACCATCTCGAGATGAGATGGACCTTTTGTCTAAGTGCGCGACGTACAATATCCATCGCCTCTCTTTCAGCAATTATTTCTCTTACAATTCCGTCTGCTAGGCCCTTAGCTTGTGCATGGTCTCCGGATTCAAGAGCAGTTTCAGACCTCTCAAGCCTCTCTTCAAGAGATTCTTTGTTGATTCCATCTGCCGATTTCAATTGCTTTGCTGCCTTCTTTACAGATTCTTCNGCTATTTCCATAGCATCTCCTGATGCAGCCAGTTGGTCAGGNATTACCATTGCGAACTCATATGCTTTCATTGGCTTCTCAGCATACAACTTNTTTCGAGCATCTGCTAGTATNTCTTCAAGACTTTCNGGAGCATGNTCTGCTTTAGCNAGTAANGCTGANCCATCTCTAATCGCNGTTTCAGCCATCTCCCACCATTCGATAATTTCGTTNGCNCGCTTCTTTGCTTGTCNGAATAGAGCCTCTCCTTCTCTTAAGCTCCCTAATTCGACTTCGCGCTGACCCATGTCCCAGGCTTTGCGTGGNCGCTTTACGATAGGAGCGATATCNTCTGCCTTATTCACAGCGTCTAATGAATCGGCCTTAATTGCTTCAACATCNCCTGCAAGTGAAAGTGAGCGCTCAATGTCTTCTTCAGCCTCATCAAGTAACCGCATACCCCAGTTAGGGTCNCTGTGACCTTCTTCTCTAGCGGTCATGACCAAACTAGCAGCCTGGTCTACAGCAGAGCCTTGGCTCTTGAGGAGTAGCATGTAATTCTCCAAAGAATTCAATCTCGTGTCGAAAACTTTGCGCATCTCCCTCTGGTCATCATTTCCAAACCAGTCNGNTCCGGTTAGTANNATTCCAATGCCACAGAAAGCAATTTGAACAAAAGATGAATTGTTGTCAAAATCTGAAGTNGATAACAAAGACCCCGCTAANACACAACCCAGNAGTCCCATTANCGCTCTAAATTTCATTACTGCAAGTCCGCCTTGTAAAATGGTTCGACTTACTCTGAATAGTGCTAGNGATACCAATAGTAGCAAACCCATTCCNANCATTTGNGAGAGGTCTCCCTCTAATTGTGAGATTGCAATAACTGAAATCGGTAGCCAAGAGATTGTGGCAGCNGCGCCCACTCTTGAGCGCCCCTTCTTATCCAGNACTCCAAGGTCTTGGACAAAAATNCCCCANGCTAAGATGATTANNGGGTATCCTAAGCCAGTAATGAGTGGTCCNCCNTCCATGGCNGATTGCAGTGCAGGCCAAGCAAGCCAAGTGGCTGCAATCAGTAGAGTGAACGCAGATGCTCCTGCTAATCTTTCAATACCGTCGAGNCGACTTTTTTCCTCAGCNTTGACAGCATCTTCCAGATTTACGAAGCCATCCATATTATCTCCACCACGGGTTCAGCATATCAGAANCTCGGTCCTTTTCTAGATCTAACCCANCCTATTGCTAATGCTGNAACTAATACAATACCCAGTAATTCNATTGTGCCGATNCCCATTCCTGAATGATANTCGCTGGTTGANTGTTTCACAATTGTCTGNTTAGTGTCGTCTAAATANGTTAAATCTACAGCNAATGTTTCGAACCAATCAAGGTCTACTTTGAGCAAAACAATAGCGGTTGTGTTTTGNGAATAACTGGAAGGTCCAACCAATGATTCTACACAAACCTCATCGCTGCACAGAAGGAANTCNGTAGTGCTTGCTCCATTATTTTGAACAGTTACCCAAAACTGGTTCATCCCNGGTTCTATTTCNGTTGAAGAACTTGTNATGTCGATAACTTCAAGNTTTTTNGCGATAGGTGGGGAGACTGCAACACTTACCATNCTNCCTCCTAAATTTCCACTTTCATCTAGCCCATTAATCTTGATTTGATGATAGCCAGTTCCGAATTCAGGAAGTTCCCAAAATTGTATTTCTGACCANGAAAGACCTGAATTTACNANTCCNTGATGTTCAATTGAAAAATTAATTTTGTCAATTGAAGAATGGTCGTCAAAANTTTCGGTNAAATTGAGTCNAACTCGGTCTCCNGGACTGAACATGGCACCTGATGTTTCCCACAAACCNTCTTCATTTTGAAGTTCTAATGACCCNAATATTACGGGGCCNGAATTATCGCTTAAACGTATAGTCCAGTTCCCNGANGTACTGTGTCCNACATCATCGGTAACTTCAGCNGATAGCCAATATTCCACAGGGTTTCTTGCCTTGTGTCTTTCAGTAATATTGTCATTGATTGAATTAAGATTAGAATCGACAACGAACGAAGTATGCAAAATGTCTCCAGTNTACCACCAATCTTCAGATTTATTGCTAGTCCAATANACACGTAAATTATCNTCATGNTCATCTCCNACCATNAAATCCCAATCAAATATTCCAGGCTCAATNANTTGAACATCAGAACTTGCATTTATCCAAGGNGTTCCTCCATCTAACACAAAANTACCATTCCAAGAGTCAGAAAGGCCTCCTTCATCNGTNCATGTAACCATCACAGAGATATCAGAATCGATTTCATAGGNGGAAAGATTGATTCCATGGTTATNNGAGAGTCCAGATATATTCCATACGCAATCATGTACAGANAGNGNNTCNTCTTGGATTACAGCATCAAAGTCGTATGATGTGTTTTCCCATGGNAATGCATANCNCTCTGCCATAGACACTTCNGGTGCATTATTCTGACCTAGNGTAATGGTATAATATCCGGAAACTGAAGATGCATCTCGTTGAAGTGTGAAGTTAGAACTTGAACCACCNATCCANTCTTCGAGAGGACTTGAAAGGTATTGCCAATCTCCATCGGTGGTNATTGTGAGCGGNGTAGTTTGTCTCAAATCATTCTGGAATGGTATCTCTAATCTNAGCAAATTAATATTCGAGCGNGATGCCGTNATNNTTCCTGTTTCATTCCAGCCCCATGTCCCNGTCGACATATCTATTTCAGCATCAATACTAAAATTGGAAAACATTACNGCATTGTCATCAATAATGCAGCACAGAGCTTCGCTNCCNGTGGTGTAAATTATCGTTTCAAGTAGACTTTCTAATTCATTTANATCTCCATTGAGGAATCGATTGACTTGACTATCAATACCTGCCTGAACACCTGGAATAAACGGTAATCCAAACCCATCACTGAACAAATGGTTCGCATTCCACAGTCCCGTGATATCTTCGTTTGGAGTTAAGTTAGATGTGAATTCAATATTCGCATTACCAGCAATTGTTGAACTGTTTAGTTGCTCTTCAACCCATTCTGAAGTCGGAGGCCAAGATGAGTTCCCTTTCGGAAGTCCATTGAGGATTACTCNAGCAGACCATCCNCCTCCNGATTCTCCTACNGTCAAATTACCATCTATCCAATTAACAATTTCTCCCGANCCNGTNTGNGCTGCTATAACAGAAACATCATCAGAAAAGTTACCGCTTAGNTTGTAGGTAGTGGTNCCATTTGGAATNGNAATTTGACTCTGGCCATATCTGATNTCACTGCCTCCATTACCAATTACCAAGACCGGCACTCCATTCGGNGCATCGATTAAACCGTCACTGACCGATTTCTCCCAAGTACTACCCAATACCTGAATTGTATGNGCNCCTTCTACAGTGAACAAATCCTCTATGATTGGATAGGCTTCCANAACAACNGTNGTTTGGGACGTGGGAACNGGTGGATGCCACATCACTACNTATCCATCACAAGTCGCTCTTGGTTGNTACATTGCACCAATTGGCTCTTCGATTATACTACCTGTCCAAGGTTCACTCAAAGTGATATCACAATCANTGATTGGATTGCCAAAAGGGTCCTCNACTTCAATGGCCCAANCATTGTCTTCTTCAGCCCAAGTTGAAGGAATTAGTAGGAGCAGAACCAGTACTAGCGCCCTTCGCATGTCCCCCTAGGGGACATCCATACCACATCAAGCAAACGGACTCTCGCGCCCATATGTTCATGGTCGTCATTGGCNCAACTCGCAGGGAAGGGGGAGCAATATGCCCGGAATCATCACCATGGACGACCTAACAAATGAGGAAATCATTTCCATTCTAGACGATGCAGAACGACTACTTCCTGTCGCTCGTGGAGAATTATATTTNCCACTNCTACAAGGNAGGATTCTCGGNAACCTNTTCTTCGAACCATCCACCAGAACTAGGATGTCGTTTGAGACCGCTATGAAGCGTTTAGGCGGAGATGTTGTCAACCTTGGAGACGTGAAGACGTCCTCTGTAGTGAAGGGAGAAACTCTATTCGACACGATTCAAATGGTCGATGGATACACCGACATTATCGCTATGAGACACCCCCGCCAAGGCGCAGCACAGTATGCATCGGATAGTGCCGTTGTTCCGATTATGAATGGAGGAGACGGCGCTGGCCACCATCCAACCCAAACAATGCTTGACCTTTTCACAATTAGAAAGTCTCACGGGACTCTTGAAGGATTGAACGTAGTCTTAGCTGGAGATTTACGATATGGTAGAACCGTTCACTCACTTTCACACGCTTTGGTTAGGTTTGGCTGTAATGTTACCTTTGCATCACCAGATAGCCTTAGGATGCCTGAAGAGATTGTTAACGACCTTCGCGCACATGGTGGAGATGTTGTCGAAACTACTGAATTACTTAGCCAAATTGATACTGCAGATGTGATCTACATGACAAGAATCCAGAAAGAGAGATTCCCTGATGAAGATGAATATACAAAGGTCGCAGGTGCTTACAAATTACATGCTAGAGATTTGGACGGAGCAAAGTCAGAGATGATAATTATGCATCCTTTACCTCGTGTTGATGAAATCGACCCGTCGGTTGATGCAACCAGGCATGCATCCTATTTCGAACAAGCATTCAATGGTGTAGTGGCTAGAATGTCTTTGATGTGCTGGCTACTTGGCGTTAAGGTCCCTGAAGACATTAATTCAGCAGGAGGGGTTCTATGAGTCAAGAAGCAAACATGCGTCGAGTAACTGCGATTAAGAATGGTACTGTGATAGACCATGTTCCTGCAGGAAAAGCTCTTTCCGTACTCAAGATGTTAGGAATTGGAGGCAACATGTCTAATCCAGTATCCCTTGTAATGAATGTGCCATCAAAGAAGATGGGTGGTAAAGACATCATAAAAGTCGAGGACAGAGAATTAACTCAGAATGAACTTGACAGGTTAGCTTTGGTCGCACCTGATGCATCGGTTGCCATTATTAGGGCCTATAAAGTGGCAGAAAAGTTAGAAATTAATCTAACTGAAGAGGTAGTCAATGTAGCCCGCTGTACATTCTCGAATTGTATTACAATAAACTCCAGAGAGCCATTACCACATCGACTTGTGGTCACGAATCGCTCACCTCTAGAACTGAGATGTAGATATTGTGGTAAGACACAGGATATCGAAGCTCTAGTAGACAATCTTCTGTGATTATAGGTCTAATAATTTGGCCTTTTCACATTGCTTGAGATTTATCCATCCAGGGAACCCTAAGTCTATCGGTACGCCACCCACAGTAGTTACCAAACCAGTCATTATCAGATGATTTGCGAGTGGAGAATTAGTCCACTCAATTTTTCTCCAATCATTTATGCCAGTTTTAACAGTGGTCATTCCCTTTCGAACAACCCAAGAATTAGCATTCCAAGAATGCTTCTTCATCCCATTGGTAGTGATACTAGGTGCTGCTACAACATTGTGAGATGTTGACCAGTTGATCTCCCAATCTCCATCCATGGTATCCGCCCATATCAATCCAGTAACTTCAGGTATTGGCATTTCCATTTCTCCTTGGAATGCCAGATGAATCGCTAATCTCCTTAGATGCGGGTGCCTAGGATGTAATTCCATAGTTTTCTTTACGATATTTACAGCACTAGCGACCATCCCGCGGTCAAGGTATAGTAACGCCCTAGCAGTCTGTCCATGAGGCCAAGTCATCATGTCCAAGTCATTCTTCTCCGCCCAAGCCTCAAGTTTGTCGAGTGCGATATCTGATTGAGACCATAGTCTGTATCTGGCGATTTCCCCCAATATCTGTAACTTACCTGCTGGATTATTTTTCCATGATAAATTGCTAGTAGGAACACCTTCGAAATATCTACGTATCAAATCGATATTCCTTTTTGTAACTGGATCTAAGCGAAGCATCACTCGGATGTTATTTGGTATCTTCTTTGAGGGGTCTAATATCGCAGTAATCCATCTCATTCGGGCTGCTTCAATATCCTCATCTGCAAGTAAATTAAGCCTTGGAATCGCTTCAGGGATGTCTCTTTGGGCGAGCGAAGATGCGGTAAGAATTAGTCTTGCAATCTCAGCGGTACGACCCGCTCTTAACGCTAAGAACGAAAGGGAAACTTGCTCAGCTTGGTCCCAGCGGCCCAATCCCATTAGCAATTCCATACTTGCTTCAGTTCTTCGTACTAGAGACAGACCTTCGATACTCTCCTCGCCATGATCTTCGTATAGTAACTCCATTTTAGCAATCGCTTTTGACCATTCGTCTGCAGCAATCAAGTCAGTAAAGGCCTCACCTTTGCGGTAAATCATTTCTTCAATTGCTTCTAATTGAATTCTTTTTTGATTAGCGGTAGCGTCGAATGTTATGTCTTCCAATCTTTGACCAGTCCTTCTT
>PAEE01000060.1 GCA_002701145.1 Methanobacteriota archaeon
TGGTTAGTTGTAATTCCAATGTCAATTGGTCTTTCATGGCTAATTTGGAGTATCTGGGATAACAATAGAAAATTAGACTCNAGGCTTGCTGCTGGTGATGTAGAACTTTTGNCCTCTTCATCTTACAAAATAACCGAGATTGTACAGGCGCCCGCNGGAAGTAGAATTGAAGCNTCANNAAGTCCGGTTTTACCNCCNGNNGCNTCCGGTTANATNCNACAAANACTNCCAGATGGTAGAATTGCTATGATTCCNGTCACNNCTGTGCATCAGCCTATCCAANCAGTCCANTCGACCACGCATACCAGCCAGCAGCCCCCAGAGATGTGAATATCACCAANATGATGAGTAATCTCTTTGCTTTNCTAGAGCGTTTCTTNGGCTTGGNTTGGTTGANAACTGGATTTATCGCCATTGTAGGTAATGGTAGAATTGGTAGTGGAGCAACGTCTTCTTCNANCTCNATCATNTCTTCNACNGGGTGNATTGAATCAAGGTCTTCTAGACCNGGTGCTTCTGGAATTGGCCCTAAAACCAAGCTCCAGATAGATTCGATTGCTGCTGCTGTGATTGGCTTTTCCACCCAACCAATTGCGCCTGCAGAATGAGTTGCATCCTGTGCAAGTTGTGCTTGGCGCTTTGGCGCTGAAAACAAAATTCTGCACTCTTTCCCATGCTCCCTCATCTCTAAGGCAGCTAAATGTCCATCCATAGAAGGTATGTCTAATGACATAACTACAAGTTCTGGATCAAGGCGAATGTATTCGTCAACCGCTTTGTCTCCATCCTCACATGTTACGACGTTGAATTCTCTCTGGCGGAATATTGCTGTTAGGCGATGCAGGGACATTTGGTTGTTATCGACAATAAGCACTGTTGGTGCCTCTTCGTCTTCAACATCGGTTACTCTCGCCATGGCTAACACTCCTGTGAGTTGCTTCATACTCATGAAATAACCGCTTCAAATCTGAATTTGAAGTCATTCTTCCTCGTCTATGATAATTTCCGCCGGGCCGTCCTTTGGATTAGTGAAGGTGTCTCTAACTGCTTCTGATTCTGAAACTTGGTCTTCTAATGCTCTCTGACGGGCCGGGGCTTTGATGAATTGTAATTGTAATTCTGAAATTATTCCATTGAGCATAGTGCTTTCTTTAGAAGAAAGATTTCCTTGCATTTTTTCCTTCATCATTGATAGTGTGTCGATTGCGGCTTGGGTTTCGCCCAGGTTGTAATGTACCTTCCCTTCACTATCTTGTAACAGGCCCATGTGCATCATTGCACTGCGTTGTAGCATGTGCACTAACTGGAATAAATGGGTGCTAGTATCATCGTCAAAAAATTCATCAGCCATTTTAATCACTCATTCGAAAAGTTGCTCCAATAGCCAGTCTGGGTCGAATTGTATCAAGTCGTCATACTCTTGGCCAACCCCACAAAGTACGATTGGGCGACCGGTTGCGTGGGCTATGGACAGTCCCGCACCACCTTTAGCATCGGTATCTAATTTCGTTAATACCGCTCCATCGAACTTTAGCATCTCTTGGAAATTCCTNGCTTGGTCTACGGCGTCATTTCCAGCCAATGCATCTCCGACGAAGAGAGTTAGGTGTGGGTTTGCAACCCTTCTGACCTTTTCGAGTTCGGCCATCAAATTGGATTTGTTTTGCATTCTTCCAGCAGTATCAACCAGAACAACATCAATTCCTTTTGCNTTCGCTGAATCGATTGCATCTCTGGCAATTGCTGCTGAATCTCCNCCTCTTTGTGAGGAAACACANCGGATATTCAANCGGTCACAATGGGTTTCTAATTGCTCAATAGCACCTGCTCTGAATGTGTCTCCAGCAGCTGCAATAACTGAGTGGCCGCGCTTTTGTAATAAGTGGGCAATCTTAGCGACGGTGGTCGTTTTACCAGTCCCATTTACACCGACGAACATAATCGACACAGGAGTGTCTCCTTTGTCGATGAAACTCTGGATGCTTTCGAAAAAGTCCCAATACCCCGCTTGTAGAATACTGCGTAATGACCTTTTGAGACTTGCTTCAAGAACTTTGGAGAGATCTGCTCCTTTACGTAATCTTTGGCCGACCAGGTTTTTCCTGAGAGCGCCCATTACCGCTGAAACTGCATCCGATGAAATATCGGATTCGAGCATTATCCATTCTAACTCTTCCATCAAATCCGTCAGAGCGTCGCTTTGCTTGATGACACGTCCGCCAGATTCGACAACACCGCCACCAAGGTCGATTTTTATCCCATCTTCTTCTTTGGTGCCAATGCCGCCTGTTGGGGCTGCTTTGACTTCGACTAATTGTCTTCCAGTCGTTGTCCGCATCATGTGCAAATCTACTTTTGAACCTGCCAATCTTGAAACTTCCTTTCCGCCTCTTTTTTTGAGTTCTTTAGCGTTGACTTTGCGTTGTTTGGTTTCTCTCTTAGCTTGTTTTGCTAAAATTTTCTTTTCTTTTCGGGTTAGTTTTGTTGGAAGGGCGTATTCTTCTTCATCGTCCCACTCATCCCATTCGTCTGCTGATTCTGGAGGTAGTTCCAATTCTTCGCTTTCATCCAACTCCTCCCATTCCTCTTCGGGAGAGGTATTTTCCTCAAATTTTTGATGTTGATCNAGNGCNTCTTTNGCTTCATCAGTCCCCTCTTCNGCNGAGAGNGANTCNGNGTCTACNTCAGATGCAGCNTTTNGCACCTTTTTNCGGAATTTATCGAAAAGACCCATTTCAATCACCTAATCATCTAGNGTTANTTTTCCNCCCATGCCTCTTCTTCGGCGTTTAGGTGTCGGGCTNGGGGTGTTTTCTTTCTCAGAACTAATTTCTGGTTCTNCGATTTCTTTTGCAGCACTAGAGATTTCTTTTGCGGCTCTATCGAAAGTGGATGCTAATTCTTCAATTCTCTGAGTAAGAGTTGTAGCATCGGCTTCGAATTGGGTTTTTAATTCAACCAAATCTTCCAGGCGCTTCGAAACTAATTCATTCGCACTTTCGGGACTTCTTTCGCCGAAAATTCCACTCCCCAAATCTACAATTGTTGTCGAGTCGCTAGGGATTGGAACCATTACTCCAGCCCCNAGGGGTATATGTCCGCCTTTGCCTTTAGCTAAAGCGGTAAGTGCTTGCTTGGTATCGTTGTGTTCAAGTTGAACTGCTTCTATTCGTTCTATCTGCGCTTGAATCTCTTCGAGGCGCTGTCGATTCATGTCGACTAAACGCGCCATACGTTGAAGTTCGCTTGAATCAACCATGGGCCTCACCTAATGGGAGTTGCCTCACCATCAAGAACCCGACGATTGTCGAAGTTCACTCTTCCTCTGCTTTTGGAGCTATTTTTCCGCCTGCTGCTTCTATCTGATCGCGGAAAGCGTCAATTACTCTAGGTTCGGTAGAAGTTCGTGGGTCGATTTCAGAAACTGATTCGATTTTTATTGAGCGGCGGTTCGCTTTGTGTCGAGAACCAATAATCGAATAACAGCGGTGTTCTGCATCGTCTGCTGAGTTTGCGACTAAGTCCATATTGAACTTTTGTCGTTGGCTGCCGAATGGAGCGGTGCCGGATACGCGGAAGGCTTGCATGTAGCCGCCGACCTGTGAATGTAACTTAAACGCGCTGGCGCGAAGCCATAAGCCTGAAGATTCAATCATGATGTGTTTATCAGGGTGGTTATGCGGGTCATGATTGCTCTTGTTATCATCGCCCTTATGGCTCCGCAGTACGCCTCTTCTCCCAGTTCAGAAGTGATGGTTGTTGATGTCATAGATGGTGATTTAATCGCTTTAGATGGAAGTGGAGTCATCATCGCAGTGGCAGATACTGGAATTGACATGGACCACTCGTGTTTCAGAAATTCAACTGAGGAGGTTGGGGTGCCCGGTCCTTCGCATCGAAAAATCATCTTGCTAAACGATACTGTTGATGATTGGGATAATCAAGGCCACCAACAATTTAGGCATGGTACGCATATTGCAGGAATACTGGCTTGCGACGCAGTAGATGGAGCCGAAGGGGTTAGATCCTTGTCTAATGGTTCAAAACTACTTGTGCAAGATGTTGTAGATTCCACAGGCTGGGTTGTTCCAGAGAATGTCGATTCACTATTATCTGAAGCTTCTGCGAACGGAGCCGTCATCAACTCTTGGTCTTGGGGGGATAATTCGATCAATTACACCAATAGAAGCCATACAATAGACGAGTGGACTGTTGAAAATCCGTGGTCGCTAATATTTGTCGCGCCAGGAAATAATGGTGGAATGATGTTGGAGCCATCTAATGCTTACAATGTTGTATCTGTGGCGGCATCCGATTCCGAAGAAAATGGTAGTATGTGGCCATCAAGTTCNCATGGNCCTGATGTTAATGNCAGGAGGGGNACTCTAATTTCAGCACCNGGGATGGGGGTTGTTTCCGCAAAGGCNGATGGGGATAAATCTAGTTTGAATAATGGGACATACGCGATGACTGGCACGTCTATGGCGACCCCTATGGCCGCGTCTTTTACTGCACTATTACAACAAAAGGTCGAACAAGAATACGGCTACACCCCTTCAGCGCCGCTATTGAGGGCAATGCTTGCTTCTTCNGCAGAAGGAATCATTGGNGATAGCCCAGACCCAATTCAAGGATATGGNCGACCAAATTTAGATTCGTTTAGTGGGGGTTTATTCATTCATGATTCCTATCAAGTAGAGGATTGGNTGTCTATCATTCAATCCAGAGGGGGTTCGCTTGATTCGATGAAATCTAATCCGTGGGATGGTTCTGAAGCGGCTGGTCCATTTTTGTCACAAAATGAATCTTGGAGTGAATTTTTCCGACCAACTCCTGGAGAAGATGTTGAGATTGTAATGTCTTACAATGCCCGGCCGATGGGGCAAGAAATTGATGATTTAAGATTAATTTTGAAAACTTCTGATGGAAGATTTGCAGTGGATGATAAAATCGGGAACTCCGGGTATAGTCAGTTGTATTACAGTTCATTCACAACACCGGTTGCTCTTAATTCATCTAATGAGACAACGGTAATGATTAGAGTTGCAGCTGAAATGCTAGAAGACGTAGAATGGATCGAAGTAGAAGTTTTGGCTAATTCTATTTCTGGAACTGGACAAAACGGCACATTAGGNATAGATGGAACAATGTTGGGNTTTGGAATTNCTGCAACNGGNGTTTCTGATTTAATNCAAAATACTGGGCCNNNAATTGTGATGAATGATGGGCCTTCGGGTGGAGAAAANTATTCTACTAACTTCACGATAAATTTGACAATTNGTGATNTNGAANTAGANGGNGTATTNGTCGAGACAAATTTNGTAAATTCTAATTTTTCAATTNNTTTNGATGNGTGTACTTTCNCGTTAGTNAATCAGAGTGANATTTTGTGCACAATAGATGTGTCAAGAGATTTNGTTCCNNTNCCGATAAATCGCGAAGATTGGTANTTTGAGATTATTGCNNTCGATGATAATTCTTCATTCTGGACNGANTCTAAAAATTCGTCTTTTGAAANTGAAATTTTTACCATTTGGTGGGAGNCTCCATTACTAGAAGAGCCGGTTGTTTCGCNGCCGATGGAAGAAAGTGACGATGTNGGGGATAATCGGACATTAATCTGGGGNGTTTTNGGGATTGTCNCNGGNGTTGTTGTGGCTACTAGTGTCATGTTTAGGNGTCGAGAAAGTGTGATTTCNGAATGGGTTCTTCCGCCGTTTAGGGAAGAAGAATAGTAAACCATGGCGCGAGTGAACATTAAGTCAAGTTGCTCTATGGGCGCTATGTCCGAAGGACAAAGGTGAGAGAAAAATGGGAGAAAGACTCTATGTTGGAATTGATTTNGGAACATACCAATCTACTATCGCAAGTAGTGCTGGTTCNATGGAAACTATCGAAACTGTGGTTGGTCGACCTAAGGACCCNATCGCNAGAAATATGCTAAAGCGTGATGTTTTGTTTGGAAACGAAGCTTTGCAGAATAAAATGTCATGTAANCTTTACCGCCCAATGGCTGCAGGAGTTGCTCAGGATGATGAAGCAAATCTTGCTGCTGCAAAGGCATTCGTAACCCACTTNATCGAGTCGGTTGGACCTGAAGAGTACGACGAGGTTTTCGGAGTAATTTGTTCTCCATCACACGTTTCTTTCACTGATAAAAGCAACCTNGTTGCAACCCTACGTGGACAAGTAAATGCAATCATGGTAGTTACTGAGCCATTTGCAACCGCATATGGAATCGGAGAATACAATGGTACAATTTGTGTCGATATCGGAGCAGGTACTACAGATATTGCNCGCCTTTACGGTATCTTCCCAACCGATGAAGACCAGNTNACAATACAAGAAGCTGGAGATTGGATCGATATGCAATTGATGACTTTAGTTCAGAAGAAATTCACTGGAGCNCAAGTCACAAAGGACATGGTCCGTAAGTGGAAAGAAGAATACTCCTATGTTGACGGTGAAGACCGTGTTCAGATGGTCGAACTATCTGTTGAAGGTAAGAAGCAAGAAGTCGATGTTGGAGATTTAATCAAGTCGGCATGCAGCATGATTGTNGGACACGTTGGTGGNGCAATNAAGTCGATTATTGCAACAGCAGACCCTGAGTATCAACCTACNTTTAGAAACAANATCATCCTATCTGGNGGAGGNTCTTTGATTGGCGGTATTGCAGACGCAATCGCAAATGAAATNTCAGANATNGGAGATGTTACTGTTACNTGTGTAGATGACCCAATTGAAAAGGTCGCTACCGGCGCTATGGCGCTTGCTCAGGACATGCCTGACGAACANTANACNTCTATCAACTGAAGTTGATTTAGNGNNGGCTAGTNAGCCNTAGTTCGATTTGTAAAGAGTTNNAGTTTNCTTTANGGCGATTCTTAGGGCTATTTACANCNANACCGGTATCNAATAAGGGTCTCATAATGGGCTTATACAAGACCTCGACCAATGAAAGGTTGAAGAATGGTTGTTGCACGANTGGCCTTAATGACGCTCGGCTCTTCGACCCCAGGTGGTATTAATCGAATCACAAATTCGACCGGTGATGAACGTGCTGCACTCGAAGGAATGTTACGCGCTTACCCTGTAGAACAATTGGTAGAAGAGGTCTTAGTTGCTTGGCAAGAGCTTGCTGATAGGAATGAAGATTTAGTGACTTCAAAACAAAGATTACGGGTTTTAGAATTAGATTTAGCAGAAAGAAAGGATGAGGTCGCCCCAGAGATTGCGCAACTTCGTGCTGCGGAAAGTCACTTGGAAGAAACAAGTGCTAGAATTGTCCATTTGGAAAGATTGTTAGAAGATTCGAAAAAGGAATTGGCTGAAAATAAATCTGGTTTATCCGCAGAACAACTTGCTTCTCTAGAAACTGAGGCGTCTCAACTCCGTGAATTAACTACTCAACAAGACGATGTTATCGGTGAAATGGAAGGCCGTATGTCTCAAATGGTTGAGGCGCTTGAAAGGGCTGCTGATGCTGGATTGACTAGTGTTACTGCTGATGAAGTAAGGGCGCTAAAGGCACAAGCGGATTCTTTGTCCAGCGATTTAGATGCTGAGAAGGCTGCTAATGATTCTCTAGAAGAGGAAAGGCAAAGGTTGAGAGACATAGCTGATAGACTTCGAGGATTATTGGATGCTAGAGATAAGCGACTAGGGGAATTGGAAGAGCAATTAGAGAGGGTTATGCAAGGACCACGCTCCGTTTCCGCTGAGCATGATTATTTGGTCGAGCAAATTGAAGAATTAAAGCGTAGATTACTAGAAAGAAATCGAGAATATGAATCACTTCGACGTAGAGAGCGTCGCTTGCACAACGATGTATTCGAAAGAGATGAGAGAATCCAACAAATGTCACTAACCATAGCTGACTTTGAAGCCGCATTAACCGACAGAACTTCTGAAGTTAGAGAATTAGAGTCTCAAAGAGACACCGCGGTTCATGAATTGGATGGAGTCAAGCGATCTGAGAGAACACGAGAAGTTGTTGGAAGGGTGTTTGCAGATTCGTTATCATTGGTTAGAACCCATGATGAAAGAGAGTTAAAGAAGGAGATATATGCAAACTCTCCTAATGTTGAGAGGACTATCAAAACACCAAAT
>PAEE01000061.1 GCA_002701145.1 Methanobacteriota archaeon
ACGTGGGTTCCATGACCTTGGCCATCATCTGGGTCTTGGGAACCGTCTGGATTGGATGCTTGAGAAGTCGCATCAAAGCCAGCAACCCATTTTTGGTCATTGTATGAGTTAGCGTCTAAATCGGGTTCATCATCTACATCATCGAAGTCATTCAGAGAACGGTGTTCGTTATCGACTCCGCTGTCAAGAACAGCNATNACGATNCCNTCNCCATCATATCCACGGTCGTAAACTGTGCCNGAGTATACATCAGANGGTCTGATTCTCGTAGCAGGATTAGCGCTCTCAAGAGTGGAATCTATGAGATTCTGCATCTCGATAACTACGACTGAATCCAGTGCAAGAATTTCAACGAGNGAACTAACGGGGACGTGGTCGACTACAATTGAATCAATTGAATCCATAACTTGGAACCAGGAACCATCNGCTTCCCATCCGTGACTTCGCAAAATTGCTACTAAATCATCGATTTCATCCTGNCCNGGATGCCATGCGAAATCAACAACAATCGCTACTGTTTTNCTGCCATCTGCGCCTACGATTGANGTCGNAGANACAGAATCCTCTCCAGCAATCACTTTTTCGAGGCGGTCATCCATGCCATCAAAGTTCAAATCNGGGCCATATGANAACCACCAACCATAATCCTCNGAAGATACTCTNTCACCACGATTNGGCATGCGGTCATCCATTTCTTCTGTCTCNAACTCTTCTGAAACAGGACTGGCTGAAGCCAGTGCAGANANATCTGCNATAAGGAAAACTGTAACCAATAGTAACGCCTTGAGGTCTCTCATGGNATTCATCCCGCCCTACGGGCGGTTTGCATAACACATGAACCTTGGGTGANTNCGAGTCCCTACGGGACTCAAGGCCATGACACATGNGATGAGTCGGAATTACATTTTATTTTCATCTTTTTGAGATGCAAATTATCCCCGCAAACCGGGCACTTCGCTCGTTCAGAAATTTCTTCTAGCCAAGCTTGNCGAGTCTCTTTCTCATCGCCTTCTTCATGGAGTTTCTTAACGAGTTCATCNACGCCTTCGAATGGNTTTTCTTGAGACATATCNACCAACTCAACNTCNCCTTCCCACTCGATTCCTTTCTTCAATAGTGGAAGAGTTGCATAGGCGAGAATAAATCCACCGAAATGAGCAATGTGNGCAACATGACTTACNTCGGATAATCCGTATACTTGCCAAGCCTTGAAAATCTCAAATCCNAAGTAGAACATTGCGATGAATTGNACGGGCCATTTTCGTATNAAAATGAGTGGGAAATATACCTCATCCTCAGGCCATCCACANAGGTATGCNCCAAGTATNCCAAACGCCGCACCAGANGCNCCTAATGCNGGATTGAATGAGCCCCCATTAGCNAGTGTCCATGCAACCGATCCNCCAATCAAACCGATGNTGTATGAAATGAGCCATCTTCCACGTCCTAATCTCTCTTCTAGAGGAATNCCAACAAGNGCAATAATGATGATGTTACCAAGTACGTGTAAAGGGTCATTCCAAGAGTGNGCAAAACCACTTGTAATCAAGGTATGATAGTGCCCTGATTCAACAAGTGCTGGAATCATTACAATTCTCAAATACAACTCATTCAATCCTGCTGAACCAAGGGTCCATCCCCAAATTAATTGTACGATATAGCCGAATAATAGAGAGAGTGTCATACCCATCGCAACCGATGCTTTGTGGTACCANGACCAGNCCAAAGGTCCGACAATCGCGACTATCCAAAGCGCGAATAATACCTCCTCCATGTTAGAGCGGAGGAGGCGGCGGCTTGAAGCCAATGCGGTCGCTCGGAAGTTCTGATGGGAATCATCAAACTGTCAAATGTAACCGTTCGCCGTGGGCGTACNNAGGTACTAGANAGTTGGTCTATTTCGATAGACAGCGGNGAAGTTGTGTGTCTNTCNGGAGAGAATGGATGNGGTAAATCCACAGTNATTGAAACGGCCGCAGGACTGATTCCCATGGAGAATGGTTCTTCNGAGATATCCGGTCAACTAATTCGCGATTCTGAAGGNCGNAGAGGNCGTACTAATTTCGGTCTCTGTTTACAAGATGATTGTATAATGGGAGATGAATTAGTGGGTGAACGAATTCTNGATGCNGCAGGATATGATTTTGATGTGGCCTCACTATTNTCAAAATGGGAATTGGACCANAGNATTCACGACCGAGTGGCNATGCTTTCTGGAGGNCAAAGAAGNCGCATAGCATTACTATGCGGACTGGTNCCTGCTATGATTTCATCAGAACCNGTTGCAATTTTANTGGATGAACCAGATAGTGGATTAGATGACAAATCTGTTGAAAGATTGGTGGGCACAATNAGAGANNTAGCCGCNGGTGGNCATTCAATTCTAATCTCNAGCCATGATTCAAGNATTATTTCTACCGCTGATAGAATAATTNAATTNCCGTATGAAGAGACAAAGGGCGAACCAGAGAAAGGGNAGTTCGAATTAATACCNAAAAATAAGCCGATCNAATCCAATATTGGTCATCGGCTAAACATGAGAACNATGGCNGGNCTAGCNAATAATGGAATTGCCGCTTTACTGACTTTAGGAGCAATGCTAGCTTTACTTGAACCGACCGAGTTGGAAGGAAGGACATTGACCGCATTCATNCTAGCACCTGCNCTAACCGCCGGACTGTGTGGTAATCCAATCCACAGGCTTTCATTTGAAAANCGNGCATATGCTTGGTGGAATACTAAATCNTNTTATCCGCCAAATTCACTATTCCATTCACTAATTATTTGCTCGATAATAACTGCATTNGCCTGTTCAATAACTGGAAAAATTGACTTCACATTGATAATTGTAGGAGGAGTTCTTGGAGTAANTACTGAAGCAATTGTTGGCCTNTTAAGTCACGCAACACTACGATTATCCCGTCCAAATGCAGTAATGATTCGTTTGCTAACCCCTATTCTATTACTTCCATGGGCGNTGGTTGTTGACAATCTTTCAGNATGAACATTGAATACTAAAGTCCGACGGGCCTTAACTAATGAACATCAGGGGGGAGGTTGTTGCCATGCTCGGTCTCTTTGGAGTCGGCTTGACATTTTGGTTAGGGATGGAATGGGCCCCCTCTGTTTCTATCAATGCATTTCAAGCTCCTGAAGCACAACGAATTTTCTACTGGCACGTACCTAGTGCATGGGCTGCAATGATTGCTTTCGGAATGTTATTCGTAGGNTCAATCATATGGTTTTTCAAGCGAAAAGAATGGGCTTGGAGNTTACATGTCGCTAGTAGTGAAGCNAGTCTAGCAACTGGTTTGATGTGTGTTTGGTCTGGNTGCATATGGGGTGCTGCTGAATGGGGAGTTCCTTGGGANTGGACAGATATTAGACTCAACACNTTCGCTATGCTAACACTTCTTTCTCTTTACTTAGTCTTGGGAAGGAGGTCACAACCAGATGGGATTGAGACAAGAGACACATTTTCTGCATTTGGAATGTATGGATTTGTATTAGTTCCAATTACCTACATCGCAACTAGACTTTGGCAAATTAGACACCCAGGGCCCGTGATTGCTACTTCTGAAGGTTCACTAAACTCAGACATGAGCATAGTATTGCTAATAGGTGCAATTTCATTCACGGTACTTATCATTGGCCACGTTATGGCAGGTATGAGGCTGACCAAACTGGAGATGCATCTTCAGGATTTACAAACTCGTTTTGAGGAGGATTCTAGATGAGTGGTCAAAACTATCTAGTCGCTGCATATCTAGGCATGATTGGAGCATTAGCTCTCTGGACATGGACTGTTTTTGCTCGTTCAAAGTCATTAGAGGCAAAGATAAATTCCTTGGAGAAGGCTTTATTCAAAGAAGAGTCAGAGTAATCTGAAGATGGTGATTGTATGGAACTTGGAGGTGAATTCTGTCTTGTTTGTGGCGCAGAACCTCCTTTATTCAGTGACCGAATGTGCGAGAAGTGTACTCGTGATAGAGTAACACTGGTTAAGGTTCCAAAGAATGTTCCATGGACTAGATGTGCCCGGTGTGGAATTATCGAATTTCAAGGTAAATGGAGCGATGTCGACCCTGATGACTTATGGCACGAATTAGTTCAGCGCAATGTAGAATTTCATGTTGGAATTGAAGATTTGGAATTAGGCTTAGTTCCACAAGAGGTCGATGGAAGGCACACTCTGATTCATTTAGAAGTAGAAGGCTTAATCGATGGTTTACTGTATAGTGAAAAGCACACCATGAGAGCCAGAATGTCGAATGGAGTTTGCCTTACATGTGCAAGGAGAGCAGGTAATTATTTCGAAGCAACTGTTCAAATTCGTTCAAGCGCAAGAAGATTATCTGAAGAAGAATTCCAAGTACTTAGAACGACACTTGATGACGTTTTGCGAGAGATGCCAGACGACCCTATGTTCTTCATTACAAGTGAAGGTCCNGTAACTGGAGGATATGACGTAGTACTAGGTTCAAAGGCTCTAGCAAGAGCTTGGGGCCGTCANCTAATCTCNAAACATGGAGGCCAAGTTACCGCTACAACCTCGGTNGTTGGGCGNAAAGATGGAGCAGACCTTACCAGACTAACTCTACTCTATCGAAAACCAGGATATGCATTNGGAGATGTTATTCGNTGGAGAGGAGANNTATGGAGGCCATCGAATTGGTCGGGNGANGGNGCNNTNATTGAGAAGGTCGAGAAAAGGGAACGTACCGGTGCNACATGGAGNGACNTAGAAAATGCAAATGTNGTTGCACAGCGAAANGANTTCNTTTATGTNGATTCAATCAGTGAAGATGCATCTGTTGCCGAGTTCTTAGACCCNAACAATTGGAAAATGACGGCNGTTAGATTATCCTTNGAACATGAGCGTGGNCGTAAGNTAATGCTAGCAAGGATTGATGGTGAATGGATATGTTTGCCTCGATTAGGGGTAGATGGTGAGTGAAATGGAAGAAGGNATGATTCGCCTNGCTACTGCNCTCGACAAGCANGACATGATCAAGTTCACTCGCTCCTTCGTTCAAGACATTCGTGTCGGTCGAGAATCAGTCAACCGAGAACTCCTTCCTTGGCTCGATGAACTCGACACAGGTTGGACGGGAGTACTCTGCTTGGGCATGGGTGGCTCTGCAGCAGGTGGAGATTTCCTATCGGTATTGTGTGATGAAAGCGGGGCAGTTCCTGTTAGATGTCACAGAGCATATGATTTGCCAAATTGGTGGACTCCAGATTGGCTAATCATCGCAACTTCATACTCAGGAAACACTGAGGAAACACTCGAAGCATGTCAAACAGCAATTGCGCAAGGCGCTACGATTGTTGTAATTTCGAGCGGAGGAGAATTGTCAGGAATGTGCGAACTATCCAAGAGCGTACATTTGATTTCATGCCCATCTGGCCAGCCACCTAGGTCAGCATTTGGCCATATATTCTCAAGACAATTGGCATTCCTTGTAGAGATTGGTATCCTGCAAATTGAGATAACAGAACAGGCGCTTGAGCGTCTACAAGTTGCTGTTGAAGATAATGACATCATTACATATCCAGAAGGTGATGTTGCAAGTCTAGCACTAAATTTGATGCAAAACCCAATCGCGATTCTAGGACCAAATGAATTGATGCCTGCTATCAATCGTTTCAAGAATCAGTTAAACGAAAACTCTGCGCGGTTTGCTAGAATCGGAGCAATTCCTGAAATGAACCACAATGAAGCAGTCGCATGGGGAGGAGTCGGAGATGACCAAGACCCAGAAGCAGCGGACCAAGCTCTAATCTTCCTTTCGTGGGATGGCATGCACCCTCGTGTTAGGCAAAGAATGGATTGGTTCGTGTCCAATTGCCCTACTGAATTAGCATGGAAGATACATGGCGTTGGTGAAACTTTACTCGAGAGTCTATTGCACCTGTGTATAATGACAGATTGGTTATCTATTGCTCTTGGACTACTGCATGGAAAAGACCCGTCTGCAATTGAACCGATTATCTCCTTGAAGGAATACTTGGCTCAAATCAATCAGTAAATCGGCCCTAGAACCATCCTCGGGTCTGGATACTTTTCCAGGGCCCAATCTCTATCTGACCTAGCCACAACTCCGGGCATGTCATTTCCTTCTGGTTCTTCCCATGACAGTTGGAAATGGAGGTGTGGCTCCCAACCGCCATTGACGCTTTTATCGCCAACAGTTGCGATAACTTGACCCTCAGCAACCTCCATTCCTTCTGAAACCATATCGAGCGATTCCATTGACAAATGGCCGTATAGCGCCCAGATTGGCCTGCCCTCAATTTCATGCTTGATGATGATTGTAGGTCCGTATGAACCATCTTCTTCATTGACGCCAAGAGAATGAACTATTCCTTTTGAAAATGCGTGAATCGGTTCCCCAACTGGCGCACCAATGTCAATTCCGACATGTAAATCTCTCTCGCCACCGAATAACTCGTGGGTGTACATTCCAGGACGAACCTCATCGTATCTTCCGATTTGGTAAGGGAATGGGCACTCAAAGGTTGGATCTTCGCCCTTGGTGAAATCAAAGACCCAATAATCCTCTGGAAGAATTATGACTTCGGCCATAGTGTCACCGAACCGGCTCTAATTCATCACTCTTCGCAAATAGGTTTGAAGGCTGTAAGCAAGAGCCGCGAATAATGTCTATCGGATTAGAGGTTGCAATTCTTCCGGGAATTGCTATTGCTAGAAGGATTGACAAGGATGGTGATTTGAAGCGCCACTTATTGCTAATGCCAGCACTGGGTTTGCTGGTTTGTCTTGGCATTTCGGGCGCATGTTTTCTTCTTGGGTGGGCGCTTAGTACTCTTACATCGCTACTAATTTTGACAAATATAATTGCGGTTATTGCTATTCGAATTGAATTAGAGCCAGTACATCATACAAAGATAATTCAGCGCTCACCATGGTTTTGGATATTCACAATTATTGCTTTTGTAATGGCAGTTACNCCACTCTCATATGGNTCACCAATGGGNGTNGATTGGATTGGTTTTTCAGTATTAGCAGATTCNATTTCAAGAACNGGAGGATTCATTCTTAGTGAACCCTCNATAGGAACTTGGACTTATCCACCNGCCTTTCCCATGCTTGCAGCATGGATGGGAGGTGAACCTCACATNTCGGTATTNATTCTTGGAACAATGTGCTTCGCNGCTCTNCTGTTAGGAATCTCAGCNNTNGGNGAGAAAATGGGCTGTGGCCATTGGACAATTATGGCAATGCTCCTAGCACCTGCACTATTTGCAAAGAATCTCGACTCAGGATATCCNACNGTNGCTAGCCAACTGGGATTAATTGTAATTCTCACAATGTTCTCCACTAAACTACGCTGGGAAATTGTAGCNATTACCGCTATCACTGTCGCTATGATCCATCCCACTGGCCTGATTTATCTTACAACATTAGTTTCTGCTAAATTATTGGTATCAAAAAGCGAAAGCATTAGTCTAACTGAAAAAATACAATATTCATTTTTAGCANTAATTACATTATTTGTAATTCTAATTTTAGCNCCCGCATTTGGTGGAGAGGCTGTGTTTGCTGAATATGGNTGGCAAGGAGGAACNCCTATGGCNATCTATGCTGGACTTCTTTTGCCACTCGGTATTTGGTCGGCATGGACATTGCGTAATGACAAACCTGCTAGGATACTGATAGTTTGGATTGGACTAAATTGGGCNCTTTCCGCCATTCANCTGTTTGAAGGATTAGAAGGATTNACCATCATNACTATGATGTCATATGCACTCTATTCNATGAGTATGCATGCATTCCACATCCCTCTNGCAGCCTTAGTTGGCCTTAGATTCTCTCGAGTCGAAGGAGGCATTGCATCTGACGGTGGCAGAGCAATTATGATTGCGACTTTGCTATTGTGTGGAATTGCTCATAGTGCCCTCTCTGAATTATCTGAACACGATGAATTNCANGNTTCATCTGAAGGAGATGAAGTTCTATTCCAACTTCTAGAAAACTTGGAAGAGGGTTCNATNGTTTACACTGANAACGAACACTGGGGNCATGTATATTCGGTCCCAGAACATATTGGTGTAACCTCCGTTCCGACTCTGGGGATTTTNCAACAGGAATTTTCTATTCAAAATGCAGCTACTACTGCGATNGTTTACGATGATATTCCGAGGTTGCAAAAATTAGGAATTACACACGCNATTGCATCNC
Organism: Methanobacteriota archaeon; assembly: GCA_002701145.1. Classification (GTDB taxonomy): domain Archaea; phylum Thermoplasmatota; class Poseidoniia; order Poseidoniales; family Poseidoniaceae; genus MGIIa-K1. The sequence continues at coordinate 8,207 of PAEE01000061.1, forward strand.
CTAAGGGCGTGATGATGCAGTATATTCAGGCCTCTACTCATTGGGAAATGCANTGGTCNAGTGGCGCATCTACTCTTTACGTCCTTGAAGACGACNGGNTGGTATCNCATTTCGANTCGGTNGAAGGCGAAAATATGCGACCAGANCCCTGGGCNGAACAAAGAAGTCGCGACCCGTTTAATTTGGGTGATGAGAGACTATACCTTACTGAAGGCACCCATAACTTTGCAGTTGANGATNCTGAGGCTTACCAANTCTGTGTNATGACNGANTTTGTAGGTAATGTTGAAGCCGAAATTAATGGCGAGANATTACAAGGTTCCGGATGGTATAATTCATGTTCATTCGCAGGCAACGGAGGGTTTGAAATCAAAATCATTAGCGANTCCAAATATTGGATTAANCCTCTNGGAGCATCGGGACGTGGTGATACATTAATCGATGAAACCGGAGTGAGAGTGCATTGGGTCGAAATCATCTCAACTGCTCCAATGTGAGCGAAAGCCTTGACTGTTAGACCATAGTGCAAGATTTTGTGCCAACTNTATTCATCATGCTTCCCACTCTCGATGAAGAGCGGGCTTTAGCCGATGTTTACCGNCGCATACCATTTGATGAATTAGAATCNGCAGGCTTTGATTCNAAGGTNGTAGTNGTTGACGGAGGTTCAACCGATAGCACACTTGAGGTTGCTGAAGGTCTTGGGTGTACTATTATCTCACAATGGGGTAAAGGAAAGGGTGCNGGCATTCGCCAAGCGTTCAGGAAATTCATCGATAACGATGATGACGTATTGGTAATGCTTGACTCGGACGGCACTTATTCACCAGAAGAGATTCCAAAATTGGTTTCTGCATTACCAAAATCTGGTATTGTCATAGGTGACCGTCTACGAGGTAACCTTCAGCCGGACGCTATGACCAGTACGAATTGGATTGGAAATCAATTGCTAACTTGGCTCGCAGTAGCNTTGCATGGCAAACCAATNAACGACTTGTGCTCTGGATTTTGGGTATTCTCTAAAGAAGCGATTAGNAAATTACAACTCAATAGTATGCGCTTCGANATTGAAGCGGAAATGTACACTTCCTGCGCATATCGAAATATTCCNATCAGGCATATTCCGATTAGTTATTCAAAGCGAATTGGTGAAGCCAAACTTGGAAGCATCAAAGATGGAGGCTCCATNGCAAGGAAACTCATCATAAGGAAAATCTTCCCCACNCCNCATGAGGACTGAAGATGGGNNGNTACACTGTTGCAATTCTAGGAGCTAGTGGCCTAGTGGCACAGCGTCTTCAAGAATTGCTTCAAGAACATCCTTTTTTTGAAGTTGTAGCGATTGCAGGTTCTCCAAAGAATGTTGGATTAATGTTTGANGAATTGGAATGGAGATTGGATTCNCCTCGCCCCNACTATGACATTTTAGTTTGCTCNATGAGTGACATACCCGATGTCGATATTGCATTTTCAGCATTGCCTAGCAATGTGGCGGAAATNGTTGAACCNTCACTTGTTGCTAGAGGAATACACGTTTTCTCCAATGCAAGTGCTTTCCGTAGAGTTGCAGGAATTCCGCTAGTTATTCCTGAAATAAACCCTGNAGCGATGAAGGTTTACGATGGTCATGCTTGTGCAACTAATTGTACTGTAATACCGGTTGTAATGCCAATTAAGGGTTTGATGCCTCTTGGNATTAAGTCTGTTACAATACAAACAAGGCAGGCNCTTTCTGGTGCTGGTTGGCGATTACTATTCGATGAGGATGCTTTAGCAGGTGACGTAAATCCGTTTATCCCTGGAGAAGAAGAAAAATTGNTAGANGAANTGAAACACCTCTTAGACATTGAAATCCCGGTTTTGGCATCTTGTAATAGAGTTCCACACCCAGATGGACACTTTGTTTCATGTGGAGTCGAGATTAGCCGTNCAACAACTATCGAAGAAGTAACTCGAATGATGTTCCTNCCNAGATTGAATTTACCTTCATCGCCAAGAGAAGTNAACATGCTAATCGATGAATCNCCTAATCGAGAAGACCACCTCTGGGCAGGTGATGGTATGACTACCACNGTAGGAAATATCCGGGTNGATGACAATATCATCCGCTTTGATGCATTGTCACACAATACTGTGCGTGGTGCCGCTGGTGGAGTTATTTTATTGGCTGAATTTGCTGTACAAGAATCCTACATCACCAAATAGTCAACCTCTCTTCGCCTACATGGTGGTTGCATGGGCGTCACGGCAATGATTCCGAATATGACTTTCCAACAATTGAAAGATGAAGCCAATTCTCGATGGGGAGAAATCTGGGATGGCAGCGCTGCAAGATTGGAAGTCATGCTCCTTTGTCCACGTAAAGAAAGAAAATTGCTGGAACTCCATGGAGATATGATCGACCATGGCCAACCGGTTATGGGAATATTCCATCGGCCTCGTGCTGAAGCAGACTTACTGAGCGAACAAGGATTCGACCCTCGTTCTGCATCTTTCCAATTCGTCAATATTTCAAATGCAGACATGGGACCTTGGATGCAGCAATTGGTTACTCAAGAGGGATGGTTGCGCAGCACTGTTGAATTATCACCTGTTCCTTTCGTGGTAGACATTCCAAATCAGAGGCCGTTTGAAAAACATTCAATCCTCTGCTTCAGACATCCAAGTCTTCCTCCATTGGAGAAATACTTCTTACCATATCCAATTCATGCACTGGTTGGAAAGGCGTTTGTCTCTCTACCTCGCAGACAGGCAGCAGAACTCGCTCGTCAGCAAGCTGAAATTCTTGGTGTTGGATTAGCCAAACCTGAACCAGANATNGTAGAAGTNCCNGTGGTTGAAGAAGTGGTTGAAGTTGAACAGGTTCCTATTGCGNTAGAAGATGCGTTTGTTTCACAGATTATGGATGAAGTTGTCGAAGATGCACCATCTCCTCCAATNGAGCAAGCACCACCNGNTGTCGCTGAGGAAAGTATNCCACTNCCTACNGGAGTTGTCGAANTNGACAATACTCCNGCGATNGAAAGGGAATTCCGTAACTTGATTCAAGAACTTCTCGANGCAGGNGTTGACCCGTCGGATATGATGACTGACCCTCGACTTGAAGAGATNACTGAAAGAGCATTAGCCCAAAATTTCGAAACCTGGCCAGTGTTCATGCAGATGGTAAGTTAATGCGAGGGTTCAAGGACAAGTTTGGAGTGGGACAATTATGGCATTCTGTATCAACTGCGGACAAATGCAAGCAGACAATACTCGTTTCTGTAGNTTCTGTGGCNGCCAGCAACCTGGTGAACAATTAATCGCNAGACTTCGNATGGAAGCNGAATCTATCAGGTACCAAATGCAACAAATGCAAGCACAACAAGCGCAACAGATGCAGCAAGCAAACTANTCTCAACAGCAAGGTAATGACCAAGCAAGACGTTGGTGATCAATGTGAAACTTCGCCACTTGGCGATTGCCTTGTCTAANTTNCCTCCNAATCCATGCAATAGCGTGGAACTAGAACAATACCAAACTGAAGGTAATCTAGCTGCNCTATGGCTTTCNCANATTGATGNNAAAGATGGNCTNGAAGGAAAGACNGTNCTCGACTTAGGTGCNGGNAATGGAATCTTAGGNCATGGTGCNCAATTGCTGGGAGCTGAAGTGACATTTGTTGAATGTGACCCTGAGGCTGCTGAATTGTGTCGCAAACTAGGAAANACAATCGAAGGAAGAGTTGGTGAAATNGAATTGCCGAAGGTTGACCTCGTAATAACCAACCCTCCGTGGGGTGTACAAACACATGGTGCAGACAGGGCATTCATCGATGCAGCGATGGAATGTGCAAAGGTTGTTCACGTGATGCATAGCGCTTCTGCGACACACCTTCCCGATGGAGAAGTGTTACTCGAAGGAGAGTTTAGAATGCCAGCAACATATCAGCATCATTCATCCCGAATGGGCACTACTCCCATCAAATGCTGGAGAATTACCCAATGATAGGGGTTCAAAAGCAAATAGCCCCCGCCTCAAACATCCCTTCCCGTCACCCATAGGGTGACTCCCCAAAACATGAGTGTGAAAATTATGGCGAGCATCGTCACCCCAGGAACTGTAGTCGGTACTGCAGACAAGAATAGCCCCGGAGCGGGAACCACAGAACAAAATGGCAACTTAATCGCATTGCTAACAGGCACTGTTGTCGAGAATGACGGTGTTATCAGTATCGATTCTTACAATGAAATGCTTCGTCTCGAAGCAGGCGATATGGTAATTGGTGAAGTTGTCAAACTCAATGAAAAGGCTGGAGAAATTAAAGTCCTAAGCGTTGAAGGTAAAGCAAACCGCTCGATTATGGCAGACCAAGAATACGCACAGTTCCACGTCACTAGAATCTGTGACCGTTTCCTTCACAATACTGCAGATGGACTTCGTCGCAGAGACATTGTACGTGCTAAAGTTAGTGAAGCGGGTAATGTAGTTCGAATCGATATGCGCGAAGATGTAAACTGTGGAGTCCTTTGGGCTCTATGTCCTTCTTGTGGAGACACGTTTGTCGCTGAGCAAAACGGAGATTGGAATGTATCCTGCCGTACTTGTGGCGAGCAATCATTCCGTGCCATGGCCGATGATTTCGGTGGAGAGGCTGGAAAGTCCGCTCTAAACGGTGCTGGAAAGCGCTGGAGTGGTGCTGCTGAAGCTTTATTCGCAAAGGGAAGTGCTGGACGTGCAACTTTCATTGCAGAAGATGTTCGTGAAGATGGCCGTGAGCGCACTTACTTCAGATTCGAAGGCACTGGTGGCGGTGGCGGTCGAGAACGTAGGCAAAAAGCAGCCCCTGGTTGCAGACTATTCGTCGGCGGTCTTTCTCGTGATGTTGAGGATGATGAGTTACGCTCTAAATTCAAAGAACATGGTAAAATCACTGACTTTGCACTGATGAAAGATGATGCAGGAAACAGTCGTGGTTTCGGATTCATTACTTTCGAAAAGAAAGGTATGGCAGATGCTGCAATCGCAGCCCTCAATGGTATCAAAATCAAGGGTCGCAAGATTGGTGTCCGTGATGCTGACGCTCCAAGAGACGAAAAACCACGCCGCAAGCAGCCAGATGGCGCTAGACTCTATGTTGGAAATCTTCCATTCAAAGCGAGTGAAGATGATCTTGCTGCTTTGTTCGATAAGACTCTTAATACTCGTCTTGAGGAAAACGTTACTGGATTTGTACAGAATT
>PAEE01000062.1 GCA_002701145.1 Methanobacteriota archaeon
ATGAATCTTAGATTCTTCCAACCATCGCCCCATGTGTGAATTTCAGCCTCTCCAACTCGAGGTCGATAAGGAACTGAGACCTCTATTGCTTTCTTCTTGCCCAATACTTTGCGTGCGAGGATCTTCATTTCTTCCGATAATGGCATTCCATCATTGGTAGGACGCATCTTTTCATTCTCAAAGATAGATTTGCGGAATATCCACATTCCGGATTGTGAGTCTTTAATCCCATATCCAAATGCTAAGCGAGCGTTGATTGAAAGCATCCAATTTCCAAATCCATGAAGACCGGACATTGAACCTTCTTCAGCAAGAGTAAGTCTGTCACATGTGATGAAATCTAAATCTTCATCAAGCAATTTCTTTACCAACTCAGGAACTACTTCAGCAGGGTATGTACAATCTGCATCCATGGTTACTATGATGTCTCCCTTTGCAGCAACGAAACCACTGCGGTATGCTCTCCCATACCCCTTTCGAGGCTCTAAATGAACACGGATTCCTTTCTCTAATGCAATCTCTCTAGTTCTGTCAGTAGAGTTTCCATCGACGATCATTATCTCTAATTCATCACACCAATCTCTCGGTATGGAATCGACAGTTGGAGCTAAAGCTTCTTCCTCATTTCTAGTAGGAAGAATTACTGTAACAGATACCGGCAACTTGCCCGCCATGTCTTGTCGATTCAAGGATTTGATTTGAAGGCACCTATCCATTGGATTATTTAGACGACCCGAGGTGGACTAATTGTTCGACATGCACATAGCCATAGTGTCAGGAGAATATCCTCCTCGGTGGGGAGGTATTGGCTCTGTTGTTTTTCATTTAGCAGGACACTTTGTGCAATTGGGTCATGAAGTTAGTATTATCACACGTTCTCATTCAGATGTAGTTCCTTCTCAAGAGGGTGTAAATGTGATTCCAGTTAGATGGGCTCGACTTCCAATGGCATTCACACGTTCGTATGGTAAAAGTGCGATCAAAGCTCTAAAGAAATTACATTCAGAAAAACCAATCGACATCATCAATGCTCATCTACCTCTGGTCTCTTGGAAAAGAAAAGAATTCAGATGGCTGCAACAACACATTGCTCCCGTAGTGTCGTGCTTGCACGGTTCTTGGTTAGGCGAAAAAGAAGGAGTAAAACGCGCTGCTGCTGCGAGAGAATCTGCGACTTGGAGAAATCCAAATGACCTAGCAATTCTAACGACTGCTGGTTGGTATTCAAAGTATGAAAGAGCGGGAATTTTAGAATCCACNATTTGTGTATCTAATTCACAATCTACTCTGAAGGANTTCAAGAGATGGTATCGNCCAGATGAGAATTTTGATTGNGAAGTAATTNTNTGGGGTTGCGACCACAAGGTGTTCAGGCCGGCAAATATCGATGACGAAAGCGAACAATTAGAGCATGAAAGAATTAGAGGAAAATATGGCTGTGGAGATGAGGCTGCATTATCACATTCACCTAAAACCGATACTCCAATGTTGCTCGCAGTAGGACGCTTAGTCGCACGTAAAGGTTACATGACTCTACTCAGGGCAATGCCCAACATTCTAAGTGAAAACCCAAATGCAAAATTGGTAATTGTTGGTAGAGGGCACATGAAATCCAGATTGGAAAAGAACGCTAAGAAATTAGGAATTGAGAAATCGATTCATATTCAAAGCAGTCTTTCTTTCAGTGAATTATCACAACATTTCCGCTCTGCAGACCTAGTTGTTTATCCTTCATACTATGAAGGTCAAGGTCTAATCCCACTCGAATCTTTAGCAAGCGGAACTCCAGTTGCAACTGTCGACCAGGAGCCATTAACCGAAATGGTAGATCCAACCGTTGGTGGTCTTTTCAAACGTGGAGACCCTAAGGATTTAGCTCGCTGTGTGAATGAAATGTTGTCCAGCGAAGAAACTGCAGAAAAGGCTAGGCTAGGGCGTGAAAGGGTATTGTCGAAATACACCTATGAGCACAATGCTTCCGATTATGAAGCGGTGTTTAGACGGGCTATCTCGAAGAGGGCATAATCCACGAAGATTGAAATCCGAAATACTGGTGAGACAATCATGGCTGGCAAGAGATTGGACGATCTGCCGGCTTTCCCAGAATTTGAGGACGCTGAATTAGTAGCGGAAGATGATTCTAGAGTCCTAAATGGATTATTGGGTGTCACGTTCGCAGTATCCGTAGTTTTCTTGATTTTTGCATCGACTCTNAGCGATGTTGTNNNTNCTCCAAAATTNGTTATCGCTGAACCACTCAATCCNGGAGANNNTGTNGAAATNACCTTTGGTGAGCCGATTTACATGCCTCGCCATGAAGAGTGTATAGACATGGATAACGGCCAAGATGCAGATTATGCTGGCTATGGTGTAGGTTATGAGCCATCACTTTCGATTGATTCGATGGGTAATATGCAAATTACTGCTCACAAAGATTTGCGATGGGGCGGAGAAGGCACACCTTTCGGGCCAATTCTCGGTGGACCTACCGATACNTGGTATGCATGTGAAGATGGAGCCATGACTACTTGGGATTATTGGGCCTCTTGGTTTTGGGTAACTACCGATAACGGTACAACTTGGGACCATGGAGACCAATTCGAACCAACACCAGGTAACCTTGCAAATTCGGCAATCGGTTCACTCACAGGTGGTGCATCAGAATGCTTGGGCGATGAAGGAGATATTGCAGTAGATAATCAAGATGTAGTCTACTATCTCGATACAACTCTTGAAGATAATTGGTGGCACAGATTTACAGAAGGTGGAGATTCCTATGAGATGGGTTCAGTCTGTCAAAGAATGAACACCATGGCCGCAGATGACCGGCCATGGGTTGCTGCTCAAGGGGATGGAATCATCCATTATCTTGGCAATTCGGGTGTTTCTCCTCCTGAATGTACTGGNGACTCTGGCCGATATTGGTATTACCATTCGGAAGATGGAGGTGACTCATTCTCACAATGCTATTCAATGCCTGGCGGATGGTCAACAATTTCCTCAGAAAGAGAAGGACCTTACGTTTACGTTGCCCAAGAAGATGCGGATACTGGTTCAGGAACAGTTCAGATTCGAATAAGCAATGAATACGGCCGAGGAACTGGCCCTGGTCCTTCAGATGGAACTTGGGATGTACCNAAGCAACTAGGNCCTAGAAACGGAAACTGTCCTGAAGGATATCCAGTCGTAAATAACAACGAAGCAGGGACAGTTGCAGTAGTTTGGGCGGATTGCCCATTTGGTGACTTAGGCGCTTGGGATATGCGCATGGCAATTTCATATGACCACGGTGACACTTGGGAAGAAAGTTGGAGCATAGCTCCTGACTGGGGGGAGTCGGGTGGAATTACGATGTATCCATTCGTATCAATAAGTGAGAACAACATGGTCTCAGTTGCTTGGTATGGTCTGGAATATGGCGATGACGGTTACACTGTTGGAGATGAATGGTACCTGATGGTTGGAGCAATTTACCAGCCACATACTGGAGATCAATTCGAATGGATAAAGGGTGACGAAACTCCTCTNCACATCGTAAACGAATATGAAGAAATAAACGGCGATGTGCATGCTCTTCACGATTTCTTCGAGACAGTTCACGGCCCTGATGCTGACTGGATTGGTATAGCATACCAGCAAAATATTGGTCTCCATCCCTTTGAAGAAAATGAAGAACAACGGTACATAAAATTCGTCAGAGCAGAAGTAGTTGGNGATGTTCCAATACCTGTCATTACAACCGATGAAGANGCCATAAAACGNCCAATTTGGNTAGCAACCGACATTTGAATGCCGGCGTTGTCTTGAAAACTAAACCCTCGCATGCATGTACATGCGCGCGAGGCAGTGGACGGTGTTCTTCCTCGCAGTCTGCTTGTTANCGTTTTTACCCGCCGTGGAAGCGGATGANGACATAACAAACGCNACTCCGCTCACAAATGGGGTCTCTACAAACGGCTATGTTTGCTCTGATGANGGCTGTTCTCCNAACGATGAAGTCGATTGGTGGAAGATTTACGCTTACAAGGGAGATATCGTGCAAGTCGGATTTTCTGGCTCGATGAATAACGCCGCATGGTGGTGTCCTGGTGATGGTTGGGAAGCAGATTTCTCTCTTCACGATTCAGCAGGTTCACAAATTGCAAGTCAGGCCATGAGCGATGCTGGCTCTTCAACCACTCTTTCAACAACAATGCCTACTGCTGACTATGTTTATGTGAAAATTAAAGGCAAAGATAGTTGGTGTAATGACGGTGTAGATTACACCTTAACACCGTCTTTGAATCAAGATGATAGAGACTCTGACGAGGACGGATTTATCGACAATGAAGATGATTGTGATTTGACACCTGGAACTTCAACCAATGACCGCAAGGGATGCATCGATACAGATTCAGATGGATGGTCAGACCCTGATACTGGATGGGGCCCGAATAACGGAGCAGATGCTTTCGCTACAGAACCTACTCAATGGATGGATTCTGATAACGACGGATTTGGTGATAATATCGACGGATTCGAACCAGACCACTGCCCTTACCGCCGTGGTTATTCAACATCTGACCGCTATGGTTGTCTCGATTCTGATGGAGACAGTTGGTCGGATGCTGACCCTGGTGGTTTGGACGGAATAGAAGCTTGGTTTGCTCATCCAAACGGTTCAGCAGACGCTTTCCCATTCGTGCCTAGTCAGTGGAATGATACCGATGAGGACGGATTTGGTGACAACTGGGCAGACGTTACATGGAACGACACTCGCTTGAATTGGTCAATCGGTAACTGGTATCAAAATGCTAGTGAGCCAGATGCATGCCCATTCATTACCGGTTATTCTTCAGAAGACCGATTTGGCTGTCCTGATGGAGATGATGATGGCTGGTCTAACCCCGATGCTAATTGGACAGCGGGTAGTGGAGCAGACGCTTTCCCTGAGAATCCAACTCAATGGAAAGATCGGGACAATGATGGCTGGGGAGATAACCAAAGTGAAGGNGCTCTACAGGTAGATGACTTCCCAGATAATCCATCACAATGGCTAGATACAGANGGTGATGGTTGGGGNGACAACCAATCTTATGGNGCCTCTCAAGTAGATGANTTCCCACTTATTCCAAGTCAATATCGCGANACAGATGGNGATGGTTATGGNGATGACATAANTGGGTTNGAGGGAGATGTTTGTCCTCTTAGTACTGTAGAAGAAGTTGAAAGTGGATGGATTAGTTGGGCGGACCGATTCGGTTGCCTAGATTCAGATACCGATGGTTATTCCAATCCTGATGACTGGTGGATTTCTCACCCTGATGGTTTCGCAGATGCTTTCCCCGAAGATGAAAGTCAATGGCATGATACTGACGATGATGGATATGGTGACAACCTCGAATATTTCGATGGCGAAACCTGGCGTGAAGCTTGGCGTGGCGACGGTTGTGTAGCAACTGAAGGAAACTCTGCCATGGACCGTTGGGGCTGTCCTGATTCAGACGGCGATGGTTGGTCTGACCCTACTACTCACTGGTTAGCAAGTCCGGGTGGAATCGGAGATGCTTGGCCAGCAGATGTTACTCAATGGCATGATAGAGATGGAGATGGCAGAGGAGACAATCCTCGAGGAACCACTGCAGATGTTTGCCCAGATGTTCCAGGAACTTCACTTGGACCAACCTCAGGTGGAGACCGTTGGGGTTGTCATGACACCGATGGAGACGGTTGGTCAGACCTCGGAGATTCCTTCATGCATGAACCAACCCAATGGCGTGATAACGACGGCGATGGGTTTGGAGATAATTCGGATGGTCACGAAGGAGATGCATGTCCAAATGAGCGTGGACAATCCTTCTTTGATAGACTCGGATGCAGAGATTCAGATGGTGACGGCTGGTCCGACCCATCACAGAATTGGTTAGCATCACCGTGGGGTGAAGCAGATGCTTTCCCTACCGATAGATTACAGTGGGAAGATGCTGATGAAGATGGGTTTGGAGATGTAGGGATGGGCTCGCTAAGAGATGACTGCCCTACAGTTTCCGGTTCATCTACCAGAGATGTTCAAGGCTGTCCAGATAAGGATGGAGACGGTTGGTCCGATGAATATGGTGGATGGAATGCAGCAGTATCCACAATGGGCGAAGAGCCAGCATCCAGCTGGCTATCCTACCTGATTTTGGGAGCGTCCATGTTAATCTCATCCGGCCTAGCAATGATTCTACGATCTTCCCGTTCGGTTTCTTCTCTCGAGAAGGGCCTGACTTCCAATAATGATGGAGGTGGACCTGATGCGTGAGTGGTTCCTAATCGCGTTAATGCTCTCACTTTCCCTAGTGGGCCAAGTCACAGCCGAAGAAGANGAATCGGACCCATTCGTTTCAGCAGGGCTAAATTTAGTCGCTTTGAGAAACGATAGTTTGGATAGCAACCAAGATGGNATGATGGATGCGATTAGGGTCGTAGTAGTTCTAAACTCTACTCAGCAGTGGGTTGATTTGACACTGACNNTAATCGGTGAGCATTCCGGATTCACCGTTAAAGAAGAGGTTTTGATGTCTTTTGATGACCAAGAAAATGCATCACTAACATATGATTCATGGGCCACAGGAGAGCATCGCTTGATTTTGGAAATTAGCGATGCTGACGGCAGATTACTCAAATCAATAAATATCGGNACTTTCGATTTGAGCCCAGCATTAGCAGTACCTTCGGTAGACTTGGTACTGTCTGGTTCAGAGATTATGCAAACTGGAGACAGTTGTGAGATTACTAGAGATTTCATTGATGAAACAGGTCCTCGTTGGGACTTTGTAGGCACTAGGTCGATTATNGGTACACCATTCAAGGTCTTAGATTCTGATTACAAATTGGATTGTAGTAACTGGCCGGCAGGNACCTACATTGTTAGTGAGACCTATCAAAATGGACTAGGNCAAACAACTTCAGATACNTTGGAATTAGTTATTGTCAACAAACCTCCTCCTCATTTTACAATTGAAATAAATGGTAACGATGCTTTGGTTGGAACTCCNTGTACCATTTCACACGTACAAGCNGCNGGCGAAAACCATGATGATTACACCAAAGATTGGATNATCACTCCATCGATAGGAATGGCTGCAAATGCNAGTAGTTTGGATTGTTCACAATGGGATTCTGGCGTTTACAAAATACTTCTCACAGTTACCAANGATGAGGAAATAAAAACCACTGGCGGAACTATGCTAATTCGAATGCCATCTCCTGATGTTACCACTGATGANGATGCTCCNGTACTATCNCGTGGNGAAGAAACTGANACCTCAANTGTCGGNATNTTNGGAATCGGAATTTTGGCCCTTGTNCTTGGAATTGCAGTNTTTGTACTGATGATGAAGGGCCCTGAAGACGACCAAATGGGCAACATAATGCTAGATGAAATCGGCGAGCCAGATGCAGAAGGATTACCAACTCACGAAGATGATAATGGAATGCTTTGGCGACGTCATGATGACGGCGAAATGGACTGGTGGGATCGTTCTTCCCTAACTTGGAAGAGGTGGTAAGTTGTTACGAGACATTGCTTTTTGGACAATGATTCTCAGCGGTTCTGCTCTCCTAGTAATGTTCATTAAAGCCATGTGGCGGCGATATGTAAACCTCAAATCTCAAATCCCGGGCTTAGAAAAGAACTGGGTTGCAGATAATGCGCACCACTGCATAGCATCTTACAAAGGCTCGAAAGTTTCACTGAAAAATGTTAGAGACTTCACTTGGAGCGGTAAAAGAGATCACGACTCTAAATGGATAGACACCAGTGTAGACGTCGACGACATCACAGATGTCTGGTATGTGATAGACCATTTCCACAAGATAAAGGGGCTTGCACATACTATGCTAACATTCGAATTTGGTGATGGACAATTTATCACATTCTCTTTCGAAACTCGTAGAGAGGTTGGNGAGAGATATGACCCGTGGCGAGGTTTGTGGCGTGCCTTTGAATTNTACTTGCTNGTAGCTACAGAAAGAGANGCACTNCACCTGAGAACTAACGGCAGAAAGCACAAGGTTCACCTTTNCAGAGTTCAGACTCCNCCNGGTAAAGACAAGGCATTNTTCAACGCTTTATGTGACCGACTAAATTCTCTTGGAGANAANCCTGAATGGTANCACACATTTGGTAAAACTTGTACAACNTCTATTGTAGACCAAGTCAANCTAATCACTCCTGGTCGAATTCCAAATATGTGGAGNACATTGCTTCCAGGCCATTCTGCTAGNGCAGCATGGAAACTCAAGTTGATCGAGGANTGGGGTGGATACGAATCTACNGTCGAAGCATCAAGGGTTGATGAAAGAGCAAGAACTTGGGATGGTAAAGAAGAGTATTCACGNTTTATCAGGGCGCATTTGCCTCCCAAATGAATAGTAAATCTCCCGANTCGCGAGNTACTTTCACCACNTCTTCAGTANCTTTGTTNCCGACTCCTNTACTACCGGTTTGAACATCCTCTCCTGCAAGTTCAAACTCTACACCTGAGATTNCAACATTTTTNGCTTCTCCAAATGCCATAATAGAACAAATTGAACCCTTTTCTAATTCGATTTCAAGNCCTTCTGAACCGACTCTACATGCTCTCCAATTATCGAAGTATAGAATCGCATCAGATTCAGTTTCGAATAAAGTAGTAAATGACGCGATTTGATGGTCCAGTCNNCCTCCNGAAATNCCTACNACTGCATCAACATCATACTTTTTCAAGGCCTTCGNCAANTCTGTATTTTCTTGGTCTTCATCAGCCTCATGCTTNTCAGGATTTGAGATTGAATCGAGGTCTCCAACAACAACATCCCACGATTCAAAACGGTCAGCAGCTCCGTCTAATGCTATGATGAAATCAGCGGTTTCGATTAGGTCCTTNACCAAGGATTCATCTCCCCAATTTCCGTTCGCCACAACTAGCACCATGTCGGCCATGATTACCGGACAATATTCTCCGATTCAAGCGGTTCGCTCCAATTCAACTATNTCGGCCCCCTTAAAGGGGGCCGTGTAATCATCCCTTGGGAATAGTAATGTAGGACGGTAGATGTGATGGAAGTTATGTCATGGAGAAACAAGGGTATNCCCCTCGCGATTTTCGCTATCTTNGTGATCCAAATACTCGNCCCNATGGTTGCNCTTCCTNCTCCTGANTTGTCTTCTAAAGAGGACNCTGCGTCACAATCTGTCGCATTNTCTAGTGGTTCAGGTCATGAATTACAAGGGGATTTAATCAGTATTGATGGCAAGAATTGGACAGTGAGAGGNGAATCTGTTCTAGATTATTGGAACTTGACCTCGCATGATGTGAATGCTAACGTCTCAATGAACCTGATAGTTACCGAAGATGGTACAGGTTATGCTTGTTCAATCAATGGCACTGATGTAAACATGCATACCATTTCTCAGGACGGTAATTTTGAAACTCTCCTAGTCGAAACATTATCGGTTCAAGCCGATGAGTGTGCAATCGCAATAGGGATTCAACATCGAATTCAAATCGTATACAATGTCGGTGATGACCTGAGATTGGCTAGGTTAGCAGAACCAAATGCAGTATATTCGGAGAGGACATGGCATTTGCGAACAATTGTTGAAGATGTATTCAGTGGAGGACTAACCATCTCTTTAGATTCAGATTCAAAAACTCAAATCATATTCCAAGATGTCGATATGGCATTACATCTCGTATGGTTCAACAGAGCATACTGGAAT
>PAEE01000063.1 GCA_002701145.1 Methanobacteriota archaeon
ATCACCAGCAGCAAGCCTTGAGTCTAATTTTCTATTGTTATCCCAGATACTCCAAATTAGCCATGAAAGACCAATTGACATTGGAATTACAACTAACCATCCGACAATTCCAGTACTCATGACTCTCTCTCTAGTAAAGCGTTCCAAGAAGCATCAGCATACTCCTTAGCAGATTTTGTTGGATTGTCAGAGCGATGAATCCCACTACCGACAATAATACAATCAGAGCCAGCAAGAACGGCCTCTCTAGGGTCACCATATCGCTGACCCATTTCCCCATCTCCTACAGCTAGATTCACACCCGGCGTCCAGATCATTTTCTCTTCTCCAACCTTAGAACGTAACTCGGCCAATTCATTTGGCCTCGAACCGTTGCCAATAAACCCAAACACACCAGGGTGCTTACAGCCATTGGCAACAACCTCATCAGTATAATTTGGATGAAGTAGATTTCCTCGACTAGACATTTGTGCGAGGAGCAAAACTCCTCCGTCTCGGCCAACGTCACTCCACCCTGCTTGCAATCCATCCACAATATCTGGTCCGCTTATCAGGTGCGCTGTGACCAAATCACTCCAACTTCTGATATCGTAAACTCCCGACATTTGGTTTCGACTTATCTTTCCAATATCAGCAAACTTACGGTCTTCAAAAATCAGTAAATCAGCATCCTTTGCAGCAGAGCAAAATTTAGACCAACTATCTTTATCCCAATCATCCACAAGGTCAACGTGAGTCTTCAAGGCAGCGATGTGTGGGCCTACAGATTCGATTAAATCGAATAGTCCAGCCATTGTATTCCTATCAGCAGCTAGACAGACTAGACTTTGCTTTCTACAAGCAACTTCCATGTATCGGCGGGCAATTTCAGATGTTGAATTTGACCAACGCTCCCCCCACACATCACTCGCCATCATAATGAGGCACACATGGGTTTGCGTGTCAATCTTGCGCTTGTAGAGATTTAATCGAGTCGACGAGAGTATCGCTAATCTCATAGTTCGGAAGAGACAGGGCAGAGACAGAATCCCCAATATCGTATCCAATATGTCTTCCTAAAGTTCCTTTCAATCTACTGATGGACAATTTCGGATGAAATAATGCCATGACATAGGCCAAGTAACGCGGCAACTTCCTAGTCGCGTATTTCCCCGGCAAGGCTCCATTCAAAGCCTGACCAATTTCCTTCAACCACAAACCATCTTTGTGAATAATGTACCTTGCTCTATCCTCGCCCATTTCTAAAGCATTGACGTGTGCGTATGCTACATCTCTTACGTCGACAAAGTTCACATGTATATCCAACACAAACGGAGGNCCCTTCACGAAATGTTCGAGAAACGCCATAGATCCCTGAGTGTGCCTNGNGTGTATGATTGGACCNAACACTATGGANGGGTGGATTGTAACCAANCGGACATCCTTATCTTTGGCCCAATNNCTTATTTTTCTCTCTGCCTCNGCTTTAGCGAATCCATAGGGGTTAGAGGTTACTGAGGCATCATTACACCAATCTCCATTATTGAAAATATGTCCATTTTCGTATTTTGTAGANCGTATAGCTGCTACTGAGGANGTGTGAATAATTCGCTTAACATTNCCCATTACNGAACANAAATTTTCAACACCAGTAACNGAAGGCTTCACCAAATCCTCTTCCACATTCTTTACNCCAACATAAAGAGCAGCCGCACAGTGAATAACATCTTCACATCCATCCACCGCTTTTNNTAGAGANTCTATATCGAACAAGTCCGCCTTNACAACCTCTAAGATGNTTGATTCAGGGAACATATTTGCTAATGAAACATCACGCATCATCGCCCTAACTGGAATTTNTCTNTTCAATAATTCAAGCACNACATGNGCTCCAATGAATCCACTAGCACCCGTCACCAGTACTGGCATAAACCGCCCTACACACANCAGGGTCATCTTCTTGCCGCATGGGTGCTACGCACCCAATGATGCGCACGGCGTTTTTGCTCAGTCTACTTTTCCTTCTCCTTCCTTTATCGGGATGTTTTGGTAGTTCTGAAGATGAAAATTTGCCGCAAGAATCTTCTTATTATCCAGACATAAATGATAGACAATTTTTGGATTGGGAATGGAATGGTTCCTATTCTATGGTATTAGAGCAAGGGCCTTACACCGCCTTAGAAGTTCAAGAAGCAACTTTCGAAGTTGACACATCTGATATCTGGGAAACTGGTCCACCGACCTCCAATGTGCACCTTTCATATTGGCTACCGTCTAACACCGAAGACGGCGAAAAAGTTCCTGTAATTGCAGTAGTAAGCCCCTACTTCTCTTTTGGACAACCAGGCGATGAATCAGGCGCAACCAACGTAGTTGGAGCCGGAAGAGGCGAATTCATTTACGACAATTATATTCCTCACGGGTATGCATTTGCTCAAGTTTCGGTTTTCGGAACTGAAGAGTCGAGTGGCTGTTTTGATTATCGCGGGGCTGGTGAGGGCCTCGGGATTCACCACGCTGTCGAATGGCTAGGGCAACAAAACTGGTCGAATGGAAATGTAGGGCTGTATGGTAAATCATACGAAGGGGCTACACAATGGGAAGCAGCAGCTCTTGGTAGCGAACACCTCAAAACAATAGTTCCAATTTCCGGCACAACCGCACTCCACCCTCTTCTTTACAAGAATGGCAGCGCTGAAGCAAGAAGCCAAGTTATGCATATGAATTATTTTGGAAGTACAGTGGATTACAATGGTGATGATTTAGACAACATTTGTCCAGATATAGTGGAGGGAATATTCGCAGGCCCCGCTACTTACGGCCTAGGTGAATTAGACCCCTATATGGAAAACTACTACGATGAGAGAAGCCATATTGACAAAGCGTTCCAAAACTGGAACGGCTCAATCTATTGGGTTCAAGGTATGCAAGATTGGAATGTAGATCCTCACCAGGTTTTCGGAGGGCCTTCTGGAACAAATTGGTATCTTGATTATTCAGCAGCAGGTTATGATGTCAGAGGAATGTTGGGGCAATGGGAACACAATTACCCCGACCAGTGGTCTAAACACAACGCACAAGATTCCGGGTATGGAGGAGAAGCAATTCACAACATGACTCGATGGGACTGGGGCCAAGATCTGTTTGAGTGGTTCGAATATTACCTCAAAGGAGTTGGACCTAAACCTGACAACCATGCGCAAATACAGAGGAATGATGGCGAATGGCGAATCGAAGAATTATGGCCACCTCAAGATGCAACTTGGGAATCTATTGACCTTTCAAATTGTGATCAACAAGGAAACAACGTGGGTGGAACCTCTGTAGTAGGGGGCGGACTACAAACCGTGACATTCACTTGTGAAGGTTTCACCCAAGACATGCACATTGCAGGTCTTCCAACCCTGCACCTCGATGTATCTGCTTCAATGGATGGAGGCCAAATCTTCGCAGAATTACAGGATGCAGAGACTGGATTAAGAATAGGCCATGCGACTATGGATATACGGTACCATGCAGGGGGATATGACCCACAGACTGTATTCCCAGGACAGAGCTTAGTGATGCTCATGGAGTTTCAAGGAATTGACGCAATTTTGCCTGCAGGCCATGGAATAAAACTCGTGTTAACTGAGACCGGAGAGGACTATTTGGCTCCTGCTTGCGGAAATTCTTGCCCAGTAACGGTTGCTGGAGGAACCTTCTCCTTCCCGCAAATTGATCGAGATGGCGATACAGTTTTCATAACCCCGCAGAGCTCTGAAGCTGCAAATAATTGAAATCGCTTTGTTTGAACAAATGCCCAAATGCAACCATTTCNACGGNTCATTTGAGTAANATTAAANNCANNNTNNNCTAATATCTNTANTCANNTGANTACTTTATTTGTAAATNANTGNTAATTTGCATCANAAAACACNNACAAAAATAGTCGATTGTATAATATACCGTCTCGTCAGCGAGGCGGATGATAACCATGTATGATAAAGCGAAACTCGAATACATCTGGCTAGATGGATACGAACCAACTCAAAATATGCGAAGCAAGACACTCGTAAGAAACAATTTCGAAGGCACTCTTGAGGAATGCCCAATGTGGATGTTTGACGGGTCATCTACCAAGCAAGCGGATGGCGGAGATTCAGATTGTCTTCTCAAGCCAGTTGCAATTTTCCCTGACCCTCAGCGNATCAACGGTTTTCTAGTAATGTGTGAAGTTATGAATGCAGACGGAACGCCTCACAAAAGTAATGGAAGGTCAACAATAGATGATGACGACGATGATTTCTGGTTTGGATATGAACAAGAATACTTCATCATGGATACAGAGACCCAACTACCAGTAGGATTCCCAGTAGGGGGATATCCTGGTCCACAAGGACTGTACTATTGTTCTGTAGGTGGGAAGAATACTCATGGCCGTGCGTTCGTAGAAGAGCACGCAGACCTCTGTTTAGAAGCAGGAATAAACTTCGAAGGAATAAACCAAGAAGTCGCTTGCGGACAATGGGAATTCCAAGTTTTCGCTAAGGGCGCAAAGCGTGCTGGAGACGAGCTATGGGTTGCAAGATACCTACTAGACCGCCTAACAGAAAACTACGGATATTACATTGAATACCACCCTAAGCCGATCAAGGGAGATTGGAACGGTTCAGGTATGCATGCAAACTTCTCCAACGGCGCTATGCGTGACACTGGTGGTAAGGAATTGTTTGACAGTATTTGTGAAGCATTTGGACGGAATATCAAGAAACACATGGACGTTTATGGCGCTCACAACGAAGAGCGACTAACAGGCCTTCACGAAACTCAATCCATCGACCAATTTTCTTACGGTGTTTCTGACCGTGGAGCTTCTATCAGAGTTCCAGCATCAGTTCCAACCGATGGATGGGTAGGCAGACTTGAAGATCGCCGACCAGCATCAAACGGTGACCCTTACAAGATAGGCGCAGTAATTATTTCAACAACAAAATCTGCGAACTAAGACTCGTTTTTTCGAATCTTGGCTACGCCAATAATTACAGATAAAATCATCAGTAATGCAGCAACATTGCTGAAGATTATCGCAGGAGATGGCAGTAGAATGCCATAGATCATCCAAAGCGTAAGTGCTAGTGCGACTACCGCAAATGTCGGTAGCGAGACTCCATCGTGCTTCTTATCGAACCACACGGTTTTGACCTGAGGAATCCATGCGACAATACCCAAGACTCCAGCTGCAAATCCAATTGTTTCCAGCATCATCCCCACTCCGCTCTAGGGTTGCTAAACTCAATACGGGAAATATGGGCAAATGGAATAATTCTGGAACCATCTTCTCCCACCACAGAGATGAGGGGGCCTGATTGGTCAGAAACAACTTGGCCAGTAGATAGCGCGCTTTTAGGTCCGAGAATCAATCCCAAAATACCAGTATTTGCAACAGTACAATCTTTCTTTTCGTAGGGGTATTCTAGAATATCTCCATGAACAGTTTTACCACCATTTAGGTGTATAGTGTCCCAAGTTCCAAATCCGGATAAGGTCTCATTCAATTCCTCAGATGGCGGGGTTTTATTCATTTTTTCAACCATATCAATGAATCCCAATTCATCATAAGCCTCAGCAGGAACGTCTTCTGGCAATGGATCCCATTCTAGATTCTTATTCGAGAAAACTAGGACAGTACGGCTTGGAGGTGCAGTCTTTCCGGTCCTTTTCTCATGAAGTGCACACAGGATTTCTCCTTTACGCGCAGTCCAAGCAACGATGTCTTTGTGGAGTAGCGTTCCACCGTTTTTTCTCTTTTGGAAAAAGCGACCCTCTTCAGTAATGGTGAAAGAACCAGACCAATGTTTCTGCTCAACAAATAAAATTTCATCCTTGGTGGCAATCACCATATCGATTTCTCTTCTTCCGCCTTCTTCTGGGTCGGGGATTCTTGTCCCCTCAAGAACCAAAGCGTCACCGCCAACCGCTCTTGTTAATTTCATTAATCGGAATTCTGCAAGCCTTCCAGATACAACGTGACCTTCTGGATCAAAACGCTGCCTCCTAGAGAGAAACTCACTAATTCTTCCCACAAATTCACCTCAGCAAGTCATTTACTGATTCGACAACTACACTGACACTTTTCCCAGACTCATCCAAATCTGAACGCGTAGCTTCTCCGGATAAAACGAGAACAGAAACGCAATTGGCTTGAATAGCCATTTCCATGTCTGTATACAATCTATCGCCAACCATTGCACATTCCGAAGGGCTGAGCCCTAATTCCTCAATTTTGTGCATAATCATTCCAGGGTTTGGCTTTCCAGTTATGTGGACGGGGTCGTGACCAGTCGTAACCTTGAGCATAGCAAGATAAGCGCCCACATCTGGTAATCCTCCGTCAGGAGAAGGGCACACCATATCTGGGTGGCTAGCAACCAAAGGAACGCCCTTGTGCATGTGAATAGAAGCGGTAGAAATTTTGTGGTAATTGATTTCAGTATCGTAACCTAGGACGACATATTGAGGGTCATCATCGCGAGTACTTATTCCAACACTCTCCATCATTTCACACATGCCTTCAGTCCCAATCGTCCAAGTTCTAGTGACTCCTTCCTTTGCCAACCAAGATAACAAGTCATGAGTTGAAAGCAATACGTCTTCAGGAGAACATGGGATTCCCATGTTTTCTAATTTAGCAACGTACTGGTCTACGGATTTAGAGGAGTTATTGGAAAGAAAGTAGCGCTGGACTCCTTGTTCTTTACAGCGCTCTAAAAATTCAAGCGCGCCTTGGATTAAGTTACCTCCAAGGTAAATTGTACCATCTAAATCTAAGAAAACGGCCTTAACTCCAGACAATTTTGAATCCATTATATCACCGATCAGAATAGGAGAGTTTTGACCAAGAACCACTTGGAATGAAGGTTTTCTTGCGCTTCTTTACTTGCTATCATCTCNGTCATCATTTCTTGGATGACTGGCTTNCTGCTCGCCTTTCCTACAAACCAATTTAGAAGCCACTTTCTTCTGCTCATCTTTTGCATTTTGAAAGAGTTCGTTAACTCAGGACCTAAGGCAGCCCAGAGTTCTTCTTGGTAAGCAGCTCCGCCAATATTTTCGATAACATGCCTAGCAGCCATTTCTCCACTTACCAAAGCATTCCCAACACCNTCTCCTGAAAACGGGTCGACTAAACTAGCAGAGTCTCCGATTAACAATGCACCAGGGGCATACGCTTTCCGTGGTTGATTTTTCTCACCCTTCCTCGGGCTACCAAACGGCAATTGCCATCCTTTACCGGTGCCTTTAACCATCTCTGCATCTGCAAAGCGCTCTTTGAAAAGAGGGTGATTTGCTATTACTTCGGCCTGTAATGGCCTAAGCTTCTTCTTTTGCTTATCCATCAANCCCAGAACCATTCCAATCCCAACATTGACNTTTCCTCCACCNAGGGGGAATAGCCAAAAATAACCAGGAATGATACTGTCTACGAAATGAATCTCGATATTTCCAGCATCGCCNTCNCATCCTTTGACGCCAGTCCAATATTCGCGATANCCTCCGCAATAATGCATCCTGTCAACCAATTCTTCTTTTTCTAAATCTCGAATNATTTTCTTAGCGACTGGGCAAAGATATCCTCCAGCCCCAATTGTCCAAGGCGCAGAATAATCTCTCTTTTCGCCTTTCTTTCCGCCGATACCGACCTCGACTCCAGTGATTACACCATCAGTGTCGTAAACATTAGTGACCATGCCGCCCTGAATTACGGATCCTCCATTTTCGAGGACTAGTTCTGTGGCCCGCTCAAACAACAACCAATCGAATTGTTGTCGCGGCAAGGAGTACCCTGCCTGTAATCTTTCGACATCCTCTTCAGGAAGCGGGACAGTAACAGCGTTCCCATTTGGTGATGAAAATACAATACCTGTGACTTTAAAATGNGGTGAAGATTCTAATTTTGCTTTGACNCCTANGGCATTTACNTGACTCAGGGATTTACCNCCAACNGCGTCTCCACAAACNTTGTCNCGCGGCCAAACNCCACGNTCAACCAATAGCACCTTTTTCCCNTCCATTGCNAGATAGGATGCAGCAGCGGCACCTCCTGGCCCGCCACCCACAACGATGCAATCAAACTCCGATTTTGAAGGCGGAATTTCACCNGTCTCGATGGGCATGTCCCAAAACTGCCCNGTCGCCATATTGACTTCACAACGCATTAGGCACAAGAGTGTTAGTNCGAAAGGAGCATAATTTCACCACATTNTTTCCTATTGAAAGACCACCGGGGCGACCGCCATCATCAAATGCAAGCAAAATAGGCCGAACACATGGCAACTAGGCGCCAAGCGGTAATTGGCCTCTTTTTCGTCACATTACTTTGGGGCGGAACATTCGTTTGGATGAAACAAGCCATGAATTCTTTAGAAGTAGAATTAGATGAGTATTCCAAAGCAGGNGTAGTTGGAGTAATTGTNGCTACGCGGTTTCTAATAGCATTCGTAGCATTGTTACCGTTCTCNAGTCGCGCNAGGGCAGCATTAACNTCCAAAGAAGACTGGAAGGGCGGNTTGATACTNGGTAGTTTGATGCTAGCNGGNTTCGTGCTNCAAATGATTGGAATAGAATCTGTAACCCCTTCNGTTTCAGCNTTTTTAACATCTCTTTATGTTGTATTCACTGCAATTCTTTCAGTCAAGATTAGCGACAGAAAACCCACTCGNATGATGNTNGCTGGTGTANTGTTAGCAACCCTTGGTGCCGGATTCATAGACGGCCCNCCTCACATCGTTTGGGGAACGGGNGAGATACTTACNGTGATGTGCGCTTTCTTCTTTGCTCTACACATTATNTACACCGATTCGATCACNAAAAAACTCGACCCTCTCGCTGTGACTTCAACTTCATTCGCAGTATTGGTTGTCGGAGCCTCAATTTTCGCATTAATCGCTTCAGGAGACCCCATGGTGGCNGAGGTGGCTTGGCAGGACGGAGTGGTCGTTCCACTATTGTGCCTCGGACTNTTTGGCTCCTTAGCCTGCATCTTGATGCTCAACGCNTTCCAGAAGTATCTCAATCCAACNCATGCNGCTATAATCTACTCGTTNGAACCCGTTTGGGCGACGCTTTATGGTTGGTATGAAGGGATGATAGACGTATCAATATGGCTTACAATGGGNNTACTNCTCCTAATTGGAAATATTATTGTGGAGTTGGATGAGTCNGGAGANGAGCCTCATCTAAGCGAAGANGCAGGGCCNGAATAATCNTAGAANGAAACCATNGTCTGAGTACTNGCNATCCCNCCNACTTTGGACAACCCATCTAAGATGGAATCTCCNANGGAATCCATCGATGGACTTACTACTTCGATCAGTAAATCCCAGTCTCCAGCAACAACATTACACCTTACCACATAGGGTAAATTACACAATTTTTGAGCGACTTCCCGCCTGTCTACATTCCCACTATCGCACCTTGCAAAAATGAAAGCGCGCAAATCATAACCCAGGGCCTTTGCATCGATNTCNACAGTANATCTTCGAATAATCCCTTCACGTTGTAGCTTAACCATCCGGTCATGAGCGGTCACTCTCGCCATACCCATCGATTCTGCAAGAGATGTAACCGAAGCGCGCGAATCTTGCTTTAGCAATTCGATTAAATCCAAATCGTTGGNATTAAGTTTCATAANCAAAACGAATAGACACTANATTATCAAAGATTCCGTCATNTTGTCGGNAATTNTNNTNGAAACTAAGGTATTTTCCGACAATCACNCAATATCAAAGGCGAATTGTTCATGTGTGTTAGGCCCACACATTGTTTTGGAGATACATATGTCCGACAAAAGGAAGTTTTCAACAAACGCGGTCCACGCTGGTACGAAGCACATNGAAGGNGCAGTAAATACNCCAATTTTCCAATCTTCCACATANCAACTCACAGATGAGAGATACGCTGGCTGGGCTGCTGGCGCACAACANACNCTCCTATACGCTCGNCTTTCTAGCGTAAATTCAGCAGCGGTTGTNGAGAAAATTTGCGCNCTCGAAGGGGCNGANGATGGCGAATTGTTTGCCAGCGGTATGGCGGCAATATCCACTACTTTGATGGGTNTACTTTCCCANGGCGACCACATAGTTGCNAGCTCTGATGTATACGGTGGCACATATGGCTTAATGACCGAGGAATTACCAAGGTTTGGAATTTCAACATCNATGGCAGATATGCAAGACCCNGCATCATACGAAGCGGCAATTCAAGAAAATACCAAGATGTTGTATATTGAAACAATCACNAATCCGGTNATCAAAATTTGCGATATCGANGCTATGTCTAAGATCGCTAAGAAGCACGACNTATTGCTAGTAATAGACAATACATTTGCATCTCCNTGGGGCTGCCAGCCAATTACAATGGGCGCAGATTTAGTAATCCATTCTACAACAAAGTANCTCGGCGGACACTCAGATATTATCGGTGGCGCAGTNGTTGGAAGAGCCGATTTAATCGCTGCNATGTTCATCAAGAAAGTNCACTTCGGAGGCTCACCAGACCCTCANAATTGCTATCTCTTNGAAAGAGGAATTCGNACACTAGCTGCNCGAATGCCCATCCATTGTTCCAATGCCGCTGAAATGGCAAAGCGNCTAGAAGCTCACGATTTAGTTGAACTAGTGCACCACCCGTCACTGGAATCTCACAGGGATTANGAATTAGCAAAGAGAATCGTTCCAAAGGGAACTGGAATGATTGCATTTACTGTAAAGGGTGGCGATGCTGCTGCTTTGAAATTNATGAGAGGACTCGAAGTAATATTTGAGGCGACTAGCCTAGGAGGGGTTGAAAGTTTGATTGAATGCCCATTCAACTCTAGCCACATGTTCATTCCAGAAGACGTTAGAATAGCCGCGGGATTAGGTCCNGGATTTGTAAGAATTTCAGTTGGAATCGAAGACATTGAAGACCTATGGAGCGACATTTCGAATGCGCTTGCTAGTATTTGATTACGGNAATTCTTCGATTTGCCCACAGGCTTTGCGTAATAGCTCNAGNGAGGCCNTGTAGTCAACNTCCTCNCCGCCAACCATCGCTTTACCTACNTTCCAAACTTCAGTTGCAGCATTNCTCCANGCACCGCCCCTTTCTCTAGCGTCTGAGGAGAATTGCCACTCTTGGCCATTTGATTTACCCGAGGCAACCAACCAGGCCCANGAAGAAGCCTCNGAATCGATATCGTCCTTTTTCGAGAGCGCTTCTTTCTCTGCCTTTCCAACACCGTCCACCAATCCCATGATGGTTAGATCGTTAATCATCCCAACAGGGCCAGGAACCTTCCCTCTCCTGTATGGGAACTTTTGGATTATATCTGCCTTGGATCTTTGAGACTCAATGTCTTTCAAAAATTTACCAAAGGCCCGCTTCTTGTTACACTGGGCCGACCATAAATCATGCGCTTCATCTTCTTCAATACCAATTCCGATTAGCCCAGAAAGACCGTGGTCTTCCCACAATGCTGCTAGTACATCGTTACATGAGTTCGCTGCAATTTCTAGCGCAGTGCCCTTTCTTTCGTGCACTTCTCCTCTGTTAGATATTCTGATTCCCGAGCCGTCAGCCTCAATCATTAGTCGCAGAGCAAGGTCCTTTTCTGCAGGAGATCCATTCAATTCTTTCACCGCTTCTTCAGCAGTTCCAAACCACTTTTCTCCAACTACAAAACCATCGTCTATGTGATGCAATACTGCTGCCTTGACTCGCTTGGAAATCGAACCTTCATTCAAAGTAAGGCCCATCCAGCCATCAAGAATCCTCTCAAGGGCATCTTTTGCACCATCTCTAGACCCGCCTTCCGGGTACCAGACTGCATCAGGAGTCATGACCGTCGATAGATTAGGGGGTAGCATCGATAGCGCTAGGTCGTGGATGAAGGAGGTTTTCCCCTTCACGGTTTCAAGCTTATCAAAACCAATTGCAACCTTACTACCGTCAATGAAATTTAGTAAGAGGTAACCGGTGCCTGACATTTCATTTTCAGAAATTTTATTCAAATCTAAACCACTAGTTGCCCAAATATTACCTTCGTTCTTGAACTTGAATCTCGAACGCTCTAATACATCGCCTAACCAACCATCAGGAATTTTAGCAACCGGTCCGCTGCATACGAATCCGCCATGCCAAGAGAAGAAGAAGTATCCCTTCCTTGCATGATCTTCCCAAGGAAGCATACGTAGGGTTGGCATGTGGTAGTTCTGGAGGCCAGCCTGGTAAGCAATCTTGCCATCTCCTTTGCGAACATAAGACGCCTTTCCAAAAGATTGGTGGCTGTAGTTGCCCACTAGTGAAATATCTTCTTCGTGGGCCGCTACTAATGACCCAGCCAATGCCTTACCCACAGCATCTCCTCGCTTAGCCATCATTCTCTTGCCCAACCACTTCTTGTCGTTGCGCTTATCGAAAATTTTCCTTAGTTGCAGCAGCGTTTTTGTAACAGGGTCTGTCCTTCCCCATTTCAATTTCCCAGTCCAAGTCATAGCTGGTAACAACATCTCGCCTTCCTCTAACAAACGGTCAAGGTTTTTTCGGAGGCGTTTTTGAGTGTCCAGGTTAGCCTGTTTTGTGCCACGCATACGCATGCGCTGACGCTTTTTACCAGGAAACTCCACTTGAGCAGGACGCGCCATCAGACCACCGGAGACGGCTACCCCTGTTCACTTCTTCGACCAGCGAGACAATGCGGATAATTCTACATCGCTTGGTTCTGAAGGGATGATAATACAATGCAGGCGGCCATTTTCAGCATTAGCTAGTTCTTCAATTGACAGATAGGTTATCGATTGTTCAGGGGTGCCCATATCACTACATAACACAACCATTAGTTCTGCAAAATCCTTCGTTATTTTATTACAAGCCTCAATTTTCATCAAATCAAAATTCGAATCTTTTGGCAATTCGCCCAACGTTTCTGATAATTTTAATGCCATTCGCTCCATAGCATCAGCGGCATCTTTTGGCTGCATTGGTTTTTGCCCACCAACACCTTCACCCGTAGGATCTAAGTCCAACAGAGCCAAAGTGTGTAAACCTTGAATCCGATTTACCGCAATAACTTCCAAAGGAGAAGTGGCAATCCACCCTCCGTAAGGATAAGTCAATGTGGTCTGCCTTCCGAATCGATAATTCGAGAGACCCACTGCCCCTGTAACCAAACCAGTTATCGCTACACCGTGAATTACTGTGCATTGAACGCCGGCTTCGAGGGCCTGTAATTGTAAATCTACATGGGTGGTGGCTTGCAAAGGGTCTCCCACTACAAGTAAAGCGACACTGTGTGTTTTAGCTAAGGCCAACAATTCCACAGGGGCTTCAACTTCCGGACGCATCACCTTTCGTATTTCGCCAATTTCGCCTTCAAGACTTTCTAAATCCTCTTGGCTCCACAAAGCAGTGTAAGCCTCATAGCGCCTGTAGTCAGCATCCTTGGCTGCAGAAATAGCATCACTAGTCATACCTCCAATGCCACCGGGACCTATCCCGATAAGAACCAATCCAGCCGCCATGCTCAAACCACTTGCTCCTCTGGGCATGGCGAAGACTATGCGCCATTTGAGCGTGCCGAGCAAGGAAACCTCCCTTTGGAGAGAGAAATTAGCTAGCGAAGGCTGGCTAGCACAGGGCTGTGGAATCCATAATTTGGGTAACATGCGTGGCCTAGCCCTCAGCCCAGAAGCACCACAAAAAATCGCAGATTTCAAAATACTAGATTTAGATCCTATTCTCTCTGGTCCTAAACATTGGACCGAACACCTTAGCCCAGATTTGTTTTTACTTCATGAAAATGAATGGCCCATGAGCCATGACCAAATTGGCGATGTGATAATTGTAAAAGTTCCAGAGTCACTACTGAATCATCAAAAAGAGATAGGAAAAGCGATGCTACAACAACATTCCAATGCAAGAGTCGTATGCGCGGATAATGGGGTTAAAGGCGAATTCCGCGTCAGAGATTTAACCATCATTTCACACGATAATTCCGCCACGACTAGAACCAAAGTAAAGGAGAGCGGAAGTCAATTTTGGGTTGACCCAGGGTGTGCTTACTATTCACCAAGGCTAGCGAATGAAAGGATAGGAACAGTGGATTGTGCCAAAAATCTCTCATTAAAACTTGGAAGGAAAGTCTCTGTTTGCGACCCCTATGCGGGAGTTGGCCCAGCCCTCATGCCTCTTAGTGGATTAGAAGATTCGATAGGAGAAATATTTGCGAGTGATCTAAACCCTAAAGCTGCAGAATTACTCACTCTAAATCTTCC
>PAEE01000064.1 GCA_002701145.1 Methanobacteriota archaeon
CTCTAATGTTGCTAGTCAGTGCTAGCCCATTTGTAACTACATCTACTGCAGCAGATATAGAAGATATTGAGATATTAGAGACTGTAGTCAACCCAGCAAATAATCACACTTACCATCTGCTATCAGCATCATCTTGGAGTGATGCAGCATCCGTAGCTAGAAGCCTAGATGGGTTCTTGGTTACAATAGATGATGCTGAAGAAGACCAGTGGATCTACGATACATTCGCTTTAGGAGACAATACTACTCGTCATCTTTGGACTGGACTTTCTGATGAACAGAATGAAGGAGACTTCCGTTGGCACGATGGAACTCCATTTTTGTATAGGAACTGGGGAGATGGCCAACCAGGAAGTGGAGATGATGAAGACTATATTCACATCACTGGAACCAATATGGGCTCAATTGAGCCAGCGACTTGGAATGATTTAGAAGATGATCCTCAGTATTTCCCAGTTTACGGAGTTGTTGAAATTGGGGAAGGTGCAGATTACGCATTGAGATTCGATGGTGTAGATGACCACATCATCATAGATGCAGAAATCCCGGTTTGGGACGAGCACATAGAAATTGAAGCATGGGTCAATGTCCCAGACACAACAGGTATTCAATTCGTAACAATGTTGGGAGATTATGGTTGGGGACTATACCTTAACGATGGATACCTAGCATATTCCAATCAATATTCAATGTCTGCAAACCCTACATCTAATGTTTCTATTCAAGAGAATGTTTGGACACACATCAAAGTGGTTGTCGACACACAAGCCGGTGGAGAATTCTTCATCGATAATGAGTCCGCTGGAATGATAGACGTAAATGATTCAGAAATCCCTGCTGGAAATTTTGGCTCCAATGATTGTTTCCAATCTGGCGAAGATTGTGACGAGTTATACATCGGAAGAATGGGTGCTGGCTGTGATTGTAACCACTTCCATGGAATGCTTGATGATGTAATGATTAGAGATTCTGCCAACTCATCTGAATGGACTTTCCCTGAGGGTGAAGGTGACATGACTGTGGATTCACAGGACCGTGAGGGACAAATTCATGGAGCAGCATGGGTAATGCCAGATGGTACAATTATTGCTCAAGCTTTTGAATTAGAGAATGACAAATATTACGATGGTATCAGCGCCAATGCTGGAGACACTCTTCTCTTCTTCATGGAAATACCTGAAAACACAATGGAATTAACATTGAATGTATTCTCATGGGATTTTGACTTTGAAGAAGAATATGATGAAGACATTGAGTATGAAATTTACATTTCAATGAATGAAATCCCATCGGCTTGGAACCATGATTACCAAGTTGAAACATTTGATTGGGGATTATACGTTTACGAATACTTTGAATGGCCTGATGAAGGAGTTTACTGGATGACTATATCCTCTAATATTGACATTAATAATTTAGAAATAAATGCATACTGGGAAGAGGCACCAGAACCTCCTGAACTTGAAGACATGATCGAATTAAATGACGGGATTTCAGTTACCGGGCAGACGATAAGAAGAAACACAGGAGACCCACTTTACTACTATGTAGATTTACAAGACAATTTGGCTGAATTAAGAGTGAACACTTGGGGTGGACCGGGTGATTGTGAACTACACATTGCTCTAGGTGCATTACCTGCAACAGACATGGGTTGGGAAGATGATTTCGACTTCGGATTTGCAATAGAGTCAACTGAGGGTAGACAAATTTCTGGCCAAACTACATCTGACCATTCTTATGGGCCTGGTAATGATGAAACGGTACAGATTTTTGATGCTGAACCTGGAATTTATTATGTGATGTTAACTTCTTACTCGGGTTGTCGAGAAGTAACTATACAGGCAGATTTCACATACAACCCTGAGAATACTGACCCTGAATCAGCAATTGAGTTGACTGCAGGAATCTCTTATGGTCCTCTAAGCGGTTTCGATGGACTTGACCAGTACTTCTACATCGATGTGCCAGTAGGTACTGAAAGAATTGAAGTCGATTTAGATAATGGCGATGGAGAAGCCAAGTTGATGATGCGGCTCGAAGAATACCCAACTTGGACTACATATGACAAACATTCCAATGCACCAGGCGCTGGTGACAAAATTGGTTTCAATGACCCAACACCGGGACGATGGTACATATTACTAGGAAGTGAAGAGTTCTACAGTCGTATCGACATTACAGCATCCTTTACAGACCGATACATCTGGTCATATGACGGTGAACCAATTCAATTATTCAATGAAGAAGAAGTATCTGGAATAAATGCACCAGAAGGTGAAGAATTGTACTTCTTTATCGACTTAGGAGATGAAGATGCCATGGAATTAATTATCCAAACGTGGGGTGGAGAAGGGGACCTTGGACTCTTTGCAGAAGCTGAAAGCATTGACTGGGAGGACTTTGAAGGAGGAGGCGGCCCAGGTGGAAGGCAAATGTCAGAAGGCATGGAGTATGAATCTGATTTTGGCCAAGCCGATGAAGAATTAAACATCTTTTTCGTAACTGGACGNATTGATATTACCATGGTTGCAAACAGTGACATCGAGGACATTTCAATATTAGCAACTTGGGACGGTTTTGATATGCCTGGTCCAGACCCTGNCCCNGNCCCAGTAGACCCTATTCCTGGCGANGAAATATTGTCNTGTGANGAAATNGCTGATGAATTNTTNACACAGCTCGATGCAAATGAGGACGGCGACATTTCACAATCAGAGATTGGGGACTTCNATGACGAATTCGATTTCGAGCAAGTNGACGTAAACAAGGATCGAGTCATTGGAATTGATGAACTCAAAGCCGAAGCATGTACTTGTGAAAATGAGTTGTGGATAACGATGGACCAANTTGGNACNGATGGTGGTAGCATCGAGTTCCTATCCAGNATTGCATGGAAGAATGACTATGATTTCTTTGAAATGGACCGNAATAATGACTTGTTCATTGAAANTNANGAGATAGAAGACCACACTGAAAACTGTGTTANGACTTACGACCCTCTAGACAGAGACGGTGATGGTACACCTGATGATAAGGATGCATTCCCCGATGATCCTAAAGAAGATACAGATTCAGATGGTGATGGAGTTGGTGACAACTCAGACATCATTGCATCAGTGGATAATGACATAGTTTGGGTTTCAGCAGGGATGCTTGGAATCATTCTTGTTTCAGTCCTTGGTTTCATGGTCATCAGGTCGAAGCGTGAACCAGAGTATGCATGGGAGTATCAGAAGGACAATATGACTGAGGCTATGCTTGGAGATACGCAGAACTCATTGGAACCTATTACAACGGCTCCACCAGTACAGGATGTACCTCCTGCTCTAGATTTGGGACCTCCAACTAAGGAAGTACCTGAAGACATGACAGTATCTGATTTGTACGATTGATTACTTTTTCTTACCCGGAGATAATCCAAGGGGACGAAGTAAAGAAAGTACGTGTCTATGCATTTGTGGTAGCATTTCGAATAGAACTAGCGCTAGTAAGAACATTGCACCTAGTGATACAAAGCGAGAGGCATAAGAATGCCCAAATTCGAATATCGTTAGGTTCAACCATCTCCAGTCAGGATATCCTAACTGTAACCAAATCAATCCAGCATTTCTAAACAAATTTAGAATATGGATAAGAGATAATGCGATGAATAGGGCTCGTACTCGCTTTTTCCAGTCAATGTCCAACACTGAAATTGCTCCAACGAAAATTATCATCGATTGTATTGCAGTACAGGCTAGAACGAAATTAATGTAAATTGGTTCCCCATTTACAAGCAATTCTGTGTGAAATGAATATTCAGACATTTCTTCAGTTAAGAACCACTGATTTCCATCCCAATTTTCCCATTGGACACTAGTACCATCGCTTTGGTTGGCAAATGTTTCCCCAAGGGTAACATCAGAACCGCCTGCAAAGGAAAGGAGAGCAGCGGATTGCCAAGCTACAAACCAAATCGCTAGAATGTTTAGAATTGGAACATGAGCGATTAGAAGGTATGGAAGACCTGCTGCGCCAACTGCTCCGCGAAACCAACGAAGAGCATTGGCATCTTTCGTAATGGTTACCTTGCGCTCCCAAAGAGCGATTGCAGCGGCACCTGGAAGAGTTAGTATACTCATTACAGTAAGAACTAGATCTTCATGTCCATAGTAAAATAAAGTGTCATTAAAGAAATAAAATCCAGTAAGTAGCCATCCGATTGGAGCTATTGGCTCCAAGCGACCTGAACGCATTTTCCAAGTGACTAGAAGTATGGACATTCCAATTGCACCAAGAATGGTAGCAATTGACTTATCGACAAAGAAGTCACCCGCCATTGTCTGTGGCAGAAGGTCACTTACTCTAAGGACTTCTCCTGAATGCAGATAGGTAAGATTGTTTCACGAGAGAACAATGGAAGGGCCAATAGCCGAGGTCAACCTCCAAGAAATGGAGGTCGAATGGAACGGTGCGATAGCATTTATTGACCGAGACGGAGTATTGAATTACGGAAGTCCAAATTACATCAACTCCCCAGAAGAGTTACGTATTATCAAAGGAAGTAAGGAAGCGATAATGGCACTCAGGTCACTAGGTTATAGAATTGCGATAGTAACTAACCAGTCAGCAATTATGCGTGGTAAATGGGGAGAAGATACGATTAAATCAATTCATTCTAAATTACAAAAAGAAGTTGGAAACTTTGATGTTTTAATGACCTGTCCACACAGAAATAGAGATCGTTGTAATTGTAGGAAGCCTAGACCTGGGATGCTAAATCATGCATCTCAAATAATTAGAGCAGAATGCCATTCAGAAGTAGATTGGTGGGGTCCAAAACCCAAACCAATTCACCCACTAGACCTAATGGTCGGAGATAGAAACTCTGACATGGGCGCAGGTTGGGCTGTTGGTGCAAGACTATTCCAAGTAGAAGAAGACGTAGGAATTACCAGCGTAATAGAAAGAATCATCCAAGATGATGCAGGCGATGAATTCAACCCGGTGGAATAGATATGTGGCTAGGTCTTGACGATACAGACTCCCTTGAAGGAGGTTGTACGACATTGGTATTCCACGATTTGCTAAATGCTCTGCCGTGTGAACATGGAGAACCGAGGCTAACTAGACTCTGGCCATTTGCTGCACGAAGAACTAGAGGAAATGCAGCATTATCGGTAGAAATCTTTGCGGATGAATCCATTATTGAATGGTTAGACCAATATTGGAAAGACAACATTGAACCTCTGAAAGGAATGATTTCAGTCTCTCAACATTCAGATAGAGAGCAATATCCTTCAGACCCTGGAATGACATTATTCACAACACAGCCGGATGAAAAATACTACTGGAAAGCGGTCAGAGGAAAAGCTGAGCCTCTAGACTTTGGACACCATTGGGGTGGAGAAGGTAGAATCGGAGCAGCAGCATCATGCGCATGGCCGGCCTTGACAACTACTTGGGAAGGAATTGCTTGGAGAAAAGGTGTTCGTGAAGTAAGTGAACAGTCGCTTACTACAGTAGATAATATGCCTGAAACATTTCTTTGCAGAGATCCAAGAACAAATCGAGGTCTTGTTGCTCCACGTGGACCTTGTCCAGTAATGTTCGGAGTTAGAGCCACGAATAGAAACGCTGCACAAAAGGCGGTTGAGATATTGTTAGATGGAAGTGCTGAAACTATTGGAAGTAGAGTTTTTTGTACAAATCAAGCGAGTGGCGACCATATTGAATCCAGTATAACGGATGTTGTTGAAAGGAAAGAACTTCTGAAAGGTGGCCATGTTATCATAAATCAAAGATATCTGGCATTTTCAGAATCTGGTGATGTGAATAAATCCGCCCAATGGCTCGAGGAAGGAGACCAATTCGAATGTTTAGGATTAAACTATGAAGGACAAATCCACCTTGAAGCGATTAAGATATTGAAATCTACCAAAAAAGAAAGGCCACTTTGCGAATGCGGAACGAGAATGAAATCCATGGGTAAAGGACAGGGTGTAAGGTGCCCTAAGTGCAAAAAAACTAGTTCGGAAGTTTGGCAAGAGACAAATCGTATACCTATTTTCGATGGATGGGTGCAACCACCTGCAGATAAGAGGCGTCATTTGGCCAAGACTCTAACATAAGAACATAAATCTTGATAGCCAAACCTCACCAGCCCCAAATATGCTGAGTTCAACAGAAGTCACATACATGATATTTGGATTGTCTCTACTTGCAATGATTTGGTATATTACCAATCGTGGAAGAGCTAACCTTGCTAAAGCCAAAGAGGACGCAGCACCTGCAATCGCTGGTGAAGACCAGATGGATGGGGCTGCTAAAAACCCAGAACAATTTGACGAACCTGATGATGATGCCCTTGAAGAAATGGCAAAGTTACTCGGCGAAGATGAGTGATTAGTGCTGGAATCCTTCTTCTGTTAATCTAAGAGATACTTCCTCGTCATCGACCCATAGAGTTCGCTTTGAATTATCTTCAGGTCGTGTTAAAAGCCATACTGCGTCTGCATCTAACTTGTTTCTACCTCTGGCTATTAATGGAGATGAATCCATTGCTACACCGCCTTTAGAAATTAATAATGTAGTCCAATCACTACCTTCAATCAATTTGTTAACTGCACTTACAACATCTTTTGGTAATTGGCCACTATCTGGACAGTAATCATCTAACACAACCAATGCCACACCAGGTAGCATTTTAGCTGCATTTATCAGCGATTGAATAGATTGGTCCATGTTTCCGACAAGATTCATTGCATGGAAACGAGATGATGCTGTAAGTTCCATTCCAGAAAATATTTGCGAAAAACGTGTTCCATCTGGTAATTCAGGAGCGGCCCAAAGAACACGACCGCCATCGACTATCGCCTGCCTAGCCATTTGTATTCCAAGCGAAGTACCACCGCATGAGCCTTCTACTGCAAGGTGTATTGCAGAGCCATTGAGTGGTGCATTCCAAAGTTCCATACAATCATCCCTGCAATATCAGATCGAAGGTAGTTCTTTTTCCTCTTCTTCTTCTTCGAAATCACCAAGCAATAAATCGAGTAAATCAGCTGCTGGTTCATCATCTTCTACAGTCCTAGAAATCGCCTTACGAGAGCGCTTTAATCTGACGCTCATCAGTTGGTGGGCTTCCAATTTCCTAGTTGCTTCTCTATAATCTCCAGCAGAAAAGTAGCCAATGTACTGATTGGAAGAATCAACAATTACAATGGAATCCGGTTTTTGGCTACTCATTATCTCCAATGCGGTAGAAATAGGAGTATCTTCATTGAGTGTCATTATGTTGGTTCGCATTATCTTATCGACTTTAATCTTAGAAGCATTTACTCCATTTGCCATGCATGCGAATATATCCTTAGCAGTAACCACACCTAAAATTTCGTCCTTCTTCTTCACCAATACTGCATTGGTTGGATTTTTTGACAATTCGTCACAGATTGCACTAACTTTCGTTTTCGATTGCACAACAAAGTGCTCATCGGTAATAGACATGTCAGCAACTGTAGGTTCTTGCATATTGGTGCGTATTGTCCATAGGCGATATTGCTTTCCATCATTACATGATGAAAACCCATATGACCCAACTACTTCTCACAGAGTCATGGCCGGTAAGATTAGTAGTGGTGAAAAAATACCGAGAAGACCTCTTCCTGACTTTGAAAAAGCAGGTAGCCTTTCCAAAGCACTTGCCAGAGATGGCTTGCTGGGTACCGCACTTGAAGACAAAAATGAGTATGGTCCAAATGCTATGATTATTCTATTGATGATTGTTGCAACAATTACTGGCGGCTTACTGCTAATGTTTCGCTACTTCTGATTTTGTCAATATTAGTGACTTCAACTAATTTTGTGGGGCAATATACAAACCCTTGATTTCTTAGCGCCGCCCATGAGTGATGGTTCGGTAAATGTAGAAAGCCGTACTTCTTCACAAGATAAAAGATGGACGATAATGGCTGCGCTGCTAGGTACCAATACCGCAGTAATGCTTTTCCAGGGTATGGAACAAGAAACAAACCCGAAATTCATACGAGAGGTTGCATTGACAATTATAGCAACTACTATTCCATTCCAAGGAATATACTTCTTGATATACACATTTTTACTCGAGAATGATGGAAAACTAAGTGATGAAATGATGGACAGGCTACAAATAGCGTCAGCATTGTGCCATGTCGTTGCATATTTTTCATTGATTGGGCTTATTGCACTGTGGTACAGTATGTCTCAAATGGTTGGAATTGCATTTACAGTTTCAGCAATAATTGCCATGGTTTTGGTACGGGTTTCAATGCATCAACCAAAGATTGACGAATAGATCATTGAATTGCGTTGCGAGCAAGAGCGACAGCCTCATCGACTATTTCGCCTGAAACTCCGATGTGGTTAGCTGGGTCGAACATTTCTTCCAAATCTTCTGCACTGAAGGCGGCAGCAACCGCTGGTGTTCTTGCACAAACATCAATCAATTCTTCGCCATTTTCTATCGCTTCAAACGAAGCAGCACGAAGAATTTCATGCGCCTCATCACGACCGATTCCATGACCTACGAGTTCAATCATAACCTTCTCTGCCATGACTAAGCCCTTCTGACTAGCGATGTTTGCTAGCATTCTGTCTCTGTCAACCCAAAGATTGGTCAAAACATTTGCTGTTTTGGCGATTACATCTTCACATAGTGCAGAACCATGTGACAACGTGAACCTTTCACTACTGGAGTTTGCCAAATCTCTTTCATGCCAAAGAAGTGCATTTTCATATGTTGGAATTATGAAAGAACGTACAATCCTTGCTAGACCTGAAGCGTTTTCAGATTTGATTGGGTTTTTCTTGTGAGCCATAGTTGACGAACCCACTTGCTTTTTGACATCGAAACCTTCTCCGGCTTCTGCTATCTCTGATCGCTGTAGATTGCGTACTTCCTGCAACACCTTTTCACATGTGCAAGCAACATTTGCAAGCCAAGAAACATACTCAACATATCTGTCCCTACCTACAACTTGGGTTGTTGCAAGAGGAACCTGTAGCCCCAGGTGTGTTAGAATTAATCTTTGTAGTTCTCTCGCTCCATCTCCTTGTGCTGCACCAGTACCCACTGCACCCAAGAATTTGCCAACAGCAATACGTGGAGTGGCTTCGTCAAGGCGAATTAATTGTCTTCGCATCTCATCTAGCCAAACTGCAGTTTTGAGTCCGAATGTGATTGGAACCGCTGCTTGACCATGAGTTCTACCTAGCATTACAGTATCACGTTCTTTCTCAGCGAGGTTTGCAGTAACTTCAATGAGTTTGCAAAGTTGCTCACGTAGTAGAACAATGGAATCTCTTAGTTGTAAACCGACAGCTGTGTCGACGATATCATTCGACGTGGCACCTAAGTGAATACACCATCCGGCTTCACCTGCTGCTTCAGCCATAGCCTTTGTTAGAGCCATGATATCGTGTCTTGTTTCTGCTTCGATTTCAGATACTCTCTCTTTGGTTACAACGCTAGGCACAGCGATCTCTGCAACCTTAGCGTAGTCTTCTTCGGAGACTTTCCCCATCTCTTTGTGAGCCCATACTAGAGCTCTTTCAACCTCTAATTGGCGCTGGTGCCGACCAAGTTCGGACCAGATTTCTTTGAAGTCTTTGCAGCCGTATCGATAATCAAGTGGGCAGAAGGCCATGTATGAGTCCCCCTGACCGGAGGACATGAACATTCCGCGTGGCAAATGTCTGTAATTTGACCAAAATTATTGGAATTCAAGATGGCCTCTAACACCAT
Source organism: Methanobacteriota archaeon (assembly GCA_002701145.1). Lineage (GTDB taxonomy): Archaea > Thermoplasmatota > Poseidoniia > Poseidoniales > Poseidoniaceae > MGIIa-K1. The sequence continues at coordinate 9,764 of PAEE01000064.1, forward strand.
CCCAGTGTATTTCGTATTGCAAATCTAGAGAGCCATTCATGTGTGGGCCAGCGGTAACTAATGTTTCATATTCCCCGCCTTCACCATCAACATTGAATCTATATTTCGCAGCAAGTAAAGATAATTCTTCTAAGGAATCAGTAGTTAATGTGTGACCTAACCACTCTTTACCTAACCCCTCTGAAGATACTCCTGAAATCATAACTTGGAATCCATTCTCTACCAAACCAGACATGTGAGATTCACTAGATTGGTGCCATAAGGGTGTAAAGGATTTGATTCCTAGTCTTTCTGCCATTCTCTCGATTCGTGTCTTCTGATAATCAGAGCGTAATGCTCCTGAAACAATCGCATCGATGTCCAGTTCTTTTAGCCCGTTCTCTAAATCGGTTATCTCCTCATCAGGAACACCTTGGCTACTCACGGAAAGCCATTGACAATTACACAATTCGGCTTGCCTTTCGACCAATGACACACCAGGTATCTGGAACATCCAAGAATCATCACCCTCTACTAATACAGTAACTAGGTGAGTTAAGTCCCAGCCCTTGCATTGAGCCCACCATATTGCGGCGCTACTATCTTTGCCACCACTGGATAGTACTGCTACTTTCACATGCCCCCCATCCCGCCAAGGTTGATAAGACCCCGACCCGGACAGCGGTCTGAGGTGCAGACTTTGCAGCCAAGCGGAAGAGGATATGACCACGGAATTACTACATTCAGCCCAGATGGAAGATTGTTTCAGGTAGAATATGCAAGAGAGAGTGTAAAGAGAGGTACAACAACTGCTGGACTAAAGTTCAGAGATGGTGTTGTACTTGTTTGCGATAAGCGAATTGCTAGCAGACTAATCATTCCTGAGTCTATTGAAAAGATGTTCAAAATTGATGGCCACGTAGGTATTGCAACCAGCGGATTGGTTGCAGATGCAAGACAATTAGTCGCTCGTGCAAGAGTTGAAGCTCAAATCAANCGAATCACCTATGCGGCATCTGTGCCAATAGACATCCTAACCAAGAAAATTTGTGACTTTAAGCAATCNTTCACACAGTACGGAGGNTCTCGACCATTTGGAACAGCNTTACTAATCGGTGGCGTAGATGACAATGGAATTCACTTGTTTGAAACNGACCCATCTGGNGCTTACCAATCATACCACGCAGGTGCTATTGGAAGTGGAAGGAATACTGTGATCGAATACTTCGAAAACAACTGGAAGGAGAATTTGACCCTTAATGCAGCAATGAAACTTGGACTCGAGGCCCTAAGAAACGCCAACGACCAGGAACTTAACAGAGATGCTGTTGAAGTGTCGGTTGTCGATAGTGAAGGTTACCGTGTCCTAGACAGGGGAGAAGTCAACAAACAAATTGACAGACTCAAGCCTCTTGAGGAGTGAAGATTCCAATGGTAAGCCTTGACGCAGCAGTCTTGGCACGATGGGAGTTTGGCGGAAAACGATACGAGATATTGGTTGACCCAGACTTGGTCGAAACATTTCGTTTAGATCCATCCAGTGTTAATCTAGATGATTTTCTGGCAACCGATGAAGTTTGGAATGATGCTAGAGGAGGAGATAGGCCGACTGGTGAGGCTATTGAATCTACATTTGGAACTCAAGATATTTTTGAAATAACCAAAACTATTCTTGAGAAAGGAAGTATCCAACTTACTACAAACCAAAGAAAACAAATGGTGGAACAGAAGAAACAATTGATTATTCAAGAAATCCATTCAACTGCAATCGATCCTAAAGCCAAAACACCTCACCCTAAGACTAGGATTGAACTGGCATTAGAAGAAAGTCGATTCTCAGTTGACCCTTTCAAGCGTCTCGATGTCCTTGTCAAAGAGGCGATTGATGTTCTGAAACCATTGATTCCATTATCGTTTGAACCGGTAAGAATCGCATTTAGAATTCCTGGTTCAGGTTATGGCTCAGCGGCCAAATTTTTGCGCCCATATCTCGACAAAGATGAGTGGCTATCGAATGGCGACTGGGCATGTATAATTGAATGCCCTCCAGGAATGGCAAATAGCTTGATTGGAAGGGTAAAAGGCGTGGATAGTAATTCCGAAATTAAGGAATTGTAACTAACATAACAAGCGTCTGCTTTATCATGGGATGGCGAGTCGCCCGAAACGGAGACAAAGAAATGTCAGGAGCAAATGAAGGCGCCGAGCTGCGCCTCGTGACTCCTGGAGAGGCCATCGGGGCCTCATCAGGTGCACGAGCAGGAACTGGAACCCTAATTATGGGTGACAAACTCATAGCAACCCGAGTCGGGTGGGCTAAAGAAAACAATGGTGTGACATCGGTAGACCCGATTCATGCAGCATACATGCCAAGATCTGGTGACCTGGTCATCGGGGTTGTCGAAAGTGTGCGTAACAATCTCTGGTTCGCAGATGTTAACGGACCATTCAATGGACTACTACCAATGTCATTAGCACCTTGGAAGGTAGAATTTGGCGCTGCTCGTGAGCAGATGGACATTGGCGATGTAATGTTAGCCCGTGTACAGGAAGTCGATGAAGCACACAATATCGTGTTAACGATGAAAGGTGTAGGACTACGCCGACTAAAGGAAGGAATTATGTCCGAAATTTCAATGAATCATATTTCACGCTTGAGAGGAGACGCAGATTCAACTCTACGTCAACTGAAAGAAGCTAGTGACTGCCGCATTATTGTGGCAGAAAATGGACGAGTTTGGGTCGATGGTGAAACAGACGGAATCGCATTCATGCGTACAGTACTCGATTTGGTACGTAACGAAGGCCACATGGCCACATTCAATGCCTCATTAGAAGCATTAATCGAAAACAGGAGGAATGCCTGATGGGCGGATACGGAGATGTAAAATTACTACGTGAAGATGGCTTGCGATTAGATGGTCGGAAAGTCGATGAGATGAGAGAAGTTGAAATCGAAGCAGGTATTTTGCCTGCTGCAGATGGTTCTGCTTGGGTAAAGCATGGACTCAATGTTGCAGTTTGTGCAGTATATGGTCCAATGGAGGCTCACCCTCGTAAGATTCAGCGTCAAGACCGTGCAGTTATCGATGTAAGATACAACATGGCACCATTCTCAACAAGCGACAGAATTCGCCCAGGTTACAACCGACGTTCTCGTGAGATTAGTAAGGTTACAGCAGAGGCACTTGAAAGCGTAGTTCTCGTTGAGAGATTCCCACGCTCAAAGATTCGAGTCGAAATAGAGATTCTTGCTGCTGAAGCTGGAACTCGCTGTGTAGGAATTACTGCTGCTGCAGTTGCTCTTGCTGATGCAGGAATTCCGATGAGAGATATGATTGTAGGTGTAGCAAGCGGTAAGATCGAGGACACAGTGGTTCTTGACCTTGATAAGGCTGAAGACAACTATGGACAAGCAGATTTGCCAATGGGAATCCTACCTACTACAGGAGAGATTGCTTTCCTACAGATGGACGGAGACTTATCGGTTGATGAGTACAACACTTGTATGGAATACAATTTGAAAGCGGCTAGAGAAATTCATGAATTAATGGTCGATGCTCTCAAGCGCAGATATGTGGAAAAGAATGGAGGTGAGGCTTGATGGTAGAACTAGTACCTAGTTTGCTACGTCAAGAACTTGCTGCTCTTGCTGCAAATGACCAGAGGATAGATGGTAGAGGTCGTTGGGACTCTAGAGATATTACTCTAGAAACTGATTGCCTATACAATGCAGAAGGTAGCGCTAAGGTAACTTGGGGTGACACCATAATTTATGCTGGTGTCAAATTCGAGATTCGAACACCTTGGCCAGACCGACCTGCACAAGGTTCTCTGATGTGTGGAGCTGAACTTCGACCAGTCGCTGGAAGAAAGTATGAACCGGGACCACCATCACCACAATCTATCGAATTAGGTAGAGTTGTAGACCGTGGAATCCGTGAGTCAGGATGTATTGACATGGACTCTCTTTGTATCATACCTGGTGAGAAAGTACTGGGTGTAATGATCGATATCCATGTTCTATCTGACAAAGGAAATATCTTCGATGCGTGTGCACTCGGTGCTATCGCAGCACTACGAACAGCAGTTGTTCCAGCAGAGAGATTCGATATCGGTGAAGATTACCCATTGGCTGTCTCTATGACTCCAACTATGTGCTCTTTCACCAGAGTTGGAGGACGCTATGTTCTTGACGCAAATGATGAAGAAGAATTGGGTGGCGATGAGAGGATTCACATCACTCTTGGAGATGAAGGTCACCTTCATTCACTTCAGAAGGGGTTAAAGGGAACTTTCACGCCGGCGGAATTCGACGAGATACTAGGAGTCGCACAGCAACGCTGCGCCGAACTTGCTAATCTGGTCAACTCAAAGGAGGCTTGAAAATGGCAAAGCGTACTCAGAAGGTCGGCGCAACCGGTCGATTCGGAGCAAGATATGGTGTCAGTGTTCGACGTAACGCTGGCATGGCTATGAAGAAGAAATCCTCCAAATACACTTGCCCTAAGTGTCAATACCGCAAGGTTACACGTAAGTCCGTTGGAATTTGGTCTTGCAGCAAGTGTGACTACACATTCGCTGGAGGCGCTTGGGAACCTTACACTCGTGCTTCAGATGCAAATAACAGAATCATTCGCCGAAACACAGACGGTGCAACAACTGCTGACATGGCATACATCGCCCAGCAGGCCGCTATTGAATACGAGCGTGCACTAGTCGCTGGTGAAATCGACGAAGAGGAGTGATTCTTTTTGTGGTCTGTCCGCCTTTCGGTGGATTCCCCTAATGCTAAATCTTTAGCTGCTAGTCTAGCAAGTGAAGAAATCGTAATCATCAATGGTGAGAACCTTTCATTTACCCTACAAGAAAGCCGTGCCAAAGATGCAAGAGCTATGTGGAATACACGAATGCGCTCTCTGGTAATTGCAAATCGATTAATCGAAGTGATGGATTCTTGAACCCCCTACTACTGAGGAGATAACATGGAAGCCGCTCAACAATTGCAAATGGTAGTCGCAGAAGTACAATCTGCAAGACAACAGGTAGCTTCACTCAATGCTCAATTACGAGAATTAGAGGGAACCATTGCTGCTGTAAAGAACCAACCAGAGGATTTAGCACTACATCGACAGATGGGTACGATCTTAGTAGAAGTAGATGATAGAGAACAATTACTCAAGGATTTAGAATCAACTCTAGAGCAAATGTCCGTTGCTGTTTCCAGCATGGGTGCTAGAGAGGCTGAACTAATTTCGACCTATGAACAACTCAAACAATCTCTTGAGGGATGAAATTGGAAAAATTAGCAGAATGGATTGCAGAAGCCACATCACGTGGCGCTGTTCCTGTTCTTGCTGGAAGAAATGGCGATATGGATACAATCGGTTCTGCCATTGCTCTAGCCTCTTCAAATCCAGGGTTATTGGCATGTGGGAGGCATGTAGGCAGATTGGCAAGCCGACTGTGTGAAGAACTCGAAGCACCATTTAGAAAATTATCAGATTCCCCAAGTTGGCCATCTAAAATAGGTGGGATAATAATCGTAGATGCTGCTGCTGAATCACAGACTGGAGTGACATTGCCGGAAGGAGTACCGATTTGTGTAATCGACCACCACGACACATGTGAATGGACTTTTAGTGAAAATGATTTGGAAGTTCGCGGCAATGCACGTTCAACAACTCAAATGGTATTCGAATATCTAAATCAATTCTCACCTAAGACTCTTACAAATGAAGTTAGGAAGTTGTTGCTTGCAGGATTGATAACAGATACAGGAAGATTCCGTCACGCAGATGAATCATCACTACGGTGTGCTGCTGATATATTGGATGGTGCTGATTTCGAATATCAACAATTTGTCGAAGACATACAAACAGAGAATATTACCGCTAGTGATAGGGGAGCGATAGTCAAAGCATTATCGCGATGCCAATCTATTGAATCAGGGAATTGGAACCTTGTTCACACATACGCAGGTATTCTCGAGGGAAGAGTTGCTGGCATTCTTGTTCAAGCTGGAGCTGAAGTTGCACTCGTATCACGGAATAGAGATGGCGAGACGAGACTAACAGCAAGAGCACCACGCTCATCAACCAAATCAGGTATACACCTTGGTAAGATGATGCAAAAATTAGCCGAAAAGATGGGTGGAGAAGGCGGAGGGCATGATGGCGCTGCAGGATGGAGTGGCCGTTGTGACAGAATTGCCGGTGAAACCGCTTTCATCAATATACTTGCAAGTATCCGGAGGGAAAGTGATGAATCCTGAAGAAATTGTTGAAGCCTATGATAACGGAGAAAGAGATCTTGAGCCACTCCTTGAAAAAATGGGATGGACTAGTTGGCTAGGTGTAGCTGAATTGGGAATGGTATTGGGAAGCGGAATTGTTGAATTCTTATCTGACAAACTTACTCCTGCGGAATCAAAAGTATTGGAATTACTGGTTTTAAGAATTGAAGGAAAGATTAATCTTGAATCTATAGAAAGCGCACTTGAAGTGGCTAGAGACCCCGAAACTAGAGACTTAGCAATCGAAGGACGATTAAGAATGGAAAGAGGATTAGTACATTTTGAGAGCGGTAATATCGAAGGGGCTCGCGATGATTTAACATGGGCTGAGACTAGATTAAAGTCTGTAGCAAAGGCTAGTAGAGACCACGACATATCATTGCTCAATAAAGCAGCATTCCATCTTTCAATAGATGAATCGATGATGGCATTACATGTTCACGGTGAGATTTCAAGAAGCGCTGGACATGCTAATGAGACTATTGCGATATCACGTATTCAAGCAGCAAGGATTCACTTAGCATACGGCCATATTTTTGATGCAGCCAGGTGCGCATTCAATGCCCATGCTCATGCAATGATCTCAAAGCAAAAAAGTCTGGCTGTTGAATCAGGAGCTATATTCGTAGAGATAGCAGCAGAGCACATCGTAGATGGTGCNGTAAAATTCGCCGACCAAATTGTAGATGCTAANCCACTGTCAGCAGGNGAAGATGCACCGATATTACAAGTNTNTCCTGAAGATGTAAACGGAGTTTTAGAATGGTGTGTCGAAAATACNGAGAGCGGTTTNTCNGGACATGAAAGACCTGACTTAAGAGCATTAATCACCCTTGCTAAAAGGCTTGACAGGCTCGACCTATTTGCAGATTTATTAGTTTCTCACACAGAGGTTGAAGATGCAATGTTAGCAGCGTTATGTGCATCGATTAGCGATGAAAGTAAAGCAGCTATTTGGAAAGCAAGAGTTACTGAAATTATGACTCTTGGTAACAATTAACCAAGCATTGATTGCGCTTTAATCATCCACTCTTCAGCCCAAGCCTCTCCTGAAGTTAGCAATGACCGAGCCATGAAGAATGCCTCGGCTGCTTCGCCAGACTCTATCAAAATCTGTAGTCTCTTCAAATCGGGGTCAATAGTTTCGCTCTCTTCAGACACAATTTCATCTTCAACGATATCAGTAACTGATTGAGACAGGTTTTGCATCCGGGTCAAGAAATCAGAACGTGTTCTAAGTGAAGGACCGCTCCANGGTTGGTTTTCCTTACCATCCATTGCATCTTTCAGCCGCTCAAGGAAAATATCTCTGACCTTATCAGTAGGCCTGAGTTGCTGAACATGGTCGTAACATAGCCAAGCTTGGTCGATTTCATTCCTTCTTTCATGTAGTCGTCCCAATTCCATCCATAATTCATGGTTAGCAGGGCGATGGGCTAGGAGATGTTGTACTAAATCAATGAACAAATCCTCATGACCAGCGATTCTTATTCTCTCCAATCTTCTCCCATAGATGATGTTCGCACGCTGGTCGGTAAAATCTAGACGTCTACATCGATTGGTGAAACTTTCTAAATCGTCTCCTTTAAGACTAGAAAACCAGTTTTCTGGATCTAGTGAATCTGTAATGAATGCCGCTTCGAGTAATTCTAAACCAACATCGAGATGATTTACTCCAGTCAGTTGACTAAGTTGCACATGGTCTCTACCTAACACTATGAATAAGTCCTCCAAAACCAATGCTAGACCTTCACCATCATTACGCATTTTTTTGACTATTGCCAGACATCGCCAATTCCTCTCATCGGTGAAATCGAACAAAACTGCTTGTTGGGCATTTTGTTCAGCCCAGGCTAAGTTTTCAGACTCGCGACTTGGATCTTGCTTAGCGAGTTTCACAAAACGGTCAGCCTGTGAACGGTGACGGCTACCAAGATTGCGTCTCGGGTGCTGAAGAACCGATGCGCTATCCATTAGTAATCAACTCACTGAACCGACATGAAACCTGAGCGGTCATAACCCCATGGAATAGTTGCATCAATACCAATCTTAGCGGTTTTACCATCCGATAATCTAGAAGGGTCCAAACTAGAGCCTTTCTGATTAGAAATAATGACTGAATCTGAATCTGGTTGCCATCGAGTCATCATAGCCCATTCTACTCTTACTGGGTCGGTTATGTCGATGTCTTCATCGACGATAGTCACCATCTTCATGGAACGATGCCCTGCCAGAGCCGCATGAATCGCTTTCACAGCATCGCCTTCATTTTTGACTTTGATTTTGACAACTGCTGCAAGCCATCCGCCNCCACCTTCAGTCATGTAAACATCCAAGCATTCACAAACTTCGTTAACTGCTGATTTGATTGTAGGCGCTCTAGGAAGACCCATCAATGTCTTATGCTCTGCTTCAGCTGGAATCAAAGCATGGAAAATGGGGTCTTTGCGATGAGTAATTCCATCAATTTCGATTACTGGTTCCTGTCTTATATCATCCACAGTACCAGTAATATCGACATAAGGTCCCTCATCATCATTATCGGTTGTAATACGGCCCCACATAGCATATTCTGCATTTGCAGGAACTTGAATACCATTAGGTAATTCAACCAATTCAAGAGGTGAACCGTGTATTTTTTCGTGTAGTGCTGATGCTATAGTCAATTCATCAATGTTAGAGTCAAAGGACATTGCAGCAGCCAATAGTACGACTGGGTCTGGAGCATTTATCACAGCGATTTTTACTTCTTCGCCAGAATTTCTTGCCTCACCGGTCATAGAATGAAGATGACGAGGCACTAGCCTTACTACCAAATGAGTTTCATCACGCAATAGTTGTCGATGGAATGACATATTTCTAATCCCACCATATTCAGCGATAATTACACTCGATGACATGTATCTTCCACGGTCTTCTCGCCAGTGGTGAGGNATAGGTAATTTTGTCAAATCGGGGGAGTCTTGAGTACATTCCATTATCGGACCTGATTCGACAATTTTTGGTGATCTGGGGTTTTCCATTGCCCAGCCCAATAGGTCGATGAAATCTTCCGGCTCAATAGATAGTGCCGCACAAAGTCTTGGCCTTGTCAAGAGATTTACNGCTACTTTGTGGCCGGGAGCCTCTATGAGGTTTTCAAAGACCAGGAGTTCATGGGCAGACGATTTNGACTTATCGAAAATACCGTGCAGTACNCTGGTTGGCTCCGTAACTACAGTCGCTGCACCTAGCAAATCACGGAATGCCATGTACCCTTGCTGTAGGGGAATAACCATGAACATTGGCACTGTTGNGNAAGCGATGCGTGTCGCATTCAACCAGTCTGAATCAATCGGCACCATGAAATAGGGGAGGTAGGTCGGCAAAATGCTTCAATGGAGTGTTTTGACATGGGTCGTGGATTGTTCGCAGGAACCAAGATGGCAAAGGACCGCCAAAAGTTTAGATGGTCCGACCGAAGATACAAGAAGCGTATGCTCAAATCTAGAGCAAAGCANGACCCTCTTGCAGGTTCAACTCAAGCAAAGGGTATCGTTATCGAAAAAGTCGGAATTGAGGCTAAGCAGCCTAACTCCGGAATTCGTAAAGCGGTCAAGATTTCACTAATCAAGAACGGTAACAAACTCACAGCNTTCGCACCNGGTGATGGTGCTATCAACTTCATCGACGAACACGATGAAGTNATGGTCGAAGGTATCGGTGGACGCATGGGTCGTTCATACGGAGATATTCCTGGTGTCCGNTACAAGGTCATTCAAGTCAACGGNGTCTCACTTGATGAGATGGTTCGTGGACGCAAAGANAAGCCAGTACGATGATTCGGAGTGATTTAGATGAGTGAAGAAGTCGAGACACAAGAAGTAGNCGAAGAAGAAGCTGCACCNGAAGAAGTCANGCCNATNGCAGGCATNGGCACTNTNGTATTCAGNAAGTATGANGCAANCGAAGTNGTTTGCAGAGACCCTGGATTAGCACCTTACATCAANCTCTCAACCGTCGGTGTACCTCACACTGGTGGAAGACATGCAAATGCATGGTTTGGTAAAGCNCGCCTTTCTGTTGTCGAGAGGTTCGTGAACAAGTTGATGCGAACTGGCAAGTACACAGGTAAGAAGCAAGGAGCACTAAAGGCATTTGAAACTGCACTGGATTCCATGGCAGAGCGTAGTGGCGAAAACCCATTACAAGCATTTGTCGATGCAATATGCCATGCTGCCCCAATGGAAGAGATCACTCGTATCAAATTCGGAGCAGTATCTCAACCTAAGGCNGTAGACAGTTCTCCATCCCGACGCTTAGATGTCGCATTAGCTAATCTAGCAAAAGGAGCACAACAAGGAACTTCAAAATCCAAGCGTACACTAACTCAGTGTATCATCAATGAACTAACCAAAGCCAGCAATGGTGATGTTACATCTTTCGCAGTATCTAAGAAAGAAGAAGTTCAACGTATCGCATCAAGCGCACGCTGAAGTTAGTGGCCACAATGGTTGTGTTGCTTAGCAACCCACCCCAATACTGAATAGCGTTAGTCTTGGCGCCAGCATTATGACCGAATACAGTGCGGCAACTAAAATCAATTGGCTGAATACTGTATTCCTGCTATCTACACCATTACTTGCACTCGCAGGAGTAATTCTACATTGGAGTCTATTATCTGCACCAGGTTTAACTGAATTCATAGTATTCATAGNGTTTTATTTCGCCTGTGGATTATCAATTACAGTGGGATATCACCGTCTGTTCTCACACAGGTCACATGATGCTTCTTGGCCGCTTGTATTATTTTACTCAATATTTGGCGCTGGAGCATTTCAAAATTCNATAATAGAGTGGTGTTCCGATCATAGAAACCACCACAAATCAACCGACACTGAAAATGACCCTTATTCTGCATCTAAGGGATTCTGGTATTCACATATGGGATGGGTCATGATAGAAGAAGAAAATTTCCAAAATGATTTTTCGAATGTNAANGANNTACAATCNAGCAAGATAATTATGTGGCAACANAGGAACATATTCTTGATTGGTGCNATNTCNGGAATTATACTTCCNGCNTTGNTTGGATTTTTAATTGGAGGNATNNCTACAGGNGTTGGTTGCCTAGTATGGGGNGGNTTGGTTNGAACAGTGTTTGTACACCATGGAACTTTCCTAATCAATAGTGCAGCACACATNTGGGGAANNCAACCCTACTCAGAAGAGAATTCNAGCCGTGACTCNTTTTGGNTAGCATTCCTAACATTTGGTGANGGATATCACAACTTCCATCATACATTCCAAGCCGANTACAGAAATGGCCACAAGTGGTACCATGTAGACCCAAGTAAATGGTGGATAACTNGTTTCAATTTNTTAGGACTAAAATCNAATTTGAAATCAACNCCTAANCATTCGATTGAGGCTGCTAAGATCGATATAAAATCAAAGAAAGCCTTCAGTAAATTAGAATCNAGAAATATNGANACNGAAGAGTTTCAAAGCCAAATTGATGAACACAAATCCTCAATGCGTTCGAGTTTGTATGANATACACAAGNTGAAACGTGAATTGAAAAATAGTGTGGCTTCCTCTAAGAAAGCTGTAAAAGATAAAATCATTGAACTCAAGAAAAACTATGCTGAATTAAAGGCTGAATTGAAGGCGGTTTTCAAAGAAATGAATCGNCAATACAAAGCATTTGCAAGAGCAGTTTAATCAGCACACAGCACACCGAATGACTGTTAATTCGGTAGTCGATTTGATAAACCCCTTCAAGGTGGCGAGGATAGACGAGAGTCAGGTGATTCACCATGGGCCGTAAAGAAGACAACATCAAGAAGGCAACAGAAGTAATGCACATTCTACCACAGATTCGTAACCTGTGCATTGCGGCTCACATCGACCACGGAAAAACTACACTTTCTGACAACCTGATTGCAGGTGCAGGAATGATGAGCGAAGACCTTGCNGGTAAGAGCCGTGTTCTTGATTTCGATCAACAAGAGAGTGCTCGTGGAATTACAATCAACGCTGCTTCTGCATCTATGGTTCACGCAGTAGATGACACTGATTACCTGATCAACTTAATCGACACACCAGGTCACGTAGACTTCGGTGGAGACGTTACCCGTGCTATGCGTGCGGTCGACGGATGTTTCATTCTAGCATGTGCTGTTGAAGGCCCAATGCCTCAGACTGAAACTGTTGTTAGGCAGGCTTTGAAAGAGAAAGTTAAGCCTGTTCTTTTCATCAACAAGGTAGACCGACTAATCAACGAATTGAAGGTAACACCTGAAGATATGTTGAAGAGGTTTGAAGAAACTATCAAGAAAGTTAACAAATTAATTCACTCATTCGCTCCAGAAGGAATGGAAAAGAAATGGCAAGTTAGTGTCATGGACGGAACTGTAGCATTTGGTTCAGCATACCACAACTGGGGTATTACAATCCCTTACATGAAGAAGTCTGGAGTATCCATGACTGAAATCTTCGAGTACTGTAACAATGAAGACCAGAAAACATTGGCTAAGAAGGCTCCAGTGCATGAAGTTCTTTTGGACATGGCAGTTACTAAGTTACCAGGTCCTGTTGAAGCACAACCATACCGTATCCCTAACATCTGGAACGGAGACCTTGATTCAGAAATTGGTAAGGCAATGATGAGTTGTGACCCAGAAGCAGAACTTGCAATGATGATNACCAAGATTTGGATGGACCCACATGCAGGTGAAGTTGCAGTAGGTCGCCTATATTCCGGTTCTATCAACCAAGGTGAGTCTGTATTCGCNATCGGTGCTGCAAAGCCTGAACGTGTTCAGCAAGTTAGCATGATGGTTGGAGGAGACAGAATCCCAGTCCCTAAGGTTGTAGCAGGTAATATTGCAGCGATCACAGGTATTCGCTCAGCAGCAGCTGGTGTTACACTATCTCGTGACAAAGATTTCACTCCGTTCGAAGCGATTCGACACTATTCAGACCCGGTAGTTACCGTGGCTGTTGAACCAAAGAGCATGAAGGACCTTCCTAAATTCGTTGATGCTCTACGTTCTCTTGCAAAGTCTGATGCTTCACTTCAGGTTACTACTAACCAAGAAACAGGAGAAGCTCTTCTAGCTGGTATGGGAGAACTGCACTTGGAGATTACAGTATTCCGTCTTGAAGAAGAACAAAACATCAAGGTAAAGGTTAGNCCACCTATCGTTGTATACAGAGAATCTGTAGAAGGTAACAACAGAGGACGTTCNTTCGAAGGTAAGTCTCCTAACCGTCACAACAGATTCATGATCGAATGTGAGCCGCTATCTCCNGAGGTAGTCGCTGCTCTTCGTGATGGACACTTTGGAAACGGAACAGTTCGCTCTGGAGACGCTAAGGAAGTCGGAAACAAATTCGGCGAACTTGGCATGGACAAGGACAAAATGCGCAAGATTTACGCAATTAGTGGAACAAANGTTCTAGTCAACGACACAAAGGGTATTCAGGGATTACACGAGACACGTGAACTGATTATCGAATCATTCAATGAAGTATGTAAGAAAGGTCCAGTGGCAGATGAGCCAGTAATGGGCATGATGGTCAGACTAGTCGATGCAAAACTGCACGAAGATGCAATTCACCGTGGACCTGCACAGACTATTCCTGCAGTTCGTAATGCAATCAAGGGCGCAATGATTCGTGCTCGCACTGTATTGATGGAGCCTATGCAAAGGTCCCACGTCAGCGTTCCTAACGACTGGCTTGGACCAGTTACTCGTGAAATCACAAACCGCCGTGGAATCATCGAAGACATGCCTTCTGAAGGAGAAGCAACCACTGTTATCGGAACACTTCCTGTAGCAGAAACATTCGGATTCTCCAACGATATCCGTGCTGCATCTCAAGGTCGTGCTGTTTGGAACTCTGAAAACACAGGTTTCGAGATTCTACCTCCNCAATTATTCGATAAGGTAGTTGGNGAAATCCGTACTCGTAANGGATTGAAGCCAGATCCAAACCCTGAGTCATACTACGCAGAGTGATTGATTTAATCGAACGTGATTATATGGGCCAAGTGCTTGGGATTTTCGTCTCTAATGGCGGAGTTCCTAAATTATCAATTGATAGTGCTAACATTGAGTATGAAGGCTTAGTAGGCGATTATCAAAATGACAAAAAGTACCATGGTGGACTACAGCGTGCTGTATGTGTGCTAGAAAATGAGTTACTGTTGAAATTACAAAGTGAAGGCCACCCAATTAAAGCTGGAACGACTGGAGAGAATTTATTGGTCGAAGGTTTCAATCTACAAATTGGAACCAAATTTCAAGTTGGAGATGTAGAACTTGAAGTAATGTCTGCAGCAAAACCATGCTACAAAATTTCTGACTCGTTTACCAATGGTAAATTTGACAGAATATCCAACAAGAAATATCCTGGTGAAACCAGATGGTATTGCAGAGTTCTATCGACTGGAAGCGTCAATATATCCGCTTAAGTTGGTAATCGGTTAATTCTCTCAGTGCTCTCATAGCAGGGCTATCAGGTAATCTGTCTAGACAATCGTGGGCTTTTCGGTGGTAAGACTCTGCTTTGGAACGAGCGTAATCGATAGAACCCAAATCTTCCAATGCTTTGTGAGCAAGAAGAACCTGTTCTGCACTTACATCATCACCTTTGCCTAATACTGCCATCAAGTCATCCTTAGAGTTGGAAGGTGGCTGGTCCAAAGCGTGTATGACCATCAGAGTACGTTTGCCTTGAGCGACATCACTNCCACTAGGCTTACCCAGCGTATCGGAATCAGATAGTACATCGATTAAGTCATCCATTAGTTGGAAACATAATCCAACAGCAAGTCCCCAATCATGCATGCATTCAATGGTATCAGAATCAGCACCTGCGAGATGAGAACCTACTTCTGCACAAGTAAGGAACATCGCTGCCGTCTTACCGTGAATCATGGTGATGTATTCTTCTTCAGTAACAAATCCTCTATCTTCAAATTCAATATCTAATTGTTGACCTTCACTACATTTGCGAACCATACGGCCAATTCTCTTAACGAGGAAAGGTAAGAGTTCAGGCTCNATACCTTCTGCCACTGCCATCGCTTCAAAGGCNATTGCAAGCATAGCATCTCCAGCATTAATNGCCGTAGGTAAGTCATATTCTACATGGACTGCTGGACGNCCACGCCTNATGTCATCATCATCCATTATGTCATCATGAACTAATGTGAAATTGTGAATAATTTCAATCGCTGCACCAACATCCANCAATCCNGAGTGAGAATCTCCAACNGCCTTAGCAACCAACCAAGGNAGAGTTGCACGCANCCTTTTNCCTCCNCCTTCAACCAAGTGCATCATAGCACCAGATAGNCNTTCTAGNGANGTATGNGTNAGNGCTCTTTCAATTCNTATTTCTACTAAATCCTTGACCTCGGCTATGCTAGTGTTTAGGTCGGCGCCGATTGCATTGGGTAACATGTGCGATACATCACCCATATCATGAATCAAATCATCTGNCTTANCGCAACCTGGCCTCCACCAGTCATCATTCATGATNCTNGCAGCTATNCATCTAAACCAAGGTGCAATTACATTGTCCGGGTCTTCTGCAAGTAGCATTTCTTCTAATTCAGCCTGACTAACCCATTTAATTTCGCTNACCTCGTTAGGATTAGGATTGACATCGACATCAGCATGGATAACTAAACAATGGTCTACNTCTCTTTCAATCCAGTCATCATCTTGGCGTGCTTGATAGCGCATTTTTGTAACGAAATCGAACTTATCAAGTGGTACTTGGGAAGGGGATATCCCCAATTCTTGTTCCAATTTGCGAATTGCTGCTCNCTTCACACCGAGGTTGTTTTTCATTTCCAACTCTTCATCACTATGAAGTGGATGTGAGCAACATGAATTGGCCCATACATCAGGGAATGTGATCTTGTGTGATGCTCTTCTTTGAAGNAGTAATCTTCCAGATGAATCGAATAATAATACGCTAAATGCCCTATGATAAGTGCCAACTTTGTAATGACTATCGAATTTAGATATCGGGCCNATTACCTCATCATTTTCAGAAACTTGGATGACTGCCTCTGCCATTAATGACTCNTGAATGGAATCNCTTCCGCCCAAGACATCTGATGCATCACTACGAACTTGTGCCGTTGGAACATCGTCGATGACATATCCAGACATAGTACTCGCCAAATAATCGGTTTCGCGTCCACTACATCAACAGTTCCCTGAAACAATCTTGGTTCCGAGTACATTTTCACCATCAATCGCAGCCAAAACACGGTTGGGATGTTCGCCATTAATTATCTGAACATCGACTCCTTTTTCTGAAATCATGGCGCCTCTAGCCGCCTTTAGACCAATTCCGCCAGTCACATCGATTTCAGCAGCATGTTCGCCTTCAAATTCCATGTCAGGTGACCAGATTTCAATCAAATCTTCAGGCCCTGCTTTCGAAGGTGGAACTCGTAAAATGCCGTCTACACCACCAATTGCGAACACTGCTCGCTCAACATTTGGTAACTCGGTTGAATATCGTAACATTATATCGTCGCCTGATAAAATACCAAATTCCTTCTCAGAATCCTCGACTACATCGCCATAAACAACGGTTACTCCGTCAAAAATTGGCAACTCTCCTTTGAAACTAGGACCGGTTCCAGTAGCCCAAAGATGTGGCGAGAATGTTTTAGCATCAAGACCATACTTTTGCAAAGAAGACAATACATGATTGTTTAATTCAATCATGTCTGAACGTACTCTTTCAATGGCTTCATCTTGCTTCAGTCCAGCAACTCTTCCTTCAGCAAGACGGAACTTCTTAGCCATCATGTGGCCAAAAGATCCAGCGCCATGTACAATCACTAATTTCTTAGTAGATTTTGAACAAGCCTCGGCTAAGGAATCAATTACATCAAGATTAACGGTACAAAGTTGGTCCTTGTGAGTGATTAAACCCCCTCCCCACTTGATGACGACCGTCCCGCCCATGCATATGCTATGCAATTCGTACTAATGTGTGCATTGGATTTACATGGGAGTCTTGACAGGCCCCTAACATGTCAGAGTCGGCAAGTGTTGATGAATTCATAAGACACATGCAAGCAGAATTGGATGCTTGCGAAGATATTGTTGATAAGGTTGAACGAGAAAAAAGGCAGTGGCAAATTGAATCATCATTATTGATGGCCATTGAATTCTCTGACAGATTCAAGGAATTAGCTAAGTTGGGACAAAACCCAATCAAGATAGTTGAAGCACTCAAAATGCAAGATGGTGGCGATTCTAAAATCGCAAAACAAGTAATTGCAATGGCTAGTGGGATGTGCCCCTCTTGTGGAGCACAAATGGACTCAGACCTGAGCTTTTGTTCTAGTTGCGGGAATTACGTAGAGTAATCATTCCTCTTCCCAGATAGCAATCATATCCTGAATTGAAGGGTCATCCGCTTCAACGTGATATAGATACTCAGCTGGCATTTCTTCACAAAGGAAAACTGTGGTTCCTGCTCTCCAAATTGTGTAACCATCTGCAATTGCTCTAGTGGTATCAACTTCCAGAATTGCCGGGCGGCTGATTCT
>PAEE01000065.1 GCA_002701145.1 Methanobacteriota archaeon
TTGCTGGGAACATCTAGAAATATTACAGTAATATGCGATATATATGACACAGAGAATCATTTGTATAATTTTGATTCTTTTAGTATCGCATTTGCCAATAATGAAATCTGCTTCTGCACAATTCGTTCCTGCAATTGATCTTGAATGTCAATCGGTTCACCCATCTGGTAATCTTGAACTATATGTGTCAAACAATTCATCTGGTAATGTAAGTGATTACGCAGAATGCACTGTTTCTAATCCTAATTTGTATCAGGAAAAAATTAGAATTATAATTTTGTCTGGTCCACTCAATCAAGAAGGTCCTGCTGACTTTTACGTTGAAGCGAATAGTGAAGTTGATTTTCAAGTGAAAATATGGACAAACGCAACCCCTGCCGAAGTAGGTGGGGAGAATCAAACTAGGGAACTCACGATTATTGCCGAAGTACTGGAAGCAAACGGATTGCCGCCTCCCATTTACACCTCTTCAGAATCCGAACTATTGGTGGATATCATAGTGTATGAAGAAGCGAATGAAACAGAAATGATAATTTCGGAAAAAACTGATGACAAGAAATCATTGATTTATGCTGGTGGTGGGGGAGCCGTTCTGTTGCTTTTGATATTGTTTATTTCCATTAAAAGACGCACAACTTTTAGATAAACTATCGACTAATTGTTTCGGATAAGTTGTAAGGGTTCTTGAAAACCCCTCAAGACATTATGGAGGAGTACAATGGGTGTTCGGTCCTCCAGTACACTGCCTACCCCCTGTACAGGCATTCTATGTCAAGAATACCTGAAAACAAACTTGTAATCAGTTTCCAATTAATTTGTAATCTTCAGAAAGTGGTGTAGCTCCGGTTTCCATGGAAATGATTTGACCGTCTTTGAAGCGCATGAAAGACATGACAGCTTCAGAATCTGAGTCGTTTGCAAAGTGTACAATAGAATGTGCAACTCCTACTTCGTCGTTTTCGTAGAGAATTCGATTGTGTTCTGAAGTTGGTGTATTGTTACCGCCTACGAATCCCAAAATATCTGACTTGCTCATNGTCATACCACCTACGTGTGGATTGAATACACATTCATCGTGAATCAANTTTGCAAGTGCGTCGACATCTCCGTTATCCCAGGCTTCATTGTATGCTGCTATGATAGACATAAATCGGCGTGTGGCCTCCTTGATTTAATACAGTCGGATAAGCGTTCAAGAGGTTATATCGATTAGAGATACTCAATTGAAAATTTTGAATAATTAAAAAATACCAAATTTTGCTGGGAATAGATTGAAATGAGAAACAGTAGAGGCCGAAACATGAACCCTCAATTACAGAACATGCTTATGCAGGACGGGATAATTGTTCAGCAAGATACGGAAATGGCAAATATTGTGCTAAATATTGATACTGCTAACAACTACAATGTGTTTGGTGTTACAGGAAACAAATTAGGAACTGTAACTGAAGAAAGTGGTGGCGCAGGAGGATTTATTCTTCGTCAGATGTTCAATTCTGCAAGNGCATGTAAATTGAATATTTTTGATAACCAAGGACAGAAGATCGGAGAAGCGAATAAGCCATTCCGATTTATTTTNTCAGAAATGGTCGCATCCTATGGNGATGCTGAAGTTGGACGTGCTAAGCGTGTTAGTCTGTTCACAAGGAATTACACAATATCAGTTGGTGGGCAAACACAATTCAGTATTAGTAGCAGCCTTTTCCAATTTAAGAGATTTAAATTCGACGTGATGAGAAATGGTATGGTTGTCGCTTCTATTCAGAAGAAATATGAGGGGTTCATGAAAATGGCATTCACTCAAGCGGATAACTTCTCCATACAATTCTTTGACAAAAACCTAACTTTAGAGGAAAGGTATGCGCTATTCGCAACCTTATTCCTAATCGATTTCGATGTCTTTGAACAGAATTGATCANCTATTGGATTCTTCTAACAGAGTTCCGACCTTCTCAATTCTTCGAAGGATTCGGTCTAGGTCGCCAAGAGATTTTTTCTTGAGCATACTTACATCNGTACCGATTAATCGATGACCCAATGGAAGTCTACCTCCTAGTAAATTGAGAAGTAACATTTGGCTCCTTGGCTCCATTCCCTTTAGTGCGCGTGCGATAGTTTCAGGTTTACAATTACCTTTCTTGAGATTTTTGAGNATNGANTTTGGAACAGATANTCGCTCAAAACCGCCTTTCTTTAACATCCAATCTTCACCCCTTCTGGTGTATTGAGTAGTCATTGCCGACCATAGCGCAGTGGAGAGTCGGTCTGTCCTCGCTACGCGCTCAACTAAGCCTGTGCTACGGAATCTCTCAAGGATTCTACCCACGCGTGGTTTAGGGCCTTTGAGAATCCGAGCAGCTTCATCAATCGAGATAGGTGGCCCTGAATTGAGTAACATTTCAAAAATTTTGACTGAAAGAGATTCAGGATTGATTTCCTTACCTGGTCTTTCCCCGAGTAATCCCATATCAGCCATGAATCTAGACAACTCACTCTCNCCTTCTTCGAGAGGACCCCATTCTTTGATTCTAATCAGTGCACTAGGCTTCCCATCAGGTGGTAATTCTATTGCCATAGCAACATTTTTTCCGCGATTCCAAACCTGATCTAAAAGTTCTAATCTTTGTGAATGAATTAGTTGTGCTCTTACCTTCATACTCGTTACCGCTTTGGTGATTGAACCTCCAACCAAATAGTAAGACCTCCAACCTTTACCAGAAGATGTGGATACCAGNCCTGCCGATACCAAACGCGCAAAGTGATGATGGATTGCAGCAGGTGTAAGTCCTAATTCCTCGGCTAGCTCACGAGTTTCATAACCTCTACTTGGATTATTGAATAGATGTTCAGATAGGATTCGATGAATCGGAGAAAATACGCCATCATCGGTAGTTGGCTCGCCTCTGCGCCTGTGAAGGCAAAGAGTATCGATAATCCATGATACTAGGTTTTCACGGTTGTTCTTACTCGCAGGTAATGGAATCTCATCGAGGCGAAGGTCGAACATATGAGTAACCGATTGTCTAGAGGTCTTGAACAATGCGCAACAAACGTCGCTTGAGAGACGATTACTGAATCATTGTCTTTCATCGGACCATTCGTAATCTAGAGGCCTAGAGTTTTGCCACTCTTGTGCATCGATTAGATGAGGGGCCATTTCTAAACGGTCTTCACGCATTATTCCACGACGACGCAATACTTTGACTGCAGAGTGTACCGTTGCGCGAGAACGTCCTATTCTTCTTGCTAAAGATGCTTGAGAACGAGGTATTCCATTGATTTTGATATCGTTGATAATTGTCCTCTGAACTAAAGAAAGCCCGATTGGCATTTTTTTGGCTGCCTCATTCTCTCCTACATCCATTCCTCTTAGAACCTCAACTTGTGAGGGTGCACCTGCGAAATAACAAGTTCTTCCATTCACTGAAATTATTGTAATCGCTCTGCGACTGGTTAGAACGTCTAGATGGTGGCGAAGTGTGCCATTTGCTGCTGACAAATTAGATTGTAACTCTCTGTAACAAAGCCCAGGGTTTTTGTCAAGAGTACGAAGGATTCTACGTCGAAGAGGATGCTCAAAGTCACTGACCTTTGCATCTACACCGCCTCTCGAGAATGCAAGTGAGGAAAGGCTGGAGCCAATTCCAAACAATCCGCCAGTGGCTCCTGCGATTCCCGCGGCAAGCCACGGGCGCTGGGAAATCCACTGCCTCAGTAGTGCCATAGAATATATTCCTCCTTACTCACTTGTAATGGATTCGGTTAGTTGAATCATCACTTTGACTTGACAGAGCCGTTGCAAATCTTGAGATGAGCAACCAATGGAGAGAGAAGTCTGCCACAAGTGATTCCATGATCGGATAGAATGTATTGGACCCTCACAGGAGGTCCATCGTCAACTTGACGAATTACCAGACCTTCTTCTACTAAGAAGCGTAACTTATCGGATAGAGTTCTACTTGAGATTCCAGCTAAGAGATTTTTCAATTGGTTGAATCTGCGAGGACCTGCAATATACAGCGTGGACAGAATCTCGATGGTCCATCTGCTACCAAATACATGCAGAGCTTCCACCGCTGCTTCTACTTCCCAATCGGTATTCCAAGGGCCACCAGTCGAATGTTTTGCCAAAACATTTCGAATATTAGTTCCGTTAGAAATTGTATCTTCAATGTTCTTCTCCAAATCGCTCAAAACTTCGCTAGGCAGGGTCAATGGAGGCTCAGGCATAGAAGCGCTAAGAGGTGTTGTGAATAAAACATAGTGTAACTGTAACACCGTCACAAATTTTGGTATGTTGGTTTTCTACCTTCGATTAATGCACTCAATCCTTCCAATGCATCAGCGGTAGAAAATATCGCTTCGAGGTTCGCCAACTCTTTGGAAAGGCCGGCTGGTAATTCGGTTTCACCTGCAGCATCGATTAAGTCGCTGGCCATTGAAAGCGCAATAGGCGCTGTTCTGGACAGGGATTTCATTTGACGTGACACGTTTTTATCTTCCAAATCAAANCCTTCTGGACAGTTGCCTGCNAGTATAGTTTTGATATTTCCATCACTGTAGAATGCATCTGCAAACATTGCAACTTTNGATTCTGGATTTGATGGCTTACCNGGATATTTGTTGGCTGGCTTACCTTTTGNTTTCAAAGACTGAATGGTAGAATCAACATCTGCAATATCTACTAAATTGGTCACTAATCCAAGATCTGCTGCTGTTTGAGAATCCATGAAATTACCAGCGAGTACTGCCCATCNAGCTGCNGGAATCCCACTGATACGAGCTGGACGTTGGGTNCCGCCAAGGCCNGGGAAAATACCGATGCTGGTTTCTGGGAATCTAAATTGNGTCTTGCGCGTTCCAATTCTGTAATCACAAGATAAGGCCAANTCAAGNCCTCCTCCAAGAGCGAGACCTGTTGTCAATGCGATAGTAGTCTTAGTGGAAGATTCTAATTTGTCTTGAACCGTGTGGCCATTTGCAGTGAATTCGTAAATATCAGGGAAGGAGTCTGCACGAATCTTATCGACGAAGAATTTCACATCTGCTCCTGCAACAAACGCTTTCCCTGCACCATCTAGTACAATGGTGTCTACTGAGCCATTCGCATTTGCCTTGTCCAAGGCAATTCCAAGTTGGTCAACAACGGTTTCGTTTAGCGCATTCATCGCCTCAGGCCTGTTGATTGTTACTGTAGCAATACTGCCGTCAACGGANAAATCCACATAACTGAAGTCGAATGAATCATCTCTCTTCCATGTTTCAGGAACTGGGAAGTTTGCCAATTCACAGTAATCCTCAGCCATTGCTTTAGCCTCGGAGATACCTAATCGATTTGCTAATTCAAATGGACCGCGGGCCCATCTTAATCCAACCTTAGCNCCACGATCTACATCTTCCATCGAACAAATTTCTTCGTCGACAATTTGACCTGCTACAGCGAATACTTGGCCAAGAAGTCTGACGCGTATGGCTTCTGCTGCCTCTTCACTACAGTCAGTATCTTCTCCAATGTCCCATTGGTTTCCGGCTGCAACCATTTCACGAAGATTTTCAGCACCAACATATCTTGGTGTTTCGAGTTGTTCTGCTAGATAGTCTGTTGAGTGTAGTGCGATTGGTGGACCTGTCAGATTCATCAATGCGAACGGCCCCATGCCAATTCTGAATGCTTTCATTGCCACTGCATCGATTGCTGCAGCNCTNGCGATTCCTTCTTGCAATAATAGGCATGCTTCGTTCAACCAAGGTACGAAGAAGCGGTTTACAACGAAACCTGGGCGGTCTTTACAGAGGATTACTACCTTGCCAAGTCCACGACAATATTGTACGGTTCTGGCGATTGTTTCTGCTGATGTATCCTGCCCTGGAATAACCTCTACCAATCGGTTTTTTGCAGGATGATAGAAGAAGTGTAAGCCGACGAAGCGGTCAGGTCTTCCAGAGGCTGCAGACAAGTCATTGACCGANAGAGAAGATGTGTTNGATGCTAGAATTGTTTTNTCTCCACATACTTCGTTCAAAGTGTTGAANACTGCNGTCTTNATATCGAAATCCTCGAACACCGCTTCGATAACCAAATCTGTATCTGGTGCGGTGTTTTNTGTACCTATAACTCCNGTAATACGNCTTTGAATATCTTCNACTTGCTGAGGTGAAAATATTCTTCTCTCAACAGCTTCNGAAAGGAAATCTGCAATGATGGATTGTCCTCGTTCAACCCATTGTGCTTCGCGGTCCACCATTTGGACATCGAATTCTTCTTGGGCTGTTTTTTGGGCAATNCCTGAACCCATGTTGCCGGCGCCGATGATTGCTACACTCTGTACAGGCTGCATATCGACTGCCACCTCAAACCCCTCCATGAAGTCAGCGGCGATTTGAGATTAGTCAGAATAAGGAATCATACGCTTCAATAAGGCGTATCGACCAACTTTGGATTGAGAAATCTTCAGCACGTGCTCTAACATCAGCACTCTCATCTCTCAACTCAAGAATTGCAGTCCTCCACATTTCTACATCGTCATGAGGTAGGATGTGATGTTCTAATGGAATTTCATTATGGGCAGGAGCATCTGCTACAAGAGCGACTGTTCCTGAAGCATATGCTTCGAGAGGTGGAAGCCCAAACCCTTCTGCAATAGAAGGGAATAGTAACGCATCTGCATGTTGTAATGCTGCAATCATTTCTTCCTGTTCAAGTCTGCCAACCCAGTTTAAATTGCATTTCACATCGTTAGCGAGATTCAATAATTGCTGCTTTGATTTCANTGAAGANTCTGCTCCAATTTTATGGAGAGTTACATTCATTCCTCCACAAACCTCTACAGCAAAGTCCACTCTTTTCCTAGCTTCTTCACTNCCNATAACCAGTAGGTTACATCCGCTNTTGAACCAAGATGGGCGTTCAGTCTCTACAGCGTAAGCCTCGAGGTCTATCGCATGAGGTATCCATGCTGTAGTGATGCCAGGGAATCTCATCTCACATTCTTGCTGAGTATCTTTTGAAACACATATCAACAAACTTGCCCTAGACAAACCATTCTTGATTTTACGGAGGTCTCTTTTGCGAATAATAGATGTTTTGTGATCTCCAATTTTCACACCATTTCTTTCACTTGGAAATAAGTGGAATAAATCGTGGACCGTTACTACAGATTTGCCTGAGTTAGGAACTAGGCCCGCTTGCTCTTGGTCTGTAATATGGATTACATCATGCGTGGAACTTTTTGTTCTAGCATTAGATGGTCCACTAACCCATCTTCGCCACAGCCTTTTGATTGGGTTATTACTCAAGCTGTGTTCTTGAACTTCACCTAATTCGTAACCCTCAACAAGACCTGCTTGTAATCTTTCTACGAGAGCAGTATGAGTGCCACCTAGTCCAGAGTACGGCGAAAGTGCGCCTCCTCTTGCCAGCATTACTCTTCTCAATTCAATCCCTCATTGAACAATTTTCAGATGTTTGATAGATTCAGCAATTCCCAAATCTTCAGGGAAGAACATAGTTGCTTCCGGAATTGGAATAGGCACAATTTCCTTACCGACTAGTGCCACTCTACTCGGTGGTGAATCATCGAGTAATTTACGCCCAGTCAGTGGGGCAAGAGCGTTTGAAAAATCAAGTATATCTTCGTGGAATGGCATGTTTTCAGCAGTCAGGTTTTCACGTGAATTGCCAACGTGAACATATCCTTTGCATTCGATCCAATCTGGGTCTGCGCGGTTGTCTAGTGCTGCATATTGTGGGATATGTTCCGGCTTCATATTACGTCCCTTAATCAGGGTATGACGGCAAACAATTCGAGTATCTAGGCTCGGCAACAAATCAATGGTTTCATCGAATTTGTCCCATGCAGCTGAATTCCATTTAGGACGGCAGATTTCATCGAATACTTCCTTATTTGGCGCATCTACTGAAACGTAAAGTTGAGTTGGCAGCGTCTCTAATTTCTCTAGCACCTTTGGAAGTGTACCGTTTGTAACCAGCATTGTAGTCATTCCATGAGAATGGCACAACTCGATATATTCGGATAGTCGATTGTAAAGTGTTGGCTCTCCGTTGAGAGAAATTGCAACGTGTTTTGGATTCTGGGCATCTAAGAATTTCTCCTTAGGCACCTTCGGATTTCCACCAAATCCTGAAAGAAGTCTTCTTTGAGCCTTGACTGAATCATAAAGCATCTCTAGAGGATCTTGTTCTTCGAGATGTAATGTATCCATATGAGGCTCTCTCCAGCAATAAGAGCAGGCGAGATTACATTGGTCAACTACCGGTGACATTTGCATGCAATTATGGCTTGCAATACCATAGAAACGACCCTTGTAGCACTGGCGGTCTCTGAGTAAAGATTCCTTGGTCCAGTGGCATATTTTGACGCCCCCGTGCTCGCCAACAATGTGGTAACGTTGCTTTTGCAACTTAGCCTTCAATAGCGGGTCCATCACCTATCGGACCTGTATTGCCGATTTCAACCCCACGCATCAAGGATGAGATATTATCGACAAATCGAACGATTAAAAACTAGTGTTTTTTGGAACACTTAGTTTATGCATTACACCCAAAACGCATTATAGAGGCGGTTCCAAAAGTAAAGTGGGGAGAACAATGGATCGTGAACTAGACTCTTGGGTTGAAGAAGTAATGGCTAAACAACAATATCGAAATGGGATTTTTTCTTCGATGGGAATTTTTGATTGGTTAAGAAAGAAAACCTTTGGCTGATTAATCAATAGCAGAATCGCCACAGATTCGTGCTCTGGTAAACTCATTTGAAATGGGCATATCAAACAGAAATTGATATACGATTACTTCGTCATGTTGAATATTAGTGGTCGTTATGATTGAAATCAATAGCCTAACTAAATCGTTCGGCACTGGGGCAAACAAACTGCAAGTGCTCAAGGGCATCGATATGAAAATCGAAAGGGGCGAATTAGTAGCCTTGATGGGTCCATCTGGATGTGGGAAATCTACACTGCTGAATATTATCGGAGGATTGCTTCCTGCAGACTCTGGTGAAATTGACCTTGAATCTCGTAAATACGGTTTGAAAAATCCGTCAGCAGTTGTCGATGTACGAAGAACACTGGTTGGCTGGATTTTCCAGGACTTCCACCTTCTTGACCACCTAACAGCTTTAGATAACGTAGCGATGGCTTTGGAAATTTCTGGAGTACCTTCTAAAGAGGCTGAAAAAAGAGCATTAGATGCTCTTGAAAGAGTCAATTTAGGTGACCGTGTCGACCACATCCCTGACCAATTATCAGGTGGACAGCAGCAACGTGTTGCTATCGCTAGAGCGATTGCAGGAAACAGGCCGTTACTACTTGCGGATGAACCGACTGGCAATCTTGATATTGCTTCTGGTGGAGAAGTATTACAATTGTTCAAGGATCTTTGTCACGATGAAGAAAATCCAATTTCAATCCTGATGGTTACTCACGACCCAGATTTAGCGAGCAAAGCAGACAGGATGTTACTGATGCGCGAAGGAAAGGTGGCCGCTAGCGATATTCGCTCTGCATGGGGCCTTGACGAAGGAGGTGAAGAAGAATGAGTATGTCTTCTAAACTGAAATCCGCGGCTAAAGATTTCCCTCGTAAGATGAGGGATTTACCGGATAATATCCGCCTAGCTGCAATCGGAGCATGGCGTGGACGAGAGCGAGGAATGGCCGTATTCGCAGGTGTATTCTTAGCTAGTTTAGTAATTACAACCGTTCTTTCTTACGGTGTAGGTCTATCACAAGTTTTCTTCGAAGAATCGCTTGAGAACAACATTTTTGATGCCAAAGTCGAGTTCCGTAAGCCTCCTGCTGAAGGAACAGATGGTTGGGTAAACGATACTACAACATTAGTCGAAACTTGTGATGAGTTTACGGCAATGGAAGAGTTCTCAGATTGTGCGGTAGTATTTGGTAAAAAGGGAATACATGGCCAGTTTACATTCGGAAATGAAGATGTTTGGATGGCTCTGCCATTGGGGATGAAAAACATTAATTCTTCAAATGAATTCAGAAACTGGGAAAGTGAAAATATCTGGGAATATGATTACAACAACGGTCCACCCATCTCTAATGAAAGAGCGATTGCATTCCTTGGCCCTGGCGCCTTTGATGGNGTTATTGCTGACAGATTATCTGAAAACATAATCTATGAAAGAGGCGAATGGGCAACNGCTGAAGTNGTTGAANANAAGCGAGGAGTCTACATTCCATCTGATGTCGCAAGCAAGGCTGGNGCTGAAGCAGGAGATGTATTGGACCGTTTAGAATTCGCATACACAACCGAATCTAANCTACCNGGTGGCTTNGAATGAGGAAGACTGTGCAGGGGAATTGTACTTCACTGAACAAGTAGTTCACTGTCAAGTAACGTTAACTGTAGAGAATGTCCAAATCCTTGGGATTTACGACCCTTGGCCTCAAGGTAACCCNACTCTTGCAGCGAATCCAGTTTATGCAACTTTTACTGTATTGAACGAGACTCAGAAAACCACTCTTATCGATAATGACCACTTTTTCTTTGGTCTGACTCTTGAACGCTCCNTACTNCCTACAACATCAACAGATGATGCTGCTGATTGGCTAGAGGATTTGAGCATGAAAGTGCAAGACATGGAGTTTGCTGATGGCGAAATAGAGATTTATTATGTTGACATTGTTGGCGGTACTATTGATTTCCTAGAAATCTTCCTCGGTCTTATTCAAGCGTTTGATTACGTCATCATGGTGCCAATTGTGGTATTGTCATTGTCTGTACTAATCTATGGTNTGATTCTATCACTAGAACAACGAAGNCGTGAGATTTCNATTCACAGAGTTATCGGGGCATCTGCNAAAGACCTCAGNGGGATGGTCCTTCTAGAATTGGCAGTAGTCTCCTTTGTAGCTTGGATCGCAGGTTATCTATTGGCAATGGCTGCTGTTCCAGTAGTTCTTGCTAGCGTAGGTTTCATGAAATTCGAAGCATTAGGATTCAATGTTGACCCTGCCTTAAGTTTCGGTGCCACTCTATTCACNGCAATCACGACACTTGGTTTGGCTTTGATATTCGGCAGGACAAGAACTCGTGATTTCATGGAGTTAGAAATTGATGAAGGAGTAAGTCGTGTTCAAAAGGTTGCTAAGCCTAAGGTTTGGCTACACTGGACATTATTCCTTGTNGGCTCTTTAGGAGCGATTGATACTTACATGGAGATGAATGGTAGCGAAGATGGAATTCTTACAAATTGGTTTGTTGAAGGTTTAATCAATGT
The DNA here is from genome assembly GCA_002701145.1 of Methanobacteriota archaeon. Taxonomy (GTDB): domain Archaea; phylum Thermoplasmatota; class Poseidoniia; order Poseidoniales; family Poseidoniaceae; genus MGIIa-K1. The sequence continues at coordinate 11,261 of PAEE01000065.1, forward strand.
CTTTGGCCCATTCATGCTATGGATTGGTGGCGCACTATTACTGGGTAAAATTGGAGCTGCTGGTCCTCGTATCATGCAATTCTTCTTCAGTAGAACACCNCTTCTATCNGATGTCAAAAGAGGTCTGAAAGGTAGCGGCTCTACAGAATCTGTCAATCGTTTAGCAGTAATTATGTTGCTAACACTATCGATTGTTACTCTTGCNGCAGTTCANGGNTATACNGGAACTCAAGTCGATGAAGTGACNGCTGATTTACAGGTTGGTAGTGATTTACAAGTTGTNANAANTGNGAATGTTACCGCTTCGGAAGTCGAAGCCATGATTGAAGAAATTAGTAATAAAAATACTCAAGCAATGGCAGTCACNGTCCCAACTCTATCGCTTATTCCNGAAGGCGGAGAAGGAATTAACACNCACGTTTTGCTTGATCAAAGCAAAGATGTTCTGAAATGGTTCCCTCAAGCAATTCCNGGTGACGATGTATCTGCTGCGCTAGATGCTTATGCTAATGGCGGATTCTCAGCTGGTGAAGACGCTGCATACGCCATGGACCTATGGGGCTCAGGAAGAAGAGGAGGGGATGATTACGGCGACATCTTGTTGGACGAAGATAGCACTAATACCGCTGATGTTGATTTCATATGGGAAGANAAGNCCGTCNCTTTCGNAAATGGNTCTNTTNNATTACAAGTTATTGAGCACAACACTACCCTAAGGTACATCGGTGTTCATCAATTTGTGCCAGGCGTTTCTACAGTCGGAATGGAATCAAGTATAGTGATTGGGGAATCTGGTTACAGAGATTTAGTAGGCGACAATCGGGTTGACAACTTATTCGCAAACACTTGGATTGTGAAGATTGACGGAATCGAAGGCGAAGACCTAACCGCTTTGAAAATTAATATTGAAGCTGATGAAAGATTCAACAGTTCAATCGACTGGGAAACCGCTCACGATGCTGTTGAGAGAAATGGTGGTCTAATCTTTGGAACCCCTGGTCTTCTGTCGCTACAATTCATTGTAGCAAGNNTNGCNGCAGTCGCTTCNGCATTCGTATTCTTATCNCTGGTGCTAAATCAAAGGCANAAAGAATTAGCTGTACTACAAGCAATAGGTGCAAGCCCAACTCAAATNATNCGTCTNGTGCTATTCGAGATTCTATCGATTGTAATGGTATCCATGGCTNTAGGTATTCTACTTGGAATGGGTCTGGCACTATCATTCAATGGATTGTTCAATGTGTTTGGATTCATATTCCAAATACTTGGCTCAGATACGACTTCATCGATAGATAGGGAACTGGTGTGGCCATGGCTAGAATTAGCCATAGTCGTTGGTGCTGTGTTCTTAGCGGTAGTAACNGCCCTATTGGTAACAACGCGCAAAGCGCTGCGCTCAGATCTTGCTAGCGTTCTAAAGGGGGAGTGAAGATGTCTGATGAACCTACAATCCTTGAAGCAGAATCNCTGTACCACGTGTACGAATCCAAAGCGGAAGATGGTAACGTGGTTGCTCTGCGAGGCCTACATGTAAATGTCAAGGCTGGAGAAGCTGTTGCTGTGGTTGGACCATCTGGTTCAGGTAAATCGACATTATTGAAATGTCTAGGTGGATTGATGAAACCTAGTGCAGGTAAAGTATCACTAGATGGAAAGAATATGACTCGATTAACTGGTTTGGAATTGGTCGAACTTCGTCAAAAGACGGTTTCGTTCATCTTCCAAGAAGGAAATCTGTTGCCACATCTTAGCGCCTTAGACAATGTCGCACAGCCTCTGCGTCATCAGAAAGTTTCGCCTAAAGAAGCCAAGCGCAGAGCATTGGAACTGATGACTGAATTAGGTATCGAGCATCGTGCTAAGGGATTACCATCCATGCTATCGGGTGGAGAACAACAACGTGTAGCAATCGCTCGTGCCCTAATTACAAACCCTCGTCTAATTCTAGCAGATGAGCCAACTGGCGCTCTAGACCCGATTACAAGTCGAGAAGTTCTCAAACTCTTCAAGGACTTGCACGAAAACCAGAATGTCGCATTTTTACTTGTGACACATTCTAAGGAAGTTGCTGCATTCGCAGACCGCTCTCTAGAATTAAGGGATGGAAGATTCGTTGCAGAACATGGAACTGACTTAGATATCGAGAACCTATCTGAAGGTAGAGAATTGATTATCGACGATTTGGGAACTGTTACGCTACCTCCGGATATTCTGACCCAAATCGGTGGCCCAGGTCGATATTCAGTAGGCGAATTGGAAAGCGGAAAACTGTCTCTGCTCGGTGAAAGTATCTCTTCAATGGGAGAACTAGTCTTGGCGTCTTCTTGCCCAGCATGTAACCACGATTATGCAGATTCTGACGAACAATTGTGTCCATCATGTGGCTCATCTAGACCAATGGTGGAGGCTCAGAAATGAGTTTTTTCAGGGTGTCAGGTATTCTGGAAACAATCTCAACAATCTCTCTGTTTTTCATAGCAATGCCTCTGAAATACATTGGTGGGAATGAAATTCTAGTCAAAATTATCGGCCCTATTCATGGATTTTTGTTCATATTGTATTGTTGCTTGGTTTTGTGGGAGCAACGTCAAGGAAGGATGAATATGAATCTGGCAATCAAAGGAATGCTTGCTGCAATACCACCAGGCGGTCCAATTTGGTTTGAAAGAAAACTCAACAAATCTGCTCAGCAAACCCAAGAATAGTCCGTTCAATATAGGCGGTAAGTCAAACTAATACCACCCGTTAACCCCGTTCATGTCCAATGTATGGGTGGTTGATTCCAACTGCTTCATCCATGTTGGCTCTATGGCTCCGGACAATTTTTTGAATGACCTGAAAGATGTGTTAGAGACTGGCGAATCATCACTCTATGTGACACCGGGTGTTCATGGAGAGATCAAAACAGTGCGGTTTCAAAGATGGCCNAATCAACCAAACTTATTGGACGAATTTAGAGAATTGCTGGTCACCGTCACGATCGATGATGCTGAAGTTAAGGCCTTAGCACAGCATATTGGAGAGAAAGCATCACCNCAAGATGTGGATTTATCACTGATGATATTAGGCTCCAAACTTGCTCATGAAGGCAAAAAGGTGACTCTCGTATCTGATGATTACAAGATGACNACTACAGGTGAAAAAGCAAATCTCAATTTTGAAACNTGNCCACCATCTACTTTCTTACAACGACTTGCGGATTCAGGAAACAAAGGTCAGAGGTCAAGATTACGCAGTCTTTCGCGAAGAGTAAGAGCTGCTGAAATGCGCTATGCAATCAGTAGGGCAGGTCAATATGATATTCAAGAAAAATTAACCTGGATGGTTGATTCATTACTATCTTCGCGAATAGTTTCCGTTGAGGAATCTGATGATGTTACATCATCTGATGAAAGNAAATTGATTTCAGCATTAGTCCGNTCTATCCGTGGTGAGAAAGTCAAGAAATCTATGCTTAATCAATTAGGGACACTTCCTGAAATATGCGCCCCAGTACTACAATTGGATGAACATTTATTGGAAATGTCCTCCGGTGGAACCTCTGACGACATTAAACAGACATACGATTCTTCAGTGGATTTGCTAAGTGAAATTTTAGAGACCACGGGCTTCGGNCTTGCGCCTTTAGGAGAAGAGATGGCTGAACTCGCNCATAGGGCCATGGCNGGGTATCTNTACCGCATGGAGTCAGCATTAGGNATGNTGGCAAANATGTCAGGAAACCTACGTACNTCTCGCTTNCACCTATCNCGNGCACTTTCNAATGCAACTCTTGTCAATGACATTGGTGCAGAGATGAGAGCTATGCATCAATTGGGTTTACTGGCATTAGCAGGGAATAATTGGCACCGTGCAGCAATGTTGTTTGAGACCGCAGACAGACAAAGTCAGGTAATTGGAATCAATCGATTAGGCCANCTNGTTCTAGCNAGCATCTCTCGCCATCTAGTGGGGGATAATGAATTAGCCAAATCTCACCTTAGTGCAGCAACTGCAATCGTTAGTTCAGATCAAGTTGAGTCTACTCAGGTTCTTACTGAGATTGGAAACTCTTTACTCGCAATCGATTGTCCGGGATTAGCAATTGAAGTTCTAGATGAAGCGATGGAGTGTGCCATAGAATCTGGACAGAATGAAAAANTGGATGGNCTGGCTGAAATTTTACTCTTAGCAAATACGGCATCGAATGAAAAGGAACATTCCCAATATGAAGGACTTAGACAATTACTAGATGGTCTGAATACCATCTCGTCAGAGGCATCCGATGAATTTGAATCTAAGATTTCTGATATTGACCAACGCGCTACTGAACTTTCTAAACCGCTTGATGAAACATGGAGTGAATGGCAAGATGCGTCGAGACTTGTTCCTACAGGTTCACCATTAGTCGTGCTAAGAGTAGATGAAGATGATAGTGGAAGAAACCTGATAGTATCGCATCATCCAGAAATTGGCGCTATAGGACTGTGGCTGCCTGAAGGTGGAGTTAAAGCAGCACCNGGTAACCTAATCCAAATCCATGATAGTAGGATAAAAGTAGCCCCATCAACCGATANGCTAAGAGACATTCACAACATTAGAGGGATAGTTGCTGTTGAAGACTCTGCAGCATTAACATTCACTGCTAAGACTGATGAACTAATTGATTAGTTAGTTTCAGCACCGGTTGATTCTTGATTCATACTGAAAGTTGTTGGACAGGTATTGACTCCAAACACTTTGTAAAAAGGGCACCAGCCAAAAACAGAGGTCAATACGCTCCAAGTTCCAAACAAGAGGAATATAACTTCCCAACTAGCGCTTGAAACATAATCAAATAGTACCACTCCAAGCCCAGTAAGTAATCTTACTGCTCTATCGAAGATACCNATNTTCATGTTNAANNCNCCTTNTTANNACCAATAATNNTGTATTACCGNATATAAATGCGTGTTATTTNCCAATTGGTTTTGCTCTTTGTTGAATGTGAACATCAGTATAAATATGAATTGAAAAATCTCAGATTATGTCAAAATCATATTTGTTGATTGGTGGTAGTAGCGACATTGCGCTGGTAACTGCGTCAAAATTGCTTGATGAAGGAAACCAAGTGACCCTGTTAGCCAGAGATGTCTCGAGAGTGGAAGGGCTTGTAGCAAGAGGCGCTGGTCTTGTTGAAGGAGATGCACTGGACCAAGAGTCNGTATTGTCAGCAATCGAAGATGCGGCTTCCAAAGGTGACGGCCAAATCTCGGGTGTTGCACATTTTGTTGGTTCTATTGTAATCAGACCACCTCATGCATTGAAGCTGGATGCATTCGAAGAAGTGATCCGGACAAACCTCACAAGTGCCTTCCTAACATTATCATTAACAGGTAAATCCATGTTGAAATCAGGTGGTGGCCGTATGGTCTTTGTCTCAAGCGTAGCAGGAAGCCTAGGTTTGGTCAACCATGAGGCAATTGCAGCAGCCAAGGGTGGACTTGAGGCAATGGTACGCTCAGCAGCCGCTACATATGCAAAGAGGGGAATTAGAGTCAATGCAGTTGCACCAGGTCTTACTGATACTAGACTCGCCGCTACCATTCTTCGCTCGGACGCAATGAGAGAAGCATCGGCCGAAAAGATTCCACTGAAGAGAATAAACCAAGCGGATGAGATTGCCACTAGTATCCATTGGTTACTTACAGGGGCACCTGATAATTACACCGGACAAATAATGCATCTTGACGGCGGCATGTCCGAAGTACTAGCATAAGGAGATAGAATCATGTGGCATGTGGCAATAAAACAAAGTAAACTGAAAGTTGGAAAAAAGAAAATGCGTACAGTTGCTAAGAAGTTAGTCCTGATTGGNCAAACTGAAGAGGGATATTTCGCCACTGANGCTCTTTGCCGNCATATGCGATGGCCGTTAGCTTACGGAGGTAAAGTCAAAGATGGATGTATACGCTGTCCACTTCATCAGACAACTCACAAAATTGATGATGGAGAATTAGTGGAGTGGTCTCCTTTCCCTCTGTTTCCACCATATGGTAAATTAGTCGGGAAATTTAGTCGCCAGAAGGACCTCGGTATCTATGAGACCAGAGTTCATGAAGGTAATATCGAGATTAAAATAAATTAATCACGTTTGACCAATGAAGTGTTTCTTTAATTGAAAAAACGAGATACTAAAAGAAAACTTGCTGATTAGACNATATGGACGCGTATGACTATTCGTTTTTCTTATCCACGATGTGGGTTGGCCCGTTCTGGTTTGCAATGCTTGTATTTCCAGATCATGAATTAACTAAGAAAATCATGCATGGACCGTGGTTCTTCCTCGGGCCGGTTGTGATTTGGTGGGCAGCCACTATTGCTGCGCCTCAAGGATTAGTCGACCTTTCCAAGGACTTCCTAAACCCTGCTGGAATTCTCGATGGGCTTGCGACNATTATGGGAACTAAGGCCGGAGCATCAGCAGCCTGGGCACACATGGTGGCAGGAGATATCTTCGTCACACGATGGATGTGGAAGCGGTGNGAGGAACAAGATTCCCCNCGNTGGATTGCTGCAACATCTGTGTTCTTTGGAGTTATGTTGATGCCGGTTGGTATCGCTTTACACATGTTATTGGTGCGNACNCCAAACCCTAACTGATTTGGTTGTAATTTTATATCAGCATAAGTTCGAGATNGATATGGGGCCGAACAAGTTCATCGTCGTGATGGTCCTACTGGTTTGTGCCAACCTTACCGGATGTCTATCCGAAGATGCGGATAAGACCGATTTAGAACTGGTTGTAGATTATGACAAAAACAACGGCACCATAGTTGAATCATATTCTAATGGTGAATTAGTTTCTACCAATCTAGTCTCTATTAATTTTGATTTTTCAAAAACAACTTCATCTAACAAACTAGTAACCTTTGGAATCGACTTGATGGACAACAGCTCCGCTGTAACAGTCGATGCTAATTCTAATTCAAATGTGGTTGTTGAGTTCTCCAATCATGGATTATACCAAGTAAATGCGTTTGTTATCGATGAAGATGGTGAACAAAAAGAGACANCAATTGAAGTCCGAATCGATTTAAGAATNGAGTGGATTGAATCTGATACTAACAATCCAACAACGTTGATTTTTGACCCAAATCCATCTAACGGTGGAGAAAANCCAGTTATGATNGAAGTATATTCTGTCGTCGAAAACCCTAGTTTAGTCGAAAATATTGGAGGGGGACAGTCTGTGCAAATATCTTGGTCGATTGTAGATGAACACAATGACGTTTGCCAAAAGAAAAGTGCACAGTTGGGAGACGGAGAATCCGATTACTGGCATACAATTCACTTCAATACATACCAAGTGCATGAATTGATGATAAGTTATGATGATGGTCAAGATTTCATCAATATTAACCAATCAGTAAGTATCCTATACGACGAATAAGTGTACAATTGCCATTCGGATGAACCCTTTAGCTTTCTTCAAATCCACTTAGAAATTGGTTTTGATAGTGAAAACTTGATACCAAAGCAGCCCGTATTAATAATGATGGAAGGGGATGTCTCAGAGCAAAAAGCGCATCTTGATCTAGCAGATATCAAGGTCGCACATCAGATGTATATCCTTCAGAAATCAAACTTCAAACCTAATCAAGTACCTGAAGTTCTAGGAATCATAATTCTGTCATTTGGATTGTTATTAGAAGCACTGCTAATCTTTAATCACAAACCTTCCAGTTGTGCAGCAGTAGAAGTCCCCTCTTTCTTCGAATGTGGAAGTGATGGGATTATTCTAATTGCTTGTATAATACTCAGCACTCCACTTTTCCTAATCACAGCAATTGCAAAATCAAATTATAAGAAATGGAAGATGAAAACGCTGCAAGACTTGGCCAAAATATCTAATTTCCATAACAGTTCTATAACATCAAAACATGGTCGTGAAATGAGTATTTTATCACATGTAGAATCATTGCTCGGGGAAGAAGAATAATTTGCATATACACGAGGGGACCCCTTCGTATCAACGGATGTACAGAGGATCCCTCTGTAACAATAGTTCTAGATTTGGATATT